>SVIE01000056.1 GCA_015069625.1 Clostridiales bacterium | reverse complement strand
TGACATTAAACAAAACACGTGGAAACACTTGTATGCCTTTGTAAAAAGGATTAATTATTAAATGAAAGAGAAAATATAATGGAAATAATTCAAAAAGTATCGGATATTACAAACTTAAAATATAATCAAGTAATATCTTCTGGTGAAATTGAACTTGTAAACACTAAAATCAATTTTAACGGAACTAACAACTTAATTTTTATACATAATCCGTCTAACGTAAAAGTGCAAATTGTTAATACGGACGTTACTTTTTATGGTAATAATAATTTGCTATTTATAGATGCGGGTAAATTTAAGTACACGTTTAGTCTGCATATGTATCACAATAGTGTTTGCCATATCGGGGCGAACAATTATTTTAACCCGTATGGTGAAATATTGCGTCTGCGTTGTGCGTAAGAAAAGAATATTTTTATCGGTGATGACGGGATGTATTCCACAAGCGTTGAAGCTTGGGTGTCCGATTCTCACTTGATTTTTGATTGCAACAATCTTCAAAGAATAAATTACGCAAAAAGCATTTATATCGGCGACCACGTGTGGCTTGGTAAACTAACAAACGTATTAAAAGGTTCGAAGATAGGCTCTGGCGCAATCGTTGGTACGCATAGCGTTGTTACTAAAAAGATACCTTCAAATACTTCGTGGGGCGGTGTTCCTGCAAGGCAGATAGGGAAAGACGTGTTCTTTGTAGGTTATAATGCTCAGCCTTATAAAGCGGAAGATATCGAAGTCCATTCAACCTACCAAAGCGATAGGTGGATATTTAATGAAGATGAAAATACTATCTGTTTCGATCAAATAGAAAACGCATTAAATAGTCTTGGTAATCCTACGGAGAAAGCAAATTATCTTGTAGAATTAGATAAAAATAAAAAGAAAAACAGATTTTATATTCCCGAATAAACGAAATCTATATTAAATTCATAATAAAAACAAGGAGACATCATGCCACAGACATACGAATATGTATTTAATGGATATAACGCATACGTAATACGTCCAGACAAACCTAACGGAAAATGGATTTGGAAAACAGAATTCTTTACCGCATTTGACCAAGCGGAAAGAAAATTATTAGATATGGGATATACAAGGGTCTATTATCAAATAAGTGATAAATACGGCAGTTTTAATGCCGTAAGACTTATGCATAATTTCTATTTTGACGTTATCAATAGGTTTAATCTTGACGAAAGGTGTTATCTTTTTGGATTTAGCCGTGGTGGACTTTATGCTTATAACTTCACGCTTTTCTATCCCGAATGTGTTGAAAAGATTTATTTTGATGCGCCTGTTTTAGATATGCGCACGTGGCCCAAAGAAGGCATGATAGAGAGAGTGCAAGCGATTAACGAATATGGTTTAACACCTGACGCTTATGAGACGTTTAACGGACAACCTGTAAATTATTTTGATGAGTTCTTTTCTCATATGAAACATATTTTATTAATTGCAGGGCTCAAAGACGAAGAAGTTGATTTCGAGCAAAATTCTGGTAAAATGATAGAGTATTGCAAAAAGAATAATATTTACATACAAACAATCTTAAAACCCGAAGGCAAACATCATCCGCACTCGCTTGAAGACGTTACGCCTATTATAGAATTCATTGAAAGATAAAAAACAACACTCCACTAAATAAGTGGAGTGTTTTTGGCTAAAATTAATAATTTTTTATCAATTCTTCTGCGTTCTTTTTAATTTCATTTTTTAATTCGTTAGGGGATAGCACCTTAATTCCCTTACCAAAGCCCATAATTTTACTGATTAGCCCATTGTCAAACGGAAGTTTGGCACGGGCAATTTTTTTGCCGTTTTCATCTTTAATGTTTTCCACGCCAAGCCATTCTTCAACGTCGGAAAGGCAAGAAGGTGAAATTTCCATTGTAACGTTAATAGATTCAGGGTTGTTTTCCCAAAATTCAAAATCAATATCCGATTTGTTAACGTTCTTTCGTTGAAAAGTTTCGTTTAAGATTGTTGCCGATTCAATTCTTCCGATTTTGAAAAGCCTAAACGTTTCACGCAAGTTACAATAAGCATAGGCGTACCAAAGTCCTTGCTTAAATAAAATAAAGTGTGGGTCAATTGTTCTTGTAGTGCTATTTCCGTTTCTATCGTGGTAAATGATGGAAAGTTTCTTGTTTTGGTCGATTGCTTCTTGTACAACTTTTAATTTGGTTT
The DNA here is from genome assembly GCA_015069625.1 of Clostridiales bacterium. Lineage (GTDB taxonomy): Bacteria > Bacillota > Clostridia > Christensenellales > Borkfalkiaceae > UBA1259. The sequence goes on along the minus strand of SVIE01000056.1, from coordinate 5,718 downwards.
TATAACCTATCGTGTCCCCCCAAGACCCACCGTCAATGATAAGATTTCCACTCTCAATATTAAAACCAGCGTATTCTTTTCTAACGGCAGATTTTAACTTTAATATTGCACTTTCAAGCACCTTATTGTCAACACCGTCGTTAATAGCGGTTAATGCAGAAATGGTTTGTTCAAATTCTTGTACGGTCATAAAAGTAGAAGATAAGCGGTAGGTGTCAACAAGCGAAATTCCGCCCGATCTGCCACGGGTGGTATATAGTGGAACGCCTGCGTCTTCTAAGTCTTCAAGATAGCGATAAACGCTTCTCGTGCTAATTTCATATTTATCTGCAAGATAGTTTGCAGAAACAGACTTATTCGACAAAAGTTCAAATAAAATGCTAAGCATTATACTATATTTCACGTCACGTTCTCCTTTACAAATCATATTTATAAGTAATTATATATTCAGTTTAATAAACATGACGGAATTTGTCAAGAAAAATTAAAAAAATATTATAATATGACAACCGTGTGGCAATATTAGTCGGTATATTATAGGTGTAAAGGAGAGAACAATGATTAATATTTTAAGAAAAAATAAAAAAGTCAAACGTATTAAAGGGGTTAAACCGATTTCTATCATTAAAAACAATAGGGATTATAAGGACGACCTGATGATATTATGTCTTGAAAAAATTCAAAAGCCGTTTGCCCGTAGTAGAACGTGCAAGACGGCTAATGGAACTTCACTTACCAAATTCTTTTCAAACGTGCAAGGTTTGATTAGAAATTAAAATTACTTTGCGAACTTTGATATAATTTTCACAATTTCTTGACTTTTATCGGTTATCGGTGTTTCTTCAAGAATTCGTTTAATGTTAGTTCTGTTTGTATATGCAGAGTTAACGTAAAATAAAAGAGAAGAAGATGAAAGTTCGGCTTGTGGTAGACAGTATATTACACCTTCTTTTTGGAAATAGGAAGCGTTTAGAACTTGGTCGCCCCGAGAATTTCCCTTTGGTAGCGGAATAACAACGCACGGCTTTTTAAGGCTTAAAAGTTCAAATAAAGCGTTTGAACCAGCACGTGTTATGCAAACGGAAGCAACACCTAAGGCGTTTTGAACGTCGTGTAAATATTCTGCCTGAAAATATCCTTTTTTGTGAATTGAATTATCAACGTTTCCCTTTCCGCAGATATGCACAACGTCAAATTTTTCTAAAAGGTCTGGAAGACTTTTTCTCACCGCTTGGTTAATTGCCGTGGCACCTAAACTACCACCTATAACAGTTACAACAGGTTTGCTCCCCGTTAGATTAAAGCGCTTATAAGCGTCGGTTTTATTAAATTTAGAAAGTCCGTTGCGGATAGGTGCACCGACAAATTCACCATTTTTTAAGCACTTTGCCGTGTCAGGGAAGGTGGTTAAAACCTTTTCACAATATCTAGAAGATATCTTGTTCGCAAGCCCAACCGTATAATCGCTTTCGTGTGCAATTACGGGAATTTTGCGTTTATGTGCAGCGATAACAACGGGAAGGGCAACGTAACCCCCTTTTGAGAAAACAACGTCAGGTTTAAGCCTGTCTAATAATTTTCCTGCTTCGGTAATACCAGAAGCGACCTTAAAGGGAATAGAAAGGTTTTTAAGTGAAAAACTACGAATAAATTTTGCACAGGAAATTCCATAGTATGGAATTTTTTCATTTTCAATAATTTCCTTTTCTATGCCTGTTTTGCTCCCTATATAATATATCTCGTCAAACTTTTCTTTTAGGAAAGGTAAAAGGGCTAGATGCGGTGTACAATGCCCTGCGCTACCACCGCCCGTTAATACTATTTTTTTCATACATTATATATATGCGTGAAAAATAAAAAAGTTATTCAAAGTAGTGGTGGGGTGTTTTTGTAAAATAAAAAAGCACGGAAATTAATCCGTGCTTTTAAGTTTTAAAGATTAGTTATCTTTGTCTGAATTGTCTTCGTAATCGCCGAAGTCTTGAACGTCGCCATAAACAAATTCTTCAATGGTCTGTTCTTCAGGATTGATAGAAGCTGGTTCGTTAGTTTCAGGTGTTTGTTCAACTTCTTCAACAGGTTCTTCAATCTTTTCGTCTTCGTATTCGTCGTAAGACATATCCTTTTTAACTTTTTCAGCCTTTTCTTTTGCCGGTTTAGTTTGTCTGCTTGAAACGTTATAAGCTGATTTTGCCTTAGGTGCTTTTTTGCGTTTATTTAATACACGCTTAACTATAAGCATTATAAGTGCGAAAACAATAGCAACAACAAGAACGATAGAAGAGAAGGATAACCAGAAAGTAGAAGGATCAGTTTGTGCCGTGCAACCGGTATCAGCACCGTCGTCCGTGCTATCATCATCTGTTTCGTAAGGATCAACGGGAACAGGATCAATTGTGTTATAGATTGCATAGATGATGGAATCACTCTTAGCCCAAACGTATTTTGCACTGTAAGAAACTAACTTGTCGGCATTTGCTGGGTCGTTATTGAATTTGATTTCCGTCTGATCAAGCGGTCTTCTATATAATACTGCGTTATCACGGTCGATAGAACTTAATACGCTATTGTCAAGGTTGAGCCAATCGGTAGGTTCTTTGAAAGCATCAGTAGTAGTAATGGTGATATCATTGATGAAAACAAATCCTTGTGAATTTATATCGCCCGTTCTGCTACCATTCCACATTTCAAGACGGAAGTTTTTAGCCGTGTTGCCTGCACCAACGTAGAAAGTTAGTGTTAACCAACCTTTGCTTGCGCCAGTTGTTTCCATCATGTCAGCGGTGATGTTTTCAAATGCGAGATCGTAACTGTGTTCAACACCGTCGGTAATATAATTGTAACCAGTGGTGTTGTTTTTAAAGTTGATGGACATAACGTCTTTAGCAGTGCTTGAAACGTCAACAAGATAGATAGAAGCCTTAGCATCACCAACAACACGAATCTTTAAGGATATGAGAGCGTATGCGCTTTGTGCGATAGAAAGGTTTTTGCCAACGTAACCGTAACTAGAAGCGGTTGCATTGTAAATCATTAAAGGTTGAATATCGTTTTTACCCGTGTGGTTTAACGCTTCTTTTATACCTGCTAATGAATAATTGTTTAAATATTTAGTATTGATAACACCAGCGTTTGCATTTGTGTTGATGTCAGCGTTAGTGCTTTCGTTGGTGATATAAACGTGGTCTGAACTGATTCCTTCGTAACCGTTTACAATTGCAGGTCTGCTTGTAATAGTGCCTATGTCTGACGGAGCAGAATTGATAGAGTAAGTGGTAGAAGCGGAAGCCGTGAAGTCTGCAGAGTTGCCAGCATAGAGAGATACTGTATCGTCTGTGCATGCAGAACTTACAAATTTATACGTTCCATAATCTTCAAGTTCGTTCGTGGTTGTTACGTATGAATCACTAGTATAATCAGTTCTTTCGTATTGATAGGTCTTTCCGTAATGAATGCTCATATCAGAAATTCTTGCACCACCGTTAGAAAAATCTGCAGCGGTTGAAGCGGAAGTAATATCCGTTGCACCGATAACGATTTTCAATTTGAAGTAACGAAGTGTCGGATAATTGCCTTCGGCGTCAAGTTCTGGGAAGTTATTTTTAATAACGATATTAAATTGTGAAGATTTGCCATCACTATAAATTGCACGGCCTATAGAAGTAATCGTTTCTTCGTTGCCGTTGTAATCGTAAACGTAAACGGTAACGCCGTGTTTATCAAGTCTGCCTAATTCGTTAGTTACCTTAAAGGTGAGATAAGCGTAACTTTCGGGTGCGACTGCAAAGTCTGGGGAAGCAATATCAACCGCATAACTTGCGTTAACTAAATTTTTAACGTAAATTTGGTTAGACGTGAGAGATACTTCGCCAACCGTACTGTTTTCAGCACCGAGAATGGTTTTGCTTGTTAAATATTCATTACCTTGCTTGATGTTCGATTTATGGAAATCGTGGGTAACGATTGTGCTATCAGAAAGGTTGATGTTAGTTTTGCTCGTAATTGAGTCGTTTACTCTGAGACTAAATACTGGGTTTTCAACCGAAGAGGGCACGTAAACGTCGCCAGAATCGTTTAAGTTAATTGAATATTGCGTAGAAGAAGGAACGGTTGCAACGGTTTCGTAAGAGATGTCGTCAAAATATGCAGTACCTTCGGTATAGTTTTCTACAAAATCAGTACCTTTAGTGTTGCCAAAACCTAAACCTAAAACGAGGGTGATGGTTGAACTATAATGAGCATCCCCCCTTACGTAGAAGGTATATTGAGTCCATTCAGTATCTCTAATTCCGTAAATAGCGAAAACGTTGGTTGTCGTTGAGTTAACGCTAGTGTTAATCCTAATGTTTGCACCATAGTTGCCGATACCAACTAAATTTTGCGTTTTAACCCAAACGGTGATTTTTGCGTTTGTTGCCTTTTCGATAGTAACGGTAGAAGAAGACGTTGCCTTTTGTGCAGTCCCTAAACCAAAACGAGCACTTTCAAGGTAGTTGTTAATCATTAAAACCTTATCACCCGCATTTGCGTCATGCGTTGAAGGAGAAGCAAATTTGGTTTTTAAGATTTCAACAACAGCTTCTTTAACCTTGGTTGCGTCGTTGTTGTTTTCCGTTTTAATTTGTTCTAAATTAATGTCGAATTTCTTCGTGCAATAGTTTAAGAAGTCGTCGTCGTCATAGAGCTTATTTAATAAACTATCCCAACCGTCTGCGGTAACGTTAACTATACCGGAAGTTACAGCGGAAGCACGTGAAGAATTGTCCCCGATAATAGACCAGTTTTTTGGTGCTGATTGGGGGAAATCTTTTAATTCAAGATCTGCTGATCCGTATTCAAATGAAGCGTTGGAAATAATTCCTGCGTCAGATTCTGTTATCGGGTAATCTGTTTCATCGTCGTCAACAGGGTTGTTGCAAGCGACAAACGTGAATGCCGAAAGACAGATCATCAAAATTACCACTAATAAACGAAGCAAGTTTGATTTGAGTTTTCCGTTTGAATTTCTTGTTGCCATAGGTTCACCTTTAAGTAAATATTATATGTACGAGCGCATGCGCAATATATTAGTACACAATTACAAATTATTATATAGTATTTAAAGATAAAAATCAAGTATAGTTAAACTCATTTTGTCAAAAAACTCAAATTCTTTATACTAAAAAATAAAAAAATGCCGAAACTACTTGCGTATGATTAATCAAGACGTTAAAAAAATGCAGATTGTAAAAAGTAGAAATATGCCTGATTTTAGAAAACGAATCATGTATTCGCTTGTAATAGGCGGTGTTGCAGGTTTTCTAAACGGGCTATTTGGTGGCGGTGGTGGAATGATTGTTGTTCCGCTTTTAATGTGGATGTTAAAATTAGAATCCAAAGTGGCGCATGCAACGGCAATATTGATTATACTTCCGTTGTCTATAACAAGTGGGCTATTTTATGCTTCATTTGGGAATTTAGACGTTTCTGTGTTAATTCCTGCGGGGGTCGGGGTTGTCGGTGGCGGAATTGTCGGGGCATTTTTACTTAAAAAGTTATCGTCAAAATGGGTTGTTATTATTTTTTCAATCGTAATGGCGGTTGCTGGTGCAAAAATGCTGTTGTTTTAAGGGGTGAGAAATGCAATTTGTTTTATACGTTATAGCCGGTGTGCTTGGTGGAGTTTTAGGTGGAATGGGAATGGGCGGCGGAACGTTGTTAATTCCGCTTTTAGGAATT
>SVIE01000055.1 GCA_015069625.1 Clostridiales bacterium | reverse complement strand
GACGTTAACGGTAAAATTATGCTTGCACACACCGCTTATAGAGAATCTGAAGTTGCAATTAACAATATTCTTGGTAAGAAAGATAGAATGCGTTATAACGTAATTCCTTCAGTTATCTACACCAACCCTGAAATCGGTACTGTTGGTGAAACGTTAGAAAGTGCAAAGGCAAAGGGACTTGACGTTCAAGAAGTAAGTATTCCTATGACTTTCTCTGGAAGATACGTTGCTGAAAACACAGCGCTTGACGGAATTTGCAAACTTATCGTAAACAAGAAAACCAACACGCTTATCGGTGCACATATTATCGGTAGCTATGCAGGTGAATATATCGTAAGCGTATCTGCGCTTATCGATTTAGAAGTGGATATCGAAAACATCAAAAAACTCGTATTCCCACACCCAACCGTATGCGAAATCGTAAGAGAAGCGATTTTCACAATATAATTAAAGAAAAAATTTATTAAGGAGAAATAAAATGCCTAAATGCGAATTTATCGACCCTAAATTTATCAGGGCGAAAGGAAAGATTTCGTTTACGGATATTCCTGTAAACGTTTATGACAAGACCATTGAAGACGAAAAGAAAAACTTCAAGAAAGAAGATTTCGTTCGTATCTTTAATGACATCGCAATGCTTCGTGAATTCGAATCAATGATTAACCTTATCAAAATCAAAGGCGAATATCAAGGCTTTAAGCATTCTTACCCAGGCCCAGCCCATCTTTCAATGGGACAGGAAGCTGCTGCAGTAGGACAAGCTTATATTCTCGATATGGACGATATGACCTTCGGTTCACACAGAAGCCATAGTGAAGTTTTAGCTAGAGGTCTTAACTCAATCCACAAACTTCCCGATGACAAACTTTATCAGATCATGAAAGACTTCATGGGTGGCGAAACTCTTGCTCCCGTTGAAAAACTTAACAAAACCGGCAACGTTAAGGACTTAGCAGTTGACTTCTTGCTCTACGGATTTATGAGTGAAATCTTCGCTCGTCGTACCGGCTTCCACAGAGGTATGGGCGGATCAATGCACGTATTCTTCTTACCGTTCGGTATTTACCCCAACAACGCACTCGTTGGTGGTGCAGCTCCTGTAGCACTCGGTGCAGCTCTTTATAAGAAAGTAAACGACAAACCTGGTATCGTTATCAGTAACGTTGGTGATGGTGCAGTAGGTTGTGGTGTTGTTTACGAATCTATGAACTTTGCCGCTATGGATCAATGCCGTCAGTTATGGGAAAAGAAGGGTGGACTTCCAATTCTTTTCAACTTCTTCAACAACGGCTACGGAATGGGTGGTCAAACCCGTGGCGAAACCATGGCTTACGATTTCCTTGCTCGTCTTGGTGCAGGTATCACTCCTTCACAGATGCATGCTGAACGTGTTGATGGTTTCAACCCACTTGCAGTTATCGAAGCAATGAAGAGAAAGAAAGAAATTCTCTTAAAGGGCGAAGGTCCTGTTCTTATGGACGTTGTAACCTATCGTTACGGCGGACACTCACCTTCAGACTCAATGAGTTATCGTACTCCTGAAGAAGTAGAAGCTTGGAAGGAATACGATCCTATCGTAACTTATAGAAAAGCACTTGTTGACGCCAAGGTAGAAAAAGATTCTAAGTTTGATGATATTCTCGCTTCTATCAGCGAAAGAATGCTTAAACTTTGCAAACTTGCAGCAGATCCTGTTGAATCACCATATCATGACTTCAAGAAAGATCCTTACTACGTTGAAAACCTTATGTTCTCTAACGGTAAGATTGAAAGCATGGGTGACAGACCTGTTGAAATCGGCAGAGACGTTAAAATCCCAATGGAAGAAAACCCAAGAGTTAAACAAATCGCAGGTAAAAACCGTTATGCGTTTGATGAAAAGGGTCAGTTAGTTTCTAACATGAAGAGATTTAACATCCGTGACGCATTATTCGAAGCAATTATCGACAAATACTATAAAGATCCTACGCTCACTTCTTATGGTGAAGACGTTAGAGATTGGGGCGGTGCATTCGCAGTTTATAAAGGACTTACCGAAGCACTTCCATATCACAGACTTTTCAACTCACCTATTTCTGAAGCAGCAATCGTTTCTTCTGCAGTAGGTTATGGTCTCTGCGGTGGTAGAGTTATCGTAGAACTTATGTACGCTGACTTTATGGGTAGAGCAGGGGATGAAATCTTCAACCAACTTGCTAAATGGCAATCAATGAGTAGTGGTATCTTAAAGATGCCGGTTGTTCTCCGTGTATCAGTTGGTAGTAAATACGGCGCACAACACTCACAAGACTGGGTTGCTCTTCCTGCACACGTTCCTGGACTTAAAGTTTGCTTCCCTGCAACTCCTTACGATTCAAAGGGTCTTATGGCTGCTGCACTTAACGGAACCGACCCCGTTATCTTCTTTGAAAGCCAGAGAATTTACGACAAGGGTGAAGAATTCAGAAAAGAAGGCGTTCCAACTGAATACTATGAAATCCCACTTGGCGAACCTGATATTAAGAGAGTTGGTAGCGACGTTACCATTCTTACCATCGGTGCAACCCTTTATAAAGCAGTTGAAGCGGCTAAGATTCTTTCTGAAAAATACGGCGTAGAAGCAGAAATCATTGATGCTAGAAGTATCGTTCCGTTCAACTACGAAAAGGTTGTTGAATCTGTTAAGAAGACAGGCAGAATTATCCTTGCTTCTGACGCTTGTGCTAGAGGAAGTATCCTTAACGACTTCGCTAGAAACATCTCTGAACTCTGCTTTGATTATCTTGATGCTCCACCTGTTGTTTGTGGTGCTCAAAACTGGATTACTCCTCCGTACGAATTCGACGCAGAATTCTTCCCACAAGCAGAATGGATTATCGACTACATTAACGATAAGATTCTTCCGCTCAAAGGACACGTTAGCAAGATTAACACTTCTGAAGCAGAAATGTTACGTAAGGCTAAGAAGGGTGTTTAATAGAAAGCGAAATATCGCTTAATCACTAAAACGCAAGAAATCGGGGGCTGAATTTCAGCCCCCAATTTTGTCTTGTAGAAATGGCTCGTTCCCAATCTCTGATTAATAAAGCGCAAATAATAAACTTCGTGATAGTTCGTTAAACCCCTCGATAATATGTATACTATTAACTTCGGGATTTGCCTGCTCTCACTTGTTTCTTATTCTCACTTTTAATTAATCTACGATTAGTCACTCGCCTTTGCACGTTCCTAATCTCCGATTAATAAAGTGCAAATAACAAATAAAAAATCAATTTCACGATATACCGTTATAGCGTGAAACTAATAAGTTATGGAAAAATTTTACTTTTTAACGCACGATAATCACGATGCGTATTTCAATTTGGCTTCTGAAGAATATCTGTTAAAACAAAAGGACGGATATTACGTTTACTTGTGGGTGAACGAACCTGCGGTAATCGTCGGTGTTAATCAAAACACCATGCAAGAAGTGAATTTAAGTTATACCGAAGAAAAGGGGATAAAAGTAGTTCGTCGCCAAACTGGTGGTGGCGCAGTTTATCATGACCTTGGAAATATCTGTTATACGGTAATTGCACCCTTTGACGAAACGGTTAATAACTATGAAAAATTCACAGCCCCCGTAATTGAATACTTAAATTTGATAGGGATAAAAGCAGAATTTTCAGGTAGAAACGATATTGCCGTTGACGGAAAAAAGATTTCTGGTAATGCTCAAACCGTATATGGTGATAGAATTATGCACCATGGCACCTTGCTTTTCAAAACGGATATGGATGCATTAACAGGCGCACTAAAACCCAACAAACTTAAAATTGAAAGTAAGGGAATTAAGTCTGTTCGTGCAAGGGTTACAAATATTTACGATAATCTTTTAATGAAGATGGAAGCCAAGGAATTTTTAGATGGACTTAGAAGTTATTTTCGTAGCGAAATGCCGTCAATTGATTTTAGCGACGAAGATATTAAGGCGATACATAAACTCGTAAAAGAAAAATATTCCACGTACGAGTGGAATATAGGTGGTTCGCCAAAAGGTAAAAACCGCTTTGACGGTAGATTTAAGTTCGGCACGATAACCCTTTGTTTTGATACTGAAAAGGGGGTTATTCAAAACGCCCAAATTTTTGGTGATTTTTTTGCGGTTAAAGACGTAACTACGCTTGCAAATAACTTAAACGGTGTTAAGTTTAACCACCAAGACGTTGAAAAAGCGTTAAGTGGAGTGGGTGATTATATAAAGGGCGCATCTGCAGAAGAAATAGCAAAAGCAATTTTTGCATAAATTAGCGTTGCCCCATAACGTTCACCGAACAAGAATATTTCATAACAGATAAAAGCGAATCCTTAAATTGACTGTATCTATCGTGATGATATCGGTACAGTTTTAATTTTAAATCTAAAAAATCACAATCTGTTTCAATTGAAGTTTGAATGAGGCTATCAAGATGGCTAGTTAATAGTTGTGTTGCTCTATCCTTAACAGGAGTGGGCAGGGGATAATTTTTCGTATACGAGTGCTCGGAAGAATCGGTATTCTGGTCGGAAATTTTGCAATATAAATCTAAACTTACGTTTAGCACAGGTTCTCCGTCAATAATATCTAGTTGTATTTTAGGTGAATTTCTCTCTATTGTTAATAAGAAGTTTTTATTTCCATTTGCCCATGGTACGTCTGTAATTTCTACGGTGGAAGCAGAAACGCTTTTAGTTATTGCGTTAAACATAAAAGTTTGGTCGGGAGTAAGGATGCCTACGAATTTTCCGTTTTTAAATAAAGCGGTGCTTCTTGCATCAAATAGCGCTTCTCCTTTTCCGTCTAATCCATTATCAGAACCTAATGAGCCGGATGACCCACTACCAAGTGCACCCATGCCAGAATTAGAACTGCCTGAACTTCCGCCTTGATTTTTCTGATTTTCTTCCTGACCTTTGATAAAAGGCATATATGAAGAATTAGTGTAAGAATAATAACCTACGCAAAAAGATTTTATGTCAACCGTTGCAGTATCTTTATCATGCCCAGGGTTTTTAAGAAGCACTTTTTGAAGGGCAAATGATGAAATATTATCAAGTGGTGTGGACTTTTCAATAAGTTCACTCGCTTCTTTTTCTGCTAATACAACAATTGCGGAATCTTGAATTCTAAGTGTTTTAGTGAAGTAATCAAGTACGGTTATAACGTTATCTTGCGCAATAGAATTGCCTAAAATAATAAGGTTGCAGAAGGATAGATTCGGAAACCAACCTGATACGTCGCCCACGTTTTTAATAGCCGAACCAACCGTTTCGCCATGCCCCGTTATATGAGTTTTGGCGTTTTCGCTACTGACGTTTGATGCTTCAGGAACGGCAATTTGCGCAGTAACGGAGTATTCAGAATCATCACCTTTATCAATACCAACGGCAGTAATAATTGCCGTTTTTTCTATGTCGATAAGCCCAAAATCGTTGGTGAAAAAGAAGATGGCAAACATTATTAAGAATATAAAAAATATTTTAGCACGTTTTAATGGCATAGCCTTTGTTCTCCTTGTTTCTTAAAAACACTGTAAAAATCGGAAGTATATTGCCGAGCAATAAAAAGTATCCGTTTGCATAGATAAGCATAAACTGTTCAATCGAATAAAAGAACTCGTTAAAGAATAGTAGTAGGAGTGCGTATGCCGAAGTAACGCATAACGGAAAAATCCATTTTTGTTTAATCGGAAATATCCCTTGAAGCATCTTGACGGCAAAATAAATAGGCATAGAAATTGCAAACATGTTTGAAAATAAAAGCAACAAAATAGCGACGTAATCAAACCTGCCGATACTATTTATAACAGTAGAATATTTAGAAATTTCCGTAAGTGCAAATTGTTGGCGAAAAGCGATAGAAGTAAAAACGCCGAAAAACACCATAGTAAAGAATATCACCATAACACCTGTAGCCAAATAAGAAAAGACTATCTTTAACGTATCGTGCTTTTGATAATTAAATTTGCCAATAAAAAATATCAGGTATGCAATATCTCCAAACCAAATAAACGAAGAATATGACCCTTTAAGAATATTGCCTAGTCCGTTAACGCCGATAGGAAGAAGTGCGGAAAAATCAGTACTACCAACAGAAAGAGCCATAAGCGTTATAAAACCAACAAGAGTAACTATCCATATAACATCCGCTAATCTTCCTAGCGTTCTAAGTTCTTTAAGACATAAAAAGAAAGAACAAAGAAGTACGGGCAGGAAGGTTAAAAGAGTGGGTTGAGTCATATATAAAGTCAATTCCACGTAATCTTTTTGTTCGTTAATCGGTATGACCGCTTTGAGTAAAAAATAGATGAAGTATAAGAACAAAATGATATTTTTTCCCGTTTTCCCAAAATTGTTTTCTAAAATGGTTATAAAATCAGCTTGCGCTTTTTTACATGCAAAGCAAATACATAGTAAAGATATAACGTCTAACGCAACGTTCAAAAGAGTGGAAATCCACATATCTTCTTTTGCAATTCCTGCAATTATGCTAGACATCATAAAAAGTTTCGTTACGGGAACGAAGGCAATTAAAAAGAAACAAATTTGTCTAGATTTAAGTTGTGGGTGCATTTTTATCTCCTTTTTCACGCTTTCTCATTCTAGTGCGATTTTTTGTCTTAATGGAATAAGGGCGTTCCTTTTGTTCAACTAAAAATCCCTTGTAAAAACTATCTTTAAGGTCTTTTGCAATAAGTGGGGCAAAAGGTGCGATAAGTGGGGTTGAATAATTTTCAAACGACACTAGATAAATAAGCATAATCGCACAGCCTAATAAAATTCCGTAACTTCCAAGCGAGCCACCAAGTAACAAAAATAGTAATCTTAAAAGTGAAAAGTTTTGCGCAAGTTCAGGCACGGTGTATAAGCAAATTCCTGAAAGCGCAATAATCATAAGTGTTGGAGCGGAAATAATTCCAGCGTTCACCGCCGTTTCTCCAAGCACTAAACCACCTACTATTGAAACTGCCATCCCTACGTATTTTGGCATTCGTACACTCGCTTCATTTAATATTTCAAATATTAAAAGAGTAAAGAACATTTCAAAACTCGGCGATAACGGGATACCCTTAATACTGTTTACAATAGTAAGCAAAAAACTGAGCGGAATAAACTGTAAATGGTAAAGTTGTGCCGAAACGAAAAAGGCAGGAAGAAGAACGGATAAAGCCACAGAAAGTAATCTTAAAATTCTCGCTGCCGTTGCCGTGTATGGTGAATTGTAATAATCGCTTGGGCTTTGAAAGTCTTCAAGTAATAAGTATGGTACGGTAAGGACAATAGGTGAACCGTCCACGAAAATGGCAACACGTCCTTCTAAAATCTTAGCAGAGAGAATATCTGGCTTTTCGGTGTTTCCCACTTGCTTGAAAAGTGAAGTTTTGTGCTCACCTAAGAATTTAGCGACGTATGAAGAATCTAGCACGGCATCAATATCAATTTCTTTAAGTTTGTTTTTTAGTTTTTCTACAAGTCCGCTATCGGCAATTCCATCAATATAACAAAGAGTTATTGCCGTTTTAGAATATCTTCCGAGTTCCATATTTTCAAGAATTAATTTTTCCGATTTAATTCTTCTTCGCATCAAACTAACGTTGACGGGTAAACTTTCCACAAATCCTTCACGTGGACCTTTAATAACCGTGGAAGTAGGCGGTTCGGTTATAGAGCGAATTTGAAATTTTTTCATTCCGAAAGCATAAGCGACGTTAATGCCATCAAGCACAAAGATAACGTTGCCTGAAACTACTTCGGTTACGCAATCTTGGATATTAAAAATTTCCTTTTTTTCGGGACTTAATAGAACGTCGTCTAAATCTTCTTTTTTAGGCGTGCCATGAAGCAGGGATAGGGGGCGCAGAACAAGTTCCCCTATCAGTTGCTTATCAACAAGGTCACGTGCGAAGATTAAAATCCCGTTGCTATTCCCGACCTTAACGGTTAAAAATTCAATGTCGTCAGA
>SVIE01000054.1 GCA_015069625.1 Clostridiales bacterium | reverse complement strand
GGCACGTATAGCCGGCGTTGATTTGCCCAACAACAAAAGAGTCGAAATCGGATTGACGTATATCTACGGAATCGGACTTACGACGGCAAAGAAAATCATCAAAGAAACCGGTGTTGATCCCGACACCAGAGTAAAAGATCTAAACGAAGCAGACATTGCAAAACTTAGAGAATATATCGAACATCATCTTCGTGTAGAAGGTGACTTACGTAGTGAAGTAAGCCTTTCAATTAAAAGACTTATTGAAATCGGTTGTTACCGTGGCGTAAGACACAGAAAGAACTTACCAGTTCGTGGCCAAAGTTCTAAGAGAAATGCGAGAACGAGAAAAGGTCCTCGTCGTACCGTTGCTAAGAAAAAGACGGCAACCAGATAATCGGAGGTAACGACAAATGGCAGCAGCAAAGAAAGTAGTTAAAAAGCGTAAAGATGCCAAGAGAGTTGACAAAGGTCAGGTTCACATTCAGGCATCATTCAATAACACGTTAGTAACCATCACAGATATGCAAGGAAATGCAGTTGCAAGTTCAAGTGCAGGTAGCCTTGGTTTCAAAGGTTCAAGAAAGAGCACACCGTTCGCAGCACAACAGGCAACTGAAACTGCAGGAAAGATTGCAAGAGAAATGGGTATGCGTCAAGTAGAAGTATACGTAAAAGGCCCAGGTGCAGGTAGAGAATCTGCAATCCGTGCGCTTGCAAACTGTGACTTAGAAGTAACCCTTATTCAGGACGTATCACCCATCCCCCACAACGGATGCAGACCGCCCAAAAAACGTAGAGTATAACGGAGGAAAGTAAAATGGCTAAATATACAGAATCCAAATGCCGTCTTTGCAGACGTGAAGGCGCAAAATTATTCCTTAAAGGCGACAGATGCTTCAAAGGAACTTGTGCGTTTGAAAGAAGACCCGTTGCTCCTGGTCAGCACGGTATGGGAAGAAAGAAGATTTCAGAATATGGACTTCAACTTCGTGAAAAGCAGAAATGTAAGAGAATTTACGGCGTATTAGAAGGACAATTCAGAAAGTATTACGAAAAGGCTGATAGAATGAAAGGTATCACCGGTGAAAACATGTTATCACTTTTAGAAAGAAGACTTGATAACGTTATTTACAGAATGGGTATCGGTTCATCTAGATCACAAGCACGTCAACTCGTAACGCACGCACACTTCACCGTAAACGGAAGAAACGTAAATATCGCATCTTTCAACGTAAAAGTTGGCGACGTAATTGCAGTAAAAGAAAGCAAGAAAGACAACAAGTACTTTGCAGAAATCAAGCAAATGAAGGTTGCAACTATGCCTAAATGGTTAGAATTCAATCCTGAAACGCTTGAAGGTAAGATTATCGCTCTCCCAACAAGAGAAGATATCGATAGCCAGATTGCAGAACACATGATCGTCGAATTGTATTCAAAATAATTAAAGGTTCATCTACAATAAACGATTGATAAAGTGCAACTTCAAAACGTCGCAATAGGTTGTTAAAACCCTTGTCAATATGTAAACTATTGCCTTCGGGTATTTGCCTGCTCTTGCTCGTTTATAAATTGCCCTTTTGAAAATCAATCTTTATTGTGATTCACCTAAAAAACAAAACAAAATAAATCTTGATGGAGCAATGCGGGGGGATAACGTACGAATCCACACGTGCGCAAGAATTCCCGCAATGCTTTATATCAAAACTATTAGGAGGTAATTTTTCTTATGATGGAAATTGAAATGCCAAAAATAGCAGTGGAAGAAAACGAAGAAAAAAGTTACGCAAAAATTACGGTTGAACCTTTAGAAAAAGGTTTCGGCTTAACGATAGGTAACTGCTTAAGAAGAATATTGCTTTCAGCCCTTCCGGGTGCAGCAATCCAAACTATCAAGTTTGCAGAAGAATTAGACGTTAAACACGAATTCTCTTCGGTAGCACTTATCAAAGAAGACGTAACTGAAATTATTCTTAACTTAAAGAAAGTAGCAATCAAGACGGTAAGCGTTGATAAAGACTTTGTTAAGGTTGTAAGGCTTTACAAAGAAGGTCCCGCAGTAGTAAAAGCAGGCGATATTCCTGCTGATGCAGACTTCGAAGTTCTTAATCCCGAACAAGAAATTTGCACGGTTGATGAAGGCGGAAAACTTGATATGGAACTCACAATCGGTAGAGGCCGTGGTTACCAGAACGCTGACGAACACAAGAGCGACGTTGTTAACGTAATCGCAATTGACAGTCTTTATACGCCTGTAACGAAAGTATGTTACGACGTAACGGCAACCCGTGTAGGACAGAGCGTTGATTTTGACAAACTTACACTTGAAGTTTGGACAAACGGTGCTTTCTCTGGTAAAGATATCGTATCACTTGCAGCAAAGATTATGGAAGAACACATCAAAATGTTCGTATCTTTATCCAAAGTTGGTGACGTTGGAATTTTAGTTCCTCCTGTAACCGACGTTATGGAAGAACGTTTAAAGATTACGATTGAAGAAATGGATTTATCCGTTCGTTCCTTGAATTGCTTAAAGAGAGCAGGAATTAGCACTCTCGGTGATTTAACACAAAAAACAGAAGACGATATGATTAAAGTCCGCAACTTGGGTAAGAAATCTCTTGATGAAATCATTTTCAAACTTGAGAGTTATGACTTAAAGTTAAAGGACAAGGAGGACTAAACAATGGCAAGAAAATTAGGCGTAAACGCAACGCAGAGAATAGCACTTATAAAGAATCAGGCATCTGCACTTTTGTGGTACGGCAAGATTGAAACAACCGAAGCAAGAGCAAAAGAAGTAGCTTCATACGTTTCTAAAATTATCACGCTCGCTGTAAATACCTATGCAGACACCGTAGAAACCGAAGTAACGGTAAAAGACTCCAAGGGTAAAGAAGTAACCAAAACTTTAATTAAAGATGGCGTTAAGAAGCTTAATGCTAGAAGAAAGATTATGACGCTTGTTAACGATCTTAAAGAAATTAAAGCAGACGGCGAAAGCAAAGCAGAATTCAAAAAGAGAACTGCTTCTGTTAAATATCCCCTTATCGAAAAGATTTTCGATGAATATGCACCCAAATATTCTGCACGTAAGGAAGAAAAGGGACAAGGCGGTGGCTACACCAGAATTTACAAGTGTGGACCACGTAAGGGCGACGCTGCAGAAGTAGCAATTATTGAATTAGTTGACTAATTCAACGCTTCAAACAAAATTGATAAAAGCCTTTGATTAATATCAAGGGCTTTTCTTTTTAAGTTAATAGCATAATAATTTAAGTAATAGGTTAAAATCCCGTTTTTACGGGATTTTTCATATTTTAAACAATTACTAAATAAGTTTAAATATGAAGATAAGCGAAATGGAAATAGGACAAAAAGCAACTGTCGTGGCAGTAAATTTGTCAAAGAACACGTGTGCAACATTATACGAGGTTGGTTTAACGGAAGGTGCAGAAGTTGAACTTGTAAGGATTGCGGGGTTTAACGGTCCGTATGAACTATACGTTCGTGGATTTCATTTGGCAATAAGAAAGAGTGATGCCGAAAATATAGTGGTGAAAATATGAATATAGCATTATTAGGCAATCCAAATTGTGGGAAAACGACGTTATTTAACCTCTTAACGGGCGCAAGCGGAAAGGTTGGAAACTGGTCAGGCGTTACAGTTGATATGACTGTAAGACCGCTCAAACGGGATAAAACGGTCAACATTATAGATTTACCAGGCACGTATTCAATGAATGGTGGCAGTAAGGACAGAAATGTAGTAAAAGACTATTTTAGTGCTACTCCGCCAGACGTAGTTATAAATATTGTTGACGGCACTAATTTAGAAAGAAATCTATTTTTAACGGGGGAACTTTCGGTTTTAGGCATTCCGTACGTCATAGCCGTAAACATGGCGGATGAATTAGAAAAAAACAATATTCAACTTGATACCGATAAACTATCCAAATTATTTGGCGTTTTTGTGGTAAAAATCTCTGCAAAATATAGTATGAATACGGACATATTGATTAAACTTGCTATGGAAACTAAAAAAAGTGCAGAAAAAATAGGTGTATTTATCGAGGGGACAGAAAAGGAAAAATATGATTTTTTGAATAAAAACTTAAAAAATATAATAGTAAAAAAACGGACTAAAAATCAAAAAATTAGCGAAAAAATTGACAGGGTAACAACAGGAAAATATGCGTCAATATTAATATTTTTTGTAGTGATAACACTAGTTTATTTTCTATCAATTAAACTAGGCGGGCTACTTGGTGGAAAAGTAAACGAAGTGTTTAGGTGGCTATCGGAAAGTGCCGAAATTTCACTAAAAATGGCTAATGCACCTGAGTGGTTTATAGGGCTAACTTGTCGTGCAATTCTTAAAGGTTTGGGCTCGGTTTTATCCTTTTTACCACAGGTTGTAATATTATTTTCGTTAATGAGTTTATTAGAAGATAGTGGATATTTATCCCGTGTTGCTTTTGTGTTCGACGGTATTTTTTGTAAACTGGGGCTTAGTGGAAAATCATTAATTCCGTTAATATTATCAAGTGGATGTACGGTAACGGGAATAGGCGCAACAAGAACAATTGAAAGCGAAACGGAAAGAAAATTAACTATTATGCTTGCACCGTTTATACCGTGTAGTGCAAAGAGTGCAGTATTCGGATGGCTATCGGTCGTATTCTTTAACGGAAGTGCGATAATTGCAACTTCCCTTTATTTTTTAAGTATAATTATCTGCATAATAAGTGGTGTGCTATTAAAAAGGTTAAGATGCTTTCAATGTAATGCATCAACTTTCTTTTTGGAGATACCACCATATAGGTTGCCGTCGTTAAAAAACGTTTTACGTGCAGTCATTGACAAGGTAAAAGAGTTCATATTAAAGGCGGGAACGATAGTATTTGCAGTAGGGTTGATGGCGTGGTTTTTGCAAAACTTCGGCGTTACAGGGTATGTGGGTACAGATATAGAAAAAAGCCTGTTATACGTGATAGGTAACGGCATCAAATACATTTTTTATCCGCTAGGGTTTGGAACGTGGCAGGTATCGGTATCGCTCATATCAGGTATGTTAGCAAAAGAAGCGGTTATAGAAACTATGCAAATTATAGGTTCTGACGTAAATACACTATTTAGTAGCCTATCGTCAGTATATGCGTTTATGGTATTTATAATGTTATCTCCGCCATGTATAGCAAGCTTAGGCGTCGCAAAAAGAGAGCTTGCCGATAAAAAACTATTTTGGCTTATGATAGTTTATCAAATTGTTATTGCGTATGTTACTGCGCTAATAATAAATTTAATCGGTAATATTTTAATCGTTGCAAACGGCTTGCTTTTTTGGGTAAGTGTTGGTATAATAATATTGCTAATCGGGATTTCATCTATCAAACGGCTTTTGCAAGATAGATGCGCTCATTGTAAAAATAATCGGGGGGATAAAACATGCCGGCAGAAAAAACGCTATACGATTTGATGCGTGAAGCGGATTTAATTGAAGAAGATGCTTATTATCCAGACGAGTGGAAGGATAATCGCCACTCTTCCGATAAAGAAAAATATTTTGATTTTTACGACGATATAAAAACCACACCGAAAGACGACTGGTAAAAATTATAAAAACACAAAGCCTTTTAAGGCGAGATAAAAAGGACGTACACGCTGTACGTCCTTTTTTATTTGATATTGAAAAATTGCAGACAGGTTGCTTTTAGTTGTATTCACACTTGTTCAATTGCGCACTTGCAAAACGGTATAACAAGTTATATAAGTGGCAACAAAAAAACGCATGGGTTTTCCATGCGTTTAGTATAGTCAAAATTTTTACGATACTATTTAATACTTGTTCTGTTTGAGCCAAAACGTTTTAAGAACTTTCCAGGGGGAATACCGTAAATCTTCTTAAATTGACGATTAAAGTATGATTCGTTTTCAAATCCGCAAAGGAAGGCGATTTCCTTGATACTTTTTTCGTTTTCGTAAAGTAAATTGATTGCCTTGTTTAATTTTTTCTGCAAAATGTACTGTTGCGGAGAAATTCCGAAGTTTGACGAGAAAGAGTTGGAAAAATAAGTGGGATTTAAGAACATAATTTTGCTCAACTCTTCGTTTGTTATTTTTCTACCTAAATTTTCATCAATATAAGCAAGTACAGGTAAGAATTTTGATTCGGTAACCGTGTGAATAACCGTTCTATGCGGTAAAAATCTAGAAAAGAGATATTTAAGCAATGAGTCCTGCGCTAAATATTCCGCAACACTTTCGTTTTTGTGTGAACGGTCAATTAAGTCAACAAGTTGAATAAATGCTTCTTTATCGAAATTATTTGCTTCAACAGAGTTTACAACGGGTAAACAGTTGAGTTCTTGTTCGGTCGTTAAATCCATGTTGAAGTGAATCCAATAATGGTCTAAAACGTTATGACAAACAACGTTGCTGATTGAATAAGGCGGGATATAGTAAATGTTGCCTGCTTTAAGTTCGATGGATTTGTTTTTTAAGTAAATCGTAGCGTTGCCACTTACAATGTAATAGAGCCTAGAATAAGGGAAGATAGTGGCAAAGCGAGACCAAGCGCTATCGATAAGAGCGTGTTCGCCGTTGATAACGTTAAATTTTAAGTTTGGTATTTTTTTAATCGTATCGCTCAAAACGTCGTCCTCCAATGGGCAAAATTCCCTTATTCACGTCCATATTAAAATAGTAGGAAATAAATGTCAACAATTTTTGAAAAAAAGGCGTAAAAAATTAAAAAAATACATTAAAGTGTGCAAAAACCGAACTCAAAACTGTAACGAGTGCAAGTTTATCTTTAAAATTACTATTGTAAGCGCATACGTGCGTAAGCTATAATGCATATATATTATTTATGTGCGTGTGTGAAAAGTGTCGAAAATTAGATGAAAAAGAAGACTATCTAATCCCTAAGCACAGGGGAAAAACAGAAACGGCATTTGCAAAAGAAGTTAAAAAACCATCACCGAAAACGGTGAAAAGGAGAGAAAAATATGAAAAAGTTTTTTAAACTTGTGGCACTCATGTTGTCGCTAGCGCTTGTACTTGGCGCAGTGGCATGTGGCGATCCTGAAGGGAAAGTGTTGGTGTCAAGAGTAGCGCTTGATCGTACAAATATCGAAATGGTAGTTGGCGAACAGCAAACTCTTAAAGCAACGATAACCCCTAATGATGCGACTAATAAGAAAGTTACTTGGTCAAGTAGCGATCCTATGGTTGCGCTTGTTGACTCTAACGGAAAAGTTACCGCAGTAAACAAAGGTGTAAGCATTATCACCGTAAAAACTGAAGATGGTAACAGAATCGCTCAATGTTCTGTTTTAGTAACGAACCCCGATACTGTTGCGGCAGTAACAGGCGTTAAACTCAACAAAACAAGTCTCACGATTGACGTTGCCGAACAAGTTACGCTTAAAGCAACCGTACAACCTACTGATGCAGCAAATAAAAACGTTGTTTGGGCAAGCAATAACCCAACCGTAGCAAACGTTTCTGCAGATGGAAAAGTAACAGGACTTAGCAACGGTACGGCAACCGTTTACGTAACGACAGTTGACGGTAACTTTATTGCTTTATGTACGGTAAAAGTAGGAACTGGTGCTGAAGGAAATCAACCCGCTCCCACGATTTACACCGTAACGTTTGATTCTAACGGTGGCTCGGCAGTTGACGCTCAACCTGTTATTGAAGGTTCGGTTGCAACAATGCCTACCGCTCCAACAAAGGCAGCAGATGCTGAATATACTTATACTTTCGCAGGTTGGCAGTTAAACGGTGTAGATTATAACTTCAACACTCCTGTAACCGGCGACATTACTCTTACTGCAAAATGGACTGCAACTCCTATAACTCCTAGCCAACCAGGTGAAGGTGGAGAAGGTGGTGGAGATGAAACGCCTACGACTTATACCGTATCTTTCAATAGCAATGGTGGAACGTCTGTATCTGCTCAAACGGTAACGGCAGGTTCAATGGCAACAATGCCGAATGCTCCAACAAAGGCAACAGATGCTAACTTCACTTATACTTTCGCAGGTTGGCAGTTAAACGGTGTAGATTATAACTTCAACACTCCTGTAACCGGCGACATTACTCTTACTGCAAAATGGAC
>SVIE01000053.1 GCA_015069625.1 Clostridiales bacterium | reverse complement strand
GAAGACAGATGAAAAGCAAAAGAGAAAAAGATAAGAACATTAAAAGAATTGCAATAAGCGAAAAGCAGATTAAAAAAGCAATTGCAAAGATGGGCAAGAAACTTAAAGAAGAATATCAAGGTAAACCACTTTTGCTTGTCAGTGTGTTAAACGGAGCGTTTGTGTTTATGGCGGATTTATGTAGGGCGATTGATTTGCCATGCGAAATAGCCTTCATGAAGGCGAAAAGTTATTATGACGGAACGGTTTCATCTGGCGACGTTCAAATCACCATGGATATAAATGGCGACCTATCAAAATATCACGTTATAATCGTTGAAGACATTGTTGATACGGGAAGAACACTTTTAAGATTAGTTGAGATATTAAAAGAGAGAAATCCGTTATCACTTAAAGTAGTAACGCTACTCGATAAACCATCTAGAAGATGCGTTGACTTTAAGGCAGACGAAGTGCTTTTCACGATAGAAGATTTCTTTGTTATCGGTTACGGATTAGACTGTGGCGAAAAATACAGAAATTTACCATATATAGCAGAATATGCAGAATGTTAATCATTCTGCATATTTTATTTTAGGTTTTTGCAATAATTAAGTTGTGTGCAAAAGCCTTATTTTTTATTTCAAACACCCACGTTGTAGCGTGAAAGTTAAAAAACACTTGCAAAATTCATAATAAACGAACGTGGGGCTTGACGTGTTAGAGATATAAGAACTTCTAGTTTAGACGTTGCGTCCGTCCATTCTTTTTCTCGAACGTAGGTAACCATATCTGCAATCCAAAGGTCAAATTCACGTATTTCATTATGAGAAATAAAAGCGTGCAAAAAGTCTTTTTTGCGTTGCCAGTTTTCTTGCAGAGCGTAAACGTCTTCTTCGGTTGCACTTTCATTTTCAGTTAACTCGTAAAGCACGTTGAGTTCCGCTTCAAATTCTTTAAATTGTCCGTTAATAACCGTTGCTTCAAAAATTGCGCCCGTTATTACAAGGCATGCAACCACCACAATAGAAATAATAGTTTTTACCATGCTCTTATCTCCTTTAACGGAAAAGACGATATAATATACTTTTGATTTTTCTTTTTTAGATAAGCACGGCCGTTTCCGTCAACAGTTAAAACGTCTGTGTTTTTTATATTTGTCTGTTGCTCGTTTAAGAAGTTTTCAAGTTCTAAAAGGTCTAATTTTAACGCTGTTAAATTTTTTGCAATTTCCTTTCCACCGCTAACTAAAAGCACGGGGACGGAAGTCGCTTTATCTTCAGCGTTGCGGTTTTCTAGGGCTGAAAGTTTGCCGTTACTTTCAAATATAGCATAATCTAAATCGTCAAGTGAAAAATATCCTTGCGAACGCATTGCTTCAATTAAATCTTCCACGTCCATATTGTTTTTTTCAAGTTCCACAATATCCACGCCGTTTTTATTAATAACAATGCTA
Organism: Clostridiales bacterium; assembly: GCA_015069625.1. GTDB lineage: Bacteria > Bacillota > Clostridia > Christensenellales > Borkfalkiaceae > UBA1259. The sequence goes on along the minus strand of SVIE01000053.1, from coordinate 6,728 downwards.
GGCTTGCCAGAAATGGCAAATTTAACCTTATCGCCACTTCGTTCGAATAACGATAAAATTTGATGCAATAAAAAAAGTCCAAATATAGCCACTATGCCGTAAAGGAGTGGGATTGTCATATCCGCCATGGGAATACACGCAAGGTCGGCAATGATAAGCGTTATAACAAACTCAAACGGTTGCATTTCACCTATTTGCCGTTTGCCCATAAGGCGCATAATAATTAAAAGTGTAGTAAAAACGATAAGTGTTCTAATTAACGTAACAAGCATATGGTTAGTATGTATTGACGGCTAAAATTTATGCTAAAAACTTGACGGGGGTATGATAGTGTGATAAGATATAACTAATAGAGTAGTAAAGATGCGTAAAGTGTTGCAAAATGGGATGTCGTTTGCAAACGAAAGGGAAACCTGCGGTGTCTTTACGCGTCCGCTATAATTTTTTGCTATATAGCAATATAATCGTATCGGTCTCTCTAAATTATATTTGGGAGATTTTTTTATGCTCAATTTACTTGCAACGGCACCGTTTGATTTTTCGGCAATCTTTTCTAATATCGGCAAACGCTGGTATTATTACGTTGTTCTCGCCGTATTTTTAGTTTTTATCGTGTTGTTTACTATCTTTGGAAAGCAGAGAAGAAACACGTTAACAAAAACACAAAAACTTGTGTTCACGGCAATTTTTTCCGCCCTTGCGTTCGTGGCGAACTATTTCACTATAAAGGCTAGCGATTTGTTTCAATTATCGTTCGTTAGCGTTGTTGGGCTTGTTGCAGGGTACACGCTTGGTGCAGGACTAGGGTTTACAGCATCTTTTATAGGTGATTTGATTTGCGGTATCGTTGCCCCGTTCGGTGCTTATAATCCTATTATAGGTATAGGAACAGGGCTTTGGGGCTTTATTCCAGGCGTGCTATTTTCAGTAGGGGATAGGTTGCCTGATTTTAAACTTAAAGAATACGTTATAACCGTCGTTTCATTTGTCGCAGGGTTTATATTAAATTCGTTTGCAATCAACACTTTCGGTTTATCTATGATGTATTCAATGACGTTTGAAAGTTTGCTTGTGTTACTCCCAGGTAAACTTGCCGTTGTGGGCGTAAACGCCGTTATCGGTTGTGTGCTTGTTGGAATATTGCCAAGGATTTTACCTGCTGAAAAGTTCTTATTCGTTAAGAAAAAGAAAACCACTCCCGAAGAAGTGGTAGAAGAAGTGGAAATGGACGTTCAAATTGCACAACAAGAAGATATTAAAAATCAAGAAAATTTAGAAATCTAAAAAATTTACGCTTTAACTTTCTCACGCTTTTTACCTAAAAGGCGTGAGATTTTTTGTTTTAAATCTTTTAACTCAATGAACCCAAATCCAACGAACAGAGCACAATTAAACACAACTAAAATACTTGCTACAATAAACATGGTGAGAATTGAACCAAGAGAAGAAAGGACAAGTTTTTTAAGCATAAATCCTAAAATCGAAGTTGGTAAAATAAGGATTGCAGAACCAAGTAAAAATTTAGAAACAACGGGTTTTTCTACACAAACTTTTTTAAGTAAAAGTATATTGCAAACGGAAGAAATCCCGTAAACGAACGTAAACCCAACAAGTAGCGAATAAATGCCTATAAGAGCAGGTAAGAACCAAATGCAAACAAGCATTAAAACCGCCCCGATAACGAAAAATAAAAGTGTCTTGCTCTCTAATCCCATTGAGTTAAGCATGCTTGTCGTGATACTTGAAACGCTCATAAAATACATTAAAAACGCTGATGCGGAAAGGTATTTTCCACACGAATAACTATCGAACACAAAAATACCTATTTCTTCGCCAAGGACGGTAAAAACGGGTATAAATAAGCAGGTAACAAGCACGGAAAATTTAAGTGATTTTTCAATATCCCGTTTTAAGTAAAAGTGCCGTTTAGTATAATAGTTTTCGGAAATTTCGGGAACAAGCACAAGGGTGAACGAACTAATAAGCGTGGTGGGAATAAATAGAAGTGGAATTGCTTGCCCAACGGCAGCCCCAAAAGCACTCATGGCTTCCGCTTCGGATAGCCCAGACGCAATAAGGCGCAAGGGTAATATAATAGAGATTAAAGAAACCACCACCGAGTTTGCCGTTCGCATAGCGGTAACGGGCGCAGAAGCCAAAATTAGCGGTTTGAATTCAGAAATAGGATTTTTGAGTTTGTGTTTTCTAATAAAGAAAACCGCAGTTGCAAGCAGGAAAGAAAACACGTATGAAACAAGCACCGCAACACCTGCACGGTAAGCACCTTCGTAAGGGGAAGAAACGTTAACGATAAGTGCAATCCCCACTAAAATCATGCATGCTTCTTCTAGAAGTTCAATAACGCTATACGGTAAAAAATCCTTTTCGCCCCAAAACACTCCACGCAAAATAGAATAAATCGACGTGAAAATGAGCCCAGGTATAATGACTAAAAATATCTTTACGCAACGTTCGTCTGCAAAAAACACGCCTAGATGACCTTGCAAAATAAAACATAAAAAACAAATAGGAAGTGCGGTTGCAAGTGTGAGCGTCAGCCCCGCCGTAATAACTTTTTTAACTTTATCGGGTCTGTTTTCCGCCTTGTATTTCATCATAAGGCGAGAAACGGTTATCGGTGTTCCAGAACAGCACACGGTTAGAAGAAGGGCAAATACGGAAAGGGCGACTTGATACATCCCGATACCTTCCGTTCCGATAGAGCGAGATAAAAATATTCTATATAAAAAACCTAAAAACTTTTCGCATACCGAAAACACGGTAACTATTGCAACGGTCTTAAAAAACTTTCTCAAAGTAACGCCCCCGAAAACAAGTTGTTCTTTTTATTCTATTCGTTAAAAAAAGTAAATATAATAAGGTATGAAAAAGTTTTTATATCGGGTAGAGAGTGGAGATACGGTGTTTTCCGTTGCAAGCACGTTCAACATACCCGTCTGCGTGCTTATTAAACTAAACAACCTTAAAAAAGAAATAACGGCAGGGGATATTTTATATATTGAAAGTAGTGAAAAAACGTATAGAGTTAAACTTTTTGACACGCTTTATTCGGTGGCGGAAAGGTTTAACGTATCCGAAAATGAACTAAAAGAGAAGAACGGAATAGAGTATATACACTATGGTCAAGAAATAAATTTGTAAAAAGAAAAAGCCACAGAAAAACCGTGGCTTTTTTTGATTAATCTTCAAACTCGTTAAAGTAATCTTTATCAAAAAATTCTGATAAAGTAATGCCTGCGCCTTGACAAAAGGCTTTGATTGTTGATACTTTAGAGCATTTTGTTCTGCCTTTAATAAGATCATAAATTGCAGACGGTGATTTTCCGCCGTTTAATGTGGCTTCACAAATGTTTAAGTTCTTTTCTTTGCATATCTCATCAATTCTTTTAATAATAGCATCGTTTATATTCATACTAACACCTTTCGTGGAATTCCATAGTGTTTATTCTCATATATAAATAACTAAGTTAAATAAAACGCCCTGATGAAGCAGGGCGTTTTTAATTTTTAATGAATTATTTGCATTCGTCAGCTTTGCCAGCGCAACCGAGAACGTCTCTAAGTTTGTGTCTAACGATTTCTTTGATGTTAGCACGTGCAGGTTTCAAGTATTCTCTTGGGTCGAACTTGTCTGGCTTTTCGTTGAAGAACTTTCTAATAGTTCCGGTCATTGCTAAACGAAGGTCAGAGTCAATGTTGATTTTGCAAACTGAAAGAGCAGCAGCCTTACGAAGTTGTGATTCAGGAACACCGATAGCATCAGGCATTTTACCACCGTTTTCGTTAACCATCTTAACGTATTCTTGTGGAACTGAAGAAGAACCGTGTAATACGATTGGGAAGCCAGGGAGTTTTTTACTAACTGCTTCTAAGATATCAAAACGGAGTGCAGGGGGAACGAGAATACCTTCTTCGTTTCTGGTGCATTGTTCGGGTTTGAATTTGTATGCGCCGTGGCTAGTTCCGATAGCGATTGCTAAGCTATCAACACCCGTTCTGGTAACGAATTCGATAACTTCTTCAGGTTTGGTGTAACTTTCTGCGCCGTGTGCAACTTTAACGTCATCTTCAATACCAGCTAAAGTACCAAGTTCGCCTTCAACTGTAACTCCTCTTTCATGAGCGTATTCAACAACCTTTTTGGTAAGAGCAATGTTTTCTTCAAAGGGAAGGTGTGAGCCGTCAATCATAACAGACGTAAATCCACCGTCGATACAAGATTTGCAAGTTTCGAAATCGGGACCGTGGTCAAGGTGAAGAACGATCGGAATTTCGGGGCATTCCTTAACGGCTGCTTCAACGAGTTTAACAAGATAGGTGTGGTTAGCGTAAGCACGTGCACCTTTACTTACTTGAAGAATAACAGGAGCGTTTTCTTCTTTACAAGCTTCCGTGATACCTTGAACGATTTCCATGTTGTTAACGTTGAACGCACCGATAGCGTAACCATTTTTGTACGCTTGTTCAAACATTTTCTTTGAGTTTACTAATGCCATATTTCTTCCTCCATAAAATAAATAACTGAAATTAAAAGCGACTTAACGCTATTAGGATATATTATAACTTGTTTTTGTGTATTTTGCAATAATTTCTTTTAATTTTATTAAAAATACTTTATAAAAAATCAAATCGGTTGTATAATAAGATTATAAAACTTAGGGGCTTAGTGATATGACTGATAAAAGGATAGAAAAACTTGCAGAGAATCTTATAAACTATTCTTGCTCGCTTAAAAAAGGGGAGAAGATTTTAATTGAAGCAAAGGGCGTGGATTATATGATAGTCAACGCACTTGTTAAACAAGTTTATAAGGTGGGTGGGTTTCCATTTGTGGAAATTTACGATAACAGAGTAACCCGAGAACTTTTGATGGGCACAAATGAAGAGCATGCAAAACTTAAAGCCGAGTTCGATGCTTTTCGTATGAATCAAATGGATGCATATATCGGTATTCGTGGCGGAAATAACTGCAACGAACTTTCAGATATTCCCGAAAAGAATATGAAGGCGGAAAGTGAGTTTTATTCACACCCCGTCCATCACGAAATCCGTGTTAAAAAGACCAAGTGGGTGGTTTTGCGTTACCCTAACGAAGGTATGGCGCAACAAGCGGGTATGAGTACGGACGCTTTTGAAGAGTTCTATTTTAACGTTTGCAATCTTGATTATTCTAAGATGGATAAGGCGATGGATTCACTTAAACAACGTTTAGACAATGCGGATAAAGTGCATATTATCGCAAAGGATACGGACATCAGTTTTTCTATTAAAGGAATAGGCAGTAAAAAGTGTTCGGGGGAAAGAAATATTCCTGACGGAGAAATTTACACAGCGCCTATAAAAAACAGCGTAAACGGGTATATAACTTATAACGCACCGTCTATTGAACAAGGGGTTAAATTCGAGAACGTTAAACTTACGTTTAAGGACGGAAAAATTATCGACGCAACTGCAAATTACACGGACAAGCTAAATGCCATTTTGGATACTGACGAAGGGGCAAGATATATCGGTGAGTTTGCACTTGGTGTAAATCCGTATATAATAAAGCCTATGGGGGATATTTTGTTTGACGAAAAGATATCTGGCTCTATCCATTTTACACCAGGGGCTTGCTATGACGATTGCTATAACGGAAACGTTTCCGCAATTCATTGGGATTTAGTTCAAATTCAAACGGAAGAGTATGGTGGCGGGGAAATTTATTTTGACGGAGAACTAATTAGAAAGAACGGAAGGTTTATTCCTGAAGATTTACAATGTTTAAATCCCGAAAATTTAAAATAAGGCGTTAAAATAATTGACTAAAAAGTGATAAAAAGATATAATAAAAGAAAAAAATAAAAAATTTGTAAAAAATATTTGGGAGGACATTAAAATGTCAAACGTAACAAAAGTTGCAATTAACGGTTTTGGCCGTATCGGTCGTCTTGCTTTCAGACAGATGTTCGGCGCAGAAGGCTATGAAGTTGTTGCTATCAACGACTTAACCAGCCCCAAAATGCTCGCTCACCTTTTAAAGTACGACACTATGCAGGGTAACTACGTAGCACAAGGCCACACTGTAGAAGCTACTGAAGATTCTATCATTGTTGACGGAACTGAAATCAAAATTTATGCAGAAAAAGATGCTGCTAACTGCCCTTGGGGTAAACTTGACGTAGACGTTGTATTAGAATGCACCGGTTTCTACACCTCAAAAGCAAAAGCACAAGCACACATTGATGCTGGTGCAAAGAACGTTGTTATCTCTGCTCCTGCAGGAAACGACCTTCCCACCATCGTATATAACGTAAACCACAAGACCTTAACCAAGGACGATCACATTATCTCTGCTGCTTCTTGCACCACCAACTGTCTCGCTCCTATGGCTAAAGCACTTAACGACTATGCTCCTATTGTTTCTGGTATCATGACCACCGTTCACGCTTATACCGGTGACCAAATGATTCTTGACGGACCACAAAGAAAGGGCGACCTTCGTCGTTCAAGAGCAGGTGCTATGAACATCGTTCCTAACAGCACCGGCGCTGCAAAGGCAATTGGTCTTGTTATTCCTGAACTCAACGGCAAACTTATCGGTGCTGCTCAACGTGTTCCTACCGCAACCGGTTCAACCACCATTCTTATCGCAGTTGTTAAGGGTAAGGACGTAACCAAAGAAGGCATCAACGCTGCTATGAAGGCTCAGGCTACTGAATCTTTCG
>SVIE01000052.1 GCA_015069625.1 Clostridiales bacterium | reverse complement strand
CGTCTTTAATATTGATTTTAAACCAACGATACTTTTGCCACTTAACCAACCATGTCCACCAATCATGCCTAACGTAGTCCCTAAAACAGTACTCGTAATAAGCCCTCCAAGCGTAATATTTGAACCAGAAAGTGCTTGATTTAACGCATAGTTTCCGACATTATTTTACTATAAATTCATGTTTTTTAATGCGATTTTGCAATGTTCGTAAGTGATGCCACCTTGTAAGTAACCGATATATGGCGGTTTTATAGGCGCATCAGCAGAAAGTTCGATTGAAGAGCCTTGAACAAAGCAACCTGCTGCCATTATAACTTCATCTTCATATCCCGGCATTGCCCACGGGAGTGCAGTTACAAAACTATCTATCGGTGAATTTGCTTGAATTGTTTGAATAAATTTAATTAGTGCATCTTTATCGTTAAACTTAACGGCAAGGATTATATCTTTGGGCATTTCGTTAACTTTTGGCGAAACGTCATACCCTAATTTTTCCATAACCGCACCGAATAGTTTTGCGCCTTTTAATGCTTGAAGTACCGTGTGTGGAGCAATAAATATCCCTTGGTAATAAAGATTATATCCGTAAGCGTAAGAGCCTACTTCACCACCGATAGATGGTGCTGTAATGCGGTTTTGAACAAGGTTGATATACTTTTCGTCCCCTACGATATAACCGCCTGTGGGGGCTATTCCACCGCCTAAATTCTTAATCATTGAGCCTGCCAAAAGGTTAACGCCTACTTCGGTTGGTTCTTTTTTGTCGATAAACGCACCGTAACAGTTATCAAGCATGATGCATCCGTCAAAACCTAAGGATTTTACAAGCGAAACGGCAGATTCTATTTCTTCGATAGATAATGCGTTTCTCCACTCGTATCCACGTGAACGTTGCATATAAACCATTTTTGGTTTAAGGGTTGGTAACACTTTTTTGATTTCTTCTGCATCAATTTTGTTGTCTTTTAACGGAATACTAGAAAAAGAAATTCCAAAGTCTTCAAGTGAGCCTGTGCCTTTCCCACGAATTACGTCAGAAAGTGTATCGTAAGGTTCGCCCGTGATAGATAAAATGGTATCACCTGGGCGCAAAACACCGTAAAGGCAAAGTGATAATGCGTGCGTGCCAGATACGATATTTGGCGAGCATACGGCAGATTCGGCTTTGAAAATATCTGCAACAAGTTTATTTAGAGTATCTCTACCTTCATCACCATAACCATATCCGTTTGTGCCTGAAAAATGGCGAAGCGCAATCATGTTCTTTTTGAAAGCGTTTAGCACCTTTTCTTGATTAAAAAGTGCAATTTCTTCTAGTTTTTTGAAGGTTTCGGATAATTCTTCTTCGCATTTAGTTATTAATTGTTCGTCTATCATGTTATTTCTCCGATAAGTCTGCTATTATTTTATCCGCTAAATTTTCTACGCTATCAGGCTTTAATGCTTTTAATCCGTCAAGTCTTTTGAAAAAGGTGAGTTGTCGTTTAGCATAATGCCTTGTGTTTAGTTTGATTTGTTCAATTGCCGTGTTTAAGTCTGTTTCACCGTTCACGTATGGCAAAATTTCTTTATACCCTATTCCTTGCATGCATTGATGCGTTCCGTTAACGCCTTGGTTTAATAAATTTTTAATTTCGTTAATTAATCCGTTTTGCACCATGATATCAACACGGCGGTTTATTCTATCGTATAAAACGTCTCTTGGAAAGTCAATATAATATGCGCTATAATCATAAACGGGAATCATTTCATCCACAATTTCCGATTTTGCCTTTCCGCTTTCGCAGATTTCTAACGCACGAATAACACGTTTTAAGTCGTTTTCGTGCAGTTTTTCTGCGGTTTTTGGGTCTTTTTCTTTCAAAATGTTAAAAACGTAAGCATTTCCGTATTGTTCGGCAAGTGATTTATATTTTTCTCTTGCTTCAATGTTGGCAGGGGTATTTCCATAGGAAAAATCATATAAAATAGAGTTGACGTAAAACCCTGTACCGCCGCAAACTATGGGCGTTTTTCCACGGCTTAAAATATCGTTTATAATCGGGCGGGCAAGTTCTTTATAATCACCAACAGAGAAAGTGTCGAACGGGCTCACCACGTCGATTAGATGGTGAATAACACCTTCCATTTCGTCTTTTGTGGGTTTTGCCGTACCGATATCAAGCCCTTTATATACGTTCATTGAGTCTGCGGAGATGATTTCACCACCGATTTTTTTTGCAAGCGCAACGGAAAGTGCCGTTTTTGATGATGCAGTCGGCCCACATATAACGATTATTTTGTTGTTTAGATTATTCGTTTGAACCATTTATCTATTTCCGTTCTAGTGATTTTTACCGCTATCGGTCTGCCATGCGGGCATTTTAAGCCTAAATTGCCTTTAAGCATGTTCATAAGCGACTTGATTTGGCTATCTGACATGGTATCGCCTGATTTTATTGCCGATTTACATGCTTTTTGTGCTAACTTTTCCATAAGTAAGTCGTTAACTGTTAGGTTTTTAAGTTCGTTGACGTCGGTTAATACGTCGTCAAAGAATTTTTTAACGTTCATTTGGGCGAGAAATACCGGAAGTGCTGAAATTTTGAATGTGTTTCTACCAAATTCTTCCATTTCTATGCCCATTTTGTTTAAAAGTTCGCATTTTTTCGCTAAAAACTCGCTTTCCATCGGGTTTACGTTTAATACGTAAGGAATTAGAAGTGGTTGAGTTTCAACGTCTTGATTTTTAAGTTTTTCGTTTAATTCGTCGAAAAGGACACGTTCGTGTGCAGCGTGTTGATCAATAAAATATAAATCAAGCCCGTCTTGGAAGATTAAATAGGTGTTAAGTGCTTGACCTATTAAGGTTAATTCACGCTCAGGCATAGCAGCAAGTTGTTCGGTTGCGACCTTTAATTTTTCTGCTTTTTCTCTCTCTAATTTTTCAATATAAGCCTTATTTTCTGCAAATATATCAACCACAGGTTCGGTCTTTTCATCTTTCTTTTTGCTAAAATCAAAGGACGCACTTTTTGTTCCTGTTGACGCACCGATATCAGAAAAACTTATGTTTCCAAGCGGTTTGTATTGTGTGTTTAACGAATTATGTGTGTCATAATGAATTGAATTTTGCTTGAAAACATCTGCCGATTTTTCGGTTTCTATTTTTTCGACGTTGTTAAAAGGTGAATCGGAAACGATATTTAACGCTTCACCGCTTCCATCTAAAACTTTTGACACAACTGAATAGATTGAGCCATAAATTATTTGGTTGTTTGCAAACCTAACGTCAATTTTATTAGGGTGAACGTTAACGTCTACCACGTCTGTGGGAACAGAGATATTTATAACGTAAAATGGATATTGACGTTTCATTAAATATGCTGCGTAAGCATTTCCGATTGCAGATGCAACCGTTTGATTGACTATGTATCTACCATTTAAGAAAACTGTTTGATAACTCCTATTCGGTTTTGTGAAATAATGTTTGCCTAAATAGCCGTTTATAGTTATTCCGTTTTTTTCTGTTTGAATATAAAAACAATCTCCTACTGTTTTTGCTCCGTAAACACAAGCAAAGGCTGATTCGAAACCATCACCATAAGATTGAAGAATAGTTTTGCCGTCTGCAACGTACTTAAACGCAACGTTTGGATGTCCGATAATAAATCTTGATATGGTTGCCGTGATTTCCCCTTCTTCCGAACGAGGCGTTTTTAAGAATTTTGCACGCACGGGCGTGTTAAAAAATAGGTTCTGAACACTAATTTCCGTGCCGTTAGGTATAGCACAGTCGCAAATTTTACCTATTTCGTTACTTTCAGCATAAATTTCTCCACCGCTTTCTTGTGTGGTCGGTTTTGATTTAATTGTGATTTTTGAAACGGACGCAATACTTGCAAGTGCTTCACCCCTAAATCCTAATGATGCAATATTATCGAGATCTTTTAGTGTGGCGATTTTGCTGGTAGCGTGCGGTAATAACGCCTTTTTCAATTCGCTTTTTTCAATTCCTGAGCCGTTGTCGGTGATTTTAATAAGTGAAATTCCGCCTTCTTCTATTTCAACCGTGATGCTTGTTGCTTTTGCATCAAGTGAATTTTCAACTAATTCCTTAACTACGGACGCTGGTCTTTCAACCACTTCACCTGCGGCTATTCTATTGTAAATTTTGCTATTAAGTAAATTTATCTTTGCCATATTCTAATCCTGTACTTTTTCGTGTAAATCCATCAGTAAATTAAACGCTTGCATAGGCGTCATGTTATTCACGTCAAGATCTTTTATAATTCTTTCCGTTTCTGAAAGCAAAGGTTCATTATCTAAATTCGTTTGAGAATTACTGATGTTTTTGCTTGATGCGATATCTTTACGTTCTAAACGTTTTAAGATGTTCTTTGCTTTTTCTGTAACGTAAGAATTGACGCCTGCGAGTTTTGCTACTTCAATACCGAAACTCTTATTCGTACCACCACGCATAATTTTACGAAGGAAAATAATGCCGCTTGGTGTTTCTTTAACGGAAACTTTATAGTTTTTAACTCCGCTAAGCACTCCTTCAAGTTCGGTTAGTTCGTGATAGTGTGTTGCAAACATTGTCTTTGCACCGATTGTTTCGCAAATGTATTCAACAACAGCCCAAGCAATACTTAAACCGTCATAGGTGCTTGTTCCTCTACCGATTTCGTCAAGGATTATAAGGCTATTTTTTGTTGCGTTGTTTAAGATATTTGCAACTTCCGTCATTTCGACCATAAACGTACTTTGATCTAAAACAAGGTTGTCGCTTGCGCCTATTCTAGTGAAAATTTTATCGGTAATCGGAATAACCGCCTTGGATGCGGGAACGAACGAGCCTATGTGTGCCATGAGTGTAATCAAGGCAATTTGGCGCATGTAAGTGCTTTTTCCTGCCATATTTGGACCAGTTATGATAACCATACGGTTTTCAACGTTATCCATTAGACAGTCGTTTGGAACGAAACGTTGTTTTGACACTCCTTCTACAACGGGGTGCCTGCCGTCTGTAATTTTAAGTTCCTTTCCACTATCAACCATTTCGGGTTTAACGTAGTTGTATTCTCTTGCGATAGTTGCGAGAGATAAAATAACGTCAAGATCTGAAAGCGCATCTGCCGTTTCAAGAAGTGATTCGATATGGCTTGACAGTTCGGTTTTGATTTTATCAAATATTTCCACTTCTTTTTGAAGTGCTTTTTCGTCGCTTGTTAATATTTTAACTTCAACTTCACGAAGTTCTTGCGTGACGAAACGTTCACCCCCCGTTAAGGTTTGCTTTCTTTCGTAGTCGTATGGAACAAGGTGCTTAAACGAATTTGTAACTTCAATATAGTAGCCAAAAACACGGTTGTAGCCGATTTTTAGTGTTTTTATGCCTGTTCTTTCTCGTTCACGTGCTTCAATTTGAGAAATTATACTTTTTGCATTGTCACGTGTGGAACGGTACTCGTCAAGAAGCGGGTCAAATCCACTCTTAATATATCCACCATCTTTCATGGTGGGTGGCAATTCTTCTTTAATTGCAGATTTAAGTAGTTTTACGACGTTTTCAAAATCACCGAATTTATTAACGGCTTCTTTGATGAAAACAGAATCAAGACCACTTAGATGAAATTCAACGTTCGGTAAAACTTCAAGAGAATCGGCTAAAACTAAACAATCTTTTGGCATTAAATTTCCGTTTGAGATTTTGCCGGTTATTCTGCTTACGTCTTTAACGGCACAAAGTAAATCGCCAAGCGTTTGCCTAATTAATGTGTTTTTAAATAGGCTTTCAACACCGTTTAAGCGATTGTTGATTTTTTCGATATTGTTAAGTGGGGTTAAAATCCATGATTGAAGTTTTCTTGCCCCCATGCTTGTTTTGGTCTTGTCCAAAAACCATAAAAGTGAACCGTAAGTCTTGTTATCTCTAAGTGATTTAACTAATTCAAGGTTCTTTATGGCGGTTGCGTCAATTTTTAAGAACTCGTTGCCAGTTTCCTTTTTGAGTGACTTAATATTGAGCAACGCACGTTTTTGTGTTTCTTTAAGATATGCAATAAGCGCGCCCGACGCAGAAACGCAGGCTCTTTCTTCATCTAGTCCGAACGGTGTTAACGTCATAACTCCGAACTGTGTTAAAAGTGAATTTTTAGCGTTTGAAAAGTTGAATTCGCTTTCGGTAAAAGCGGAGAATTTTGGTAATATCTCGTGTCTAACAACTGGCATTTCGTTAAAAAGAAGTGCGCATGCATCATTAGAAATGACTTCTACCGGTGAAATTCTTGCTAAAAGGTCCAACATTGATGAAATAACGTTGTCGTCGTTAGAAAAATCACGCACGAAGAAATCACCTGTGGTAATATCCGCCCAAGCAACAGATGCTAAGTTGTCTTTATAAAAAACTGAAGCCAAAAAGTTGTTTGATTTTTCATCAATTAATTCGTTGTTGGTAACCGTTCCTGCCGTTACAACTTTTATAACGTCACGTTCAACGAGTTGTTTGCCGTTTGGTGACGTTAATTGTTCACAAATTGCAACTTTTTCGCCAAGTGCAACGAGTTTTGCAATATAAGTTTCAGAGGCGTGAAATGGAATTCCGCACATAGGTGCACGCTCTTTAAGTCCACAATCTCTGCCTGTTAACGTTAAATCAAGCAAGGAAGAAACTTTTACGGCGTCTTCAAAAAACATCTCGTAAAAATCGCCAAGTCTATAAAATATTATACAATCTTTATATTGCTCTTTTACTTGTAGGTAATGAGTCATCATTGGTGAAAGTCCCATTTTAAATTTTCTCCGTTTTGAATTTCGCCAAGCAAGGAAATTCCGCCTGCTTTTGTTATTTTAACGTTAACAAATTGACCTAAAAGACTAGCGTTGCCATCAAAATAAGCCATTCTGCCGTAAACATCACGCCCTAGATACTTGTTCTTTTTATCGTCAAATCCTTCACATAAAATCTCTATTGTTTTGCCTTCGTATTCTTTGGATTTTTTGCGATTTATATCATTTTGAAGGTTGATTAGTTTCATAATTCTTGCTTTTGAGATTTCTTCATCAACTTGATTATCGTAAGTTGCGGCAGGCGTTCCGTTTCGTTTTGAATAAATAAATGTAAATGCCCCTGCGTATTCTACTTCTTTCATTAGTTCAAAAGTGTCGTTAAAATCTTCTTCCGTTTCGGACGGGAAACCAACCATAATATCAGTTGTGATAGAAATGTCGGGAAGGTATTTTCTCAATGATTTAACCTTTTCAAGATAATCTTCTCTCGTGTAATGCCTATTCATCATTTTTAAAATCTTATTTGAACCTGCTTGAACAGGTAAATGCACACACGGACAGATGTTTTTATGTAGGCTTATTTCTTTTGCTAAATCGTCAGTAAAATCCTTTGGGTGGTTGGTCATAAATTTTAAACGAAACTTGTACGGCAGTTCTGCAATTTCTCTGATTAAATCTTTAAAATTCACGTCGCCTAAATCTTTTCCGTATGAATTAACGTTTTGACCAAGTAAAGTGATTTCCTTATATCCTTCTTCTAAAAGAAGTTTGCATTCGTTTACAATATCTTCCTTTTTACGACTTCTTTCTCTTCCCCTAACGTATGGAACGATACAATAGGTGCAAAAATTATTGCAACCGTACATAATGTTCACCCAAGCGTTTGGGTAACTTGTTCTCTTTTTTGGCGTTTTTTCGCAAACTGGTCCTTCTTTGTCAAGAATTTCAATTACTCTTTTTTGCCCAGATAGACGCTTGGAGAGTAACGTGCCAAAATTGTCTAAATTATGTGTTCCGAAGATAATATCTATAAACGGAAAGGTTTCCTTTAATTTTATAGCATAATTAGGCTGTTGCGTCATGCAACCGCCTACTGCGATAATTAAATCTTTGTTCTTCTTTTTTAATCCTTTGAGTGCGCCAATATTGCCTTCTGCTCTGTCTTCTGCATTTTCACGAATACAGCATGTGTTGAAAACTATAATATCGGCATCACTTTCCGTTTCGCATCTGTTATATCCGAAACTTTCTAAAATACCGGCAAGTTTTTCCGATTCGTGCAAGTTCATTTGGCAACCGTAAGTTGTAATGTAATATTTTCCCATGTTATTTACCTTAGATATAATAATATAATATCTTATATAATTTGTCAATTTATAGAGTTGAATTAGCATAAATTATTCTTAAAAAAACATACTAAAATTGTATGAGAAAAGGATTAAAAATCACTTTATTAATTTTAGTTGCAATATTGATTGTGTTTTTAAGTTTTTTGATTTACGTGATGGCGG
>SVIE01000051.1 GCA_015069625.1 Clostridiales bacterium | reverse complement strand
GTTATTATTATTCAATAGCTTCGGTGGGGCAACCTGCAGCACAAGCACCGCAAGAAATGCATGCTTCTGCATCGATTACATATTGGCTTTCACCTTCGCTGATAGCACCAACGGGGCAGGTGTCTGCACATGCGCCACAACTAACACAAGCGTCTGTAATTTTGTATGCCATAATGAATAACCTCCAAATTTTATTCGTTCGTATTATATCATATTTACTTTTAAAAGTAAACAGTTAATCTAAAAGTTTTTTCATGTCTTCGGAGACGGGTTCATCATCATCGTCTTCGTCTTTTCCCTTCCCCTTTTTATTTGAATTTTGCGGTTGCGCCTTTTTGAATTCTAACCTATCGGTTGGGAAATCTTTATACGCTTCACTTCCATCAGGCTTTGGAATTTTTACTTTGGTGATTAGTTTTAACATATCGTTAGAAACGACTATTCCTTCCCCTTCTGGCGTTTTAACCGTTCCGCCAACTTTGGGCATCTTCTTATACACTTCTGCATAATAATCGTTTTCATACTCTAAGCAACACATAAGTCTGCCACAAAGTCCGCTAATTTTACCTGGATTTAAGTGAAGCCCTTGGTTTTTCGCCATCTTTACCGAAACTTTACCAAAATCAGACATAGCACCCGAGCAACAACAAGCCCTTCCGCATGGGGCAATACCGCCTAAAAGTTTTGTTTCGTCTCTAATACCGATTTGGCGAAGTTCAATGCGCACGTGAAAGTGAGATGCTAAATCTTTAACAAGTTCTCTAAAATCCACCCTTTCAGGTGCTTTGAAATATATTAAAAGTTTCTTGCCGTCAAAAGAAAATTCCGCTTTTATTAGGCGCATATCAAGTTTATGCGCTTCCACCTTTTCAGCAGCGAATTTCATAACGTCAGGAATACGTTTTTCGTTTTCCGCCATAAGTTTACGGTCTTTTTCAGTAGTTTTTCTGATAATCGGTTTTAGGGGATGAACAACTTCGCTATCACTAACTTCTTTAACCCCGAAAACCACTTCACCGTATTCTTGACCTTTTGCCGTTTCAACGATTACGCCTTCTTTTTCTCTATATTCATCTGTTTCGTTTGCCGGTGAAAAATAATATACTTTTGCAGTATTTTTGAATTTCACCCCAACTACTTTTGCCATTTATATTTACCCTCCAAAATCTGAAAGAATAACCACTCGATAAGCATAGTGTCGTTAGCGTTGAACTTTTTGCGTTCTCTCGCATCAAAAATCTTATCAAGCGCATATATGATTGCGCCTGTGGTATATCCGTTAGCGTCTTTTACCTTTTGAACGCTACTTGTATTTTTAATTAAATCTTCTGCTTTTTCTTTTACTAAAAGCATATCTCTAAACTTAGTTTCTAAAACAGACAATAGGTCTGAAACAGAAGCCCCCGTTTCGCTAAATTCATGTGAAAATTTAAGCACTTGTTTGCTACTTTGCATGTTAACGATAAGGTCGTCTGCAAAAGAGAAAAGTTTAGTTAAACTTTCTTCCCCGTAAAGCGTTAACGCTTTTCCAACACTACCGCCTGCAAGCGAGATTGCTTCTTTTAATCTTTCTCTATCTGGACATTCGCTAATTAACGCTCTTTCTAACGTTTCATCAGAAAAAGATTGAACCCTTAACTTTCTAACACGGGACTTAACCGTTGTTAAAATGGGATATTCAGTAACTGCGCCCAAAATAATATGCACGTTTTTAGGCGGTTCTTCAAGCGTTTTTAAAAGTTTATTTTGTGCAGGTGCTAGCATTTCATCCGCCCCACAAAGCACGAACACTTTTTTGTCCCCTTCAATAGGTTTAACATAACTTTCACCGATTAGCGATACCACGTCATCAGTTGAAATCTTATTTTCCGTAGGATAAAAATACACGTCGGCATAGTTTTCCGCATCAGTTTGGCGACATGCCCTACATCTACCGCACGCTTCTTCTTCATCACAAAGAATAAGTTTAACAATCTCTTTCAGATAACTTTTAAGGTTATCTTTATCGTCGCATACTATTAGGTACGCATGGGAAAGTTTACCAGATTTCTTTTCGGCAGATATGATTTTATACGCTTCGGTACTTTTAATAAGTGCCGTAAAATCTATCATAATACGCCCCTTGCCTTTAATGCGCTAACGATTTTTTCGTGCGTTTGTTCTTTAGTTCCGCTTGCATCAATAACTATAATTCTTTCGGGATATTTTTTAGCAAGTTCTAAATAGCCTGCATACACGTTATTGTGAAAATCCATTCCAGATAATTCTAGCCTGTCCGTTTTATCTACACCACCCTTTCTCTTAAATGCTTGTTCGGGTGGAAGATTTAAAAATATCGTATAGTCGGGCGTGAAATTTTTTATAGCGTAAGCGTTGATGCTTTCAATAAACTCGTACCCTAGCCCCCTTGCCTTGCCTTGATAAGCAAGTGAAGAATCCACAAATCTATCGCAAAAAATTAGTTCGCCTGCATCAAGTTTAGGCTTAATTATTTCTTTTAACAATTGCACTCTAGATGCAGCGTAAAGCATTGCTTCACACTCATCCGTCATTTCAGTATTCTTTCCGTCAAGAATAATGTTACGAATTTTTTCGGATACGGCAGACCCACCTGGTTCTCTTGTGAGATAGTATTTAATGCCGTTTTTATCCATATATTCTTGCAAAAGTTTTAATTGACGGGATTTACCAACCCCTTCGCAACCTTCAAAAGTAATAAATTTGCCTTTCATAATTTTATTCCTTTACAACTTTTATCCTTCCGTCGTTAAGTCCAAAAGTATATTCTGAATTTTTTAGAATTTCCACAGCCTTAGCCGTTATTTTTTCGCCTGCCGTAAGCACAGGGTAACAGGGTGGGAACACCCCCGTATTGACAGCACATACTTTCCCTATCGCATTTTTGAGTTTAACGTATTCAAACCCGCTTTTTATAGCGGTTAAATAGGGCATAACACGTTCTGCCAATAAACTTTCTATATCTTCTTCCGTGTCCTTTTGCTTTCTTTGTTTTACGCTGTCGAGCGTGCGCTTGATGGCATTATACGTTTTATTAAATTCAGTTTTTGCCGTTTGAATAGAAAACATCAATAAAACGTTGTTACTATCTGTGAGTTCAGGATAAACACCGTTTTCGTTTAAGCCCTTTTCTATATCGAACGCATTTACGCCTAACGGAGAAAAATCTAACGTCAACTTAAACACGTCGCCATAGTCTTTAACTTTTATCCCTAAAAGTTCTACAAGCGTTTTAAAATCGTTTCGCCAAGACAAAAATGTTTGCCTTATATCTTTCCACGATTGAGCCATGTATTTTACGCCGTATTCTATACTTGCTAAAATAGGATAAGACGGACTAGTGGTAGCAAAAATTTTAATAGAACTATCAATTAAATCGATAAGTTTGGCGTTTGAGCAAAAAAGCATGGCCCCTTGGTTAAGCGAAGGTAACGTTTTATGCGCGCTATCTACCCAAGCGTCTGCAAATGCCCCTGCGTACGCTTCCGTGTCGGTAAATTTGACGTGCGCACCATGTGCATTATCTACAAGTAACAATTTGCCCTGTTTTTTAAGTAACGCCTTGACACCTTTTATATCAAATTTTTCACCAAAATAATCGGGATATGTAAATAACGCACCGATAACCGACTGATTATCTTCTAATGCCTTTTTAGTTTCTTCCACCGTGGGTTTATCTAAAATTATCGGCTCTAAATCGCAAAGTTCAATGGCGTTATAAACGCTTTGGTGTGCCGTACGATTAATAATTATTTTATCGCCTAACCCCTTAACTGCATGTACCATGGAAAGTATCCCACCCGTACTACCGTTAGAAATCAATTTACAATAATTTGCACCGTATATTTTAGCAATATCCGTTTCAGCTTGTTTAACCGCTTGAACGATTTTAATATTATTAAGTTCGGTTACGTCTAACTCTGCTACACTTAAAAAATCGTCGGGCAATATGCCTTTATGCCCTGGCATGTGTAACCTTATCGGCTTGTTTTGACGATAATTTTTAAGTTCTTCGAGTACGTGTAATTTATCCATTGTTGATTATCTGTTATCTAATTCTGTTCCGAATTCCCTAACTACCATTGTCATAAAAGACAACGTTTCATACTGCAAATCTGGTTGTTGTTTAGTAAAGTCGAAAGCGAGAATTACAACGTCCTTTGCATCTCCGCCACCAACCTTTCTAAAGAAATCTGACGGGTTCTTTTTATTACTGTTTGTAACTAATCTATCTACTCTTAACCCGTAACGTTCAACTTGTTCGTTTGCTAATAGTTGTTCATAACGTTGCTTATCAGAAGAATTTTCCGGTTGATTATTGTATATCTGAGTATATTTTTTATATGAGTAGAATAGTTTTTGACTGTCAGGAAGCGTTTCATCTCTTTCAAGTAAATATTCTAAATCGGATATATCTTTGCAGAGTTTAACAATTCTTTCCTTTTCTAACTGCAAACCTTCCGCCTTGGCTTCGCTATTAAATCTATAACGATTATCTCTTGCCATACGCTTGTTGAAGTTTTCTTCCACCGCCTGTTCGTTCAACGTGGGGGTGGAAAGATTTGCCATATTTACTACGAACGGTTTAACGTATTCTTTTGCGTCTTTAACAAGTTTTTCTATAGACGAAATACTTTGCCCGTCTATGTGCAAATTTGCACGCTTTATAAGTTGATTGTTTTCTGGATCGTCCGTTAGTTCCGTTATCATAATATCCGCCGCCTGAACAGACACTCTTAAAGGAAGCGTGTTATATTCATCTGTTAAGCCTTCACCTGAAACGTTAATAACGTCATAACTAAACGTCTTCTTGTCAAGGATAAACTGATTAAACGCTTTATCGTTACCAGAATAGATTGTCGTATCGTAATAGTAGTTAAACTGTTGACCCGTTGTAAGTCTTGCCGCCGAAGCGTTAAAAATAAATTCAAGTACTACTATTGCAATAACGATAGTTATCATCATGGCAATCCACTCGTATGCAAGTAAGTTAGAAAGCCTTGATTTTGTTAATTTATTATCCATTAAAACCTCTATAATCGATAAAAATTGTTATTGTTAGCAAACGGCGGAAATTCCGCCGTTTATCATTTTTCTTTATTAACCGCTTCACTATATAACGAATATTGAGCGGTAATTTTCAAAGGGCAATTGAGAAACGAGTGAGAGCAGGCAAACGCCCGAAGTCAATAGTTCACATATTGACAAGGGCTTTAACGAACTATCACGAAGTTTATCATTTGCGCTTTATTTTTTGATTGGTTTCATTGTTGGGAATAAGATTACGTCCCTAATTGATGCACTATCCGTTAAAAGCATTACTAATCTATCTACACCAAAACCTAAACCGCCTGTTGGGGGCAAGCCGTATTCTAATGCGGTTACGAAATCTTCGTCCACCTTAGCATCATTTCCGCCTCTTGCTCGTTTTGCTTCAACCTGCTTGATAAATCTTTCCTTTTGGTCGATAGGATCGTTAAGTTCAGAGAATGCGTTGCCCATTTCCCTTGCGTAAATGAAATATTCAAATCTTTCGGTAAACGCAGGATTTGACGGTTTTCTTTTAGCAAGCGGTGAGTTTTCAACAGGATAGTCGTAAATAATTGTAGGTTGAACAAGTTTATCTTCAACAAACGCATCAAAGAAAGCAATAAGTACGTGTCCTTTGGTTGCTTCGTCCCCTTCTTCTACGGTAACGCCCTTTTCTTTTGCAACCGCCCTTGCTTGTTCGTCCGTTGCCCAGTCGTTATAATCAACGCCTGCGTATTTTTTAACCGCTTCAACCATGGTAAGTCTTTCCCACTTTTTGCCCATGTCGATTTCAACGCCTTGATAGGTGATTTTATCCGTTCCGCAAACTTGCAACGTGATGGTACGATACATGTTTTCGATTAAGTCCATCATGTCGAGATAATCGCTATATGCTTGGTACATTTCAACGGTGGTAAATTCAGGGTTGTGCGATCTATCCATGCCTTCGTTTCTGAAAATTCTGCCAACTTCGTAAACCTTGTCAAAACCGCCAACGATTAAGCGCTTTAAGTAAAGTTCGGTTTCTATGCGGAGATACATATCGATATCAAGCGCATTGTGGTGGGTTTTGAACGGTCTTGCCGCAGCACCGATTTCAAGCGGTTGTAAAACAGGCGTATCCACTTCTAAATACCCAACGCTATCTAAATAATTTCTGATTGCAGAAAGAATTTTTGAACGTGCCACGAAAGTTCTTTTAACTTCAGGGTTAGCGATTAAGTCAATTTCTCTTTGACGATATCTAGTATCTTCATCTTTAAGTCCGTGATATTTTTCAGGAAGTGGAAGAAGTGATTTTGCTAAAAGTTCAACGTGGTGCGCATGAACGGAAATTTCCCCCGTTCTTGTTTTGAACACTAAACCGGTGATACCGATAATATCCCCGATATCGTAATCCTTAAAAGCAACGTAATCGTCCCCTAAATCATTGATTGAAAGGTAAGATTGAATTGTACCTTGTCCGTCAAGAATAACCGCAAACGAAGCCTTACCCATAATTCTTTTACTGATAAGTCTTCCTGCAATCCCTACTTCTTTCCCTTCGTATTCTTCATAGTTGTCTTTGATAGTCTGTGAATATGCGGTTCTATCGTATCTAACCTTTTCAAAAGGATTTTTACCGCTCTTAACAAGATTATCTAGTTTTTCACGGCGAACACGCAAAATTTCATTTAAGTCTTGCTCTTGTTCAATGCCGTTAACCTTCTGTTCGTCCATTTGTAAGCCCCTTTTTAATATACTTTTTTAACCGTGTAGGTGGTAACTCCCGCAGGTGCGTTTACGATAGCCTTATCCCCAACTTTTCTACCTAAAAGTGCATTACCCAAAGGTGATTCGTTAGAAATTCTTCCACTTTCAACGTCTGCTTCGGTTGTACCAACTATTTCATAAGTAAATGCTTCGCCCGTTGCTTCGTCAACAAAATCTACTTTGCTTCCGAGAGAAACTGTGCCTTTTTTACCTTCTTTAATGATAACCGCACGTTTTAACTTTTCTTCAATTTCTAAAATTTCGCCTTCTAAAATAGCCTGTTGACGTCTTGCTTCGTCGTATTCAGCATTTTCGGAAAGGTCTCCATATTCTCTTGCCGTTTTAATCTGTTCGGTTACTTCTGCACGACGAACGATTTTAAGATAGTCTAAACGTTTTTCAAGTTCCTCTTTACCTTCTTTGGTAAGCAATACTTCTTCTGACATAATTGTTCTCCTTTTATATGCGTCGGGGATATTTCCCCACAATATTTATCTAGTATAGTATTATAATATAATAACTCTTTTTTGTCAACGTTAATTGATTTAAATTTCCACCCCTTTATTTTGCTATTTTTCGCTTATTTTTGTTAAATAACAAAAAACGACGGTTAGTCGCCGTCGTTTTTAGTTTTTCATGAGTTTTTGCTATTGAATAAAGTTGTTAAAATTACTTTGTTGAATAGCTACCGCAACAGGTGCAGTTTCCGTCTTCCCCTTCACAGCCACACGTTACACAGATACTATCTAACTGACAGTTGCAACCTTTTTCGTTGTGACGGCAATTTGTAACGTTACATTTAATTGAATTATTTTTATGCATAATTTTTCTCCTTTACCCTTATTGTTTGCTAAAAGAAAAAATTTATTCACCCCTATTGATTTTTAAAAGGTTTTAAGTTACAATAGTTAAGAACTAACTAAAAGGCAGGATTTATTATGAAGGTTGTTTTACTTAAAGACGTTAAAGGCTCTGGAAAAGTAGGTGACGTTATTGAAGCAAAAGACGGTTACGCTCGTAACTATCTTATCAAAAACGGGCTTGCTAAAGAAGCAGATGCACAGGCATTAAACGATAACAACAATAAAAAAGCGGCGCAAGAATTTCACCGCCAAGAACTTCTTAAAGCCAACAAAGAACTTCGAATTGCGCTTGACGGCAAGGAAGTTTCAATCGCCGTTAAATGCGGGGAAGGTGGTAAATTTTTCGGTAGTGTAACAAATAAGGAAGTTGCAGAAAAACTTAACGAACTCGGATTTAATATCGACAAGAAAAAGGTGGTGCTTACATCAAACATTAAGGCTGTTGGCGCTTACCCTGTTACCGTGAGAATTTCTGCCGAAGAAACGGCAAAAATAACCGTTAACGTTACCACTCTTTAATTTAACAAAAAAATAACAGCGGAACTTTTGCGTTCCGCTGTTTTTATTTTGGCTCTGTCACAAAAAATGACTGATTTTAAAAGGGTAAATAAAAAGCAAGCAAGAGTAGGCAAATGCCCGAAGATAAGAGTTTACATCTTATCAAGGGTTTTAACGACCTATTGCGCTGTTTTTTATTTGCACTTTATCAGTTAGAGTTTGTGACAGAGCCTTTATTTTAAATAATTTTTTAGATTGTAGCCTTGTGGAAAATCTTCT
>SVIE01000050.1 GCA_015069625.1 Clostridiales bacterium | reverse complement strand
CTCACCCCTTAAATGCTGTTGTTTTAAGGGGTGAGAAATGCAATTTGTTTTATACGTTATAGCCGGTGTGCTTGGTGGAGTTTTAGGTGGAATGGGAATGGGCGGCGGAACGTTGTTAATTCCGCTTTTAGGAATTTTTTACGGCGTAAGTCAACATACTGCGCAAGCGGTTAATTTGGTAAGTTTTATGCCTATGGCAATAATAGCACTCATTATACATGCAAAAAACAAATTAATTAATTATAATTGTGTGCTTGCAATCGTGTTGCCAGGGATTGTTACCTGTATAGCTGGGTGCTATTTGGCGAGATCGACAGGTGGCGACGTTTTATCCCGTTGTTTTGGTGGTTTTTTAATACTTCTTGCTGTCTTGCAACTAGTTCTAAGTCTAAAAAAAGAGAGTAAAAACGATAAGAAATAATTGAGATATTGCGTTTTTTTATCAATTTTTTATCATAAAGATAAATAGGTAAAAAATTCTTTGAAAAAAACTGAATAAATTTTAAAAAACCATCTATACAAACCAAAAATTTTGTGGTATAATTAAGCCAAATAATTATAAGGAAAGTTTGTAAAATTGGAAAGAATAGCAATAATCGATTTAGGCTCAAATACTGCAAGACTTTTACTAATTGATGTAAATGAAAACGGCTATTTTCAAATAGTTGACCAATTAAAAGAATCTCCAAGGCTTGGCGAAGGTATGGAAAGGGATGGATTTTTAAAACCAGCCCGTATTCATGATACAATAAAAACACTTAAAATGTTTAGAAAGTTGTGTGATGCAAACGGAATAGAACAAATTATCGCCGTTGCAACCGCAGCTGTTAGACGTGCTAAAAACCAAAGGAGTTTTCTTGATGAAGTTTCTGCAACGTGCGGAATAAAACTTCGTGTTTTAAGTGCTGAAGAAGAAGCCATTTACGTTTACCGTGGTGTTATCAACACTATGGATATTCCTAAAGGAATTATTTTAGAAATCGGTGGCGGAAGCACGAAGATTGTTTATTATAATAGAAGAAATCTATTAAATTACGAAACGTTGCCGTTTGGTGCTATAACGCTTACGGAACTTTTTGCAAGCGATGGATTAACTCCGCAACAACAAGCGGAAAAAATAGAAGAATTTTTCACCGAACAGTTGAAAAATATCGAATGGCTTAAAGACGTTGACCCTGAAGCACAATTAATAGGTGTTGGTGGTTCGTTTAGAAATCTTTGCAGAATGACAAAGATTATGAAAAAATATCCCCTTCGTGCAATTCACAACTATGTTGTGACGGATACCGATTTTGTACACGTTTATGATTTATTGAAGAGTCTTGACCTTGATAGAAAGAAGAAAATTAAAGGCTTATCAAGTGATAGGGCGGATATCCTTCCAAGTGCGCTTTCTGCTATTTCAGCATTTAAAAAATACATGAATTTAGGAGATATCACTATTAGCACTAGCGGTCTTCGAACGGGAATATTATTCAATCACGCAGTCCCTTCAACGATTGAAAAACCGATATCCGACGTGTTTACGTATAGCCTTAACGCTATAACTGATTTTTATGGTTGCAATAATGCTCATACCGATCAAGTTGTAAATCTTTCAGTTCAATTGTTTAAACAACTTCGTGTGTTGCATAAATTCCCTAGACAATATCTAAAGATATTGAAGGTGGCTGCATATCTTTGCAATACGGGTAGAACTATCGGTTATTATAATTATGAAAAGCATAGCGGATACATAACGCTTAATTCTAATATTTATGGTTTAAGTCATAGAGATATGGTACTTGCGTCGTTCGTTGTTGCGAACACGGCAATTGAAGATATTAACCCGTTTGACTGGGCTAGATATCGTGACCTTCTTACCGATGAAGATGTTGACGCAGTTAGAAAGATGGGGATCATGCTTCGTATAGCGAATAGTTTTGATAGAAGCATGTCGTCTGTGGTTAAGGGTGTTAATTGTGACATTTTAGGGGATTCTGTTATTATGAAGACGGAACTTGATGGTGATGCAACCCTTGAAATCAATTCTGCAATGCAGATAAGCGGTGATTTTAGAAAAATATTCAAAAAGAATCTTGAAATTCTTTAATAAGATTAACAAAATGCCGTTTGATACGGCATTTGTTTTAAATTAGAGGTGTTATTGATGGCTACGGAAAGAATAGCGATAGACTTTGGAAGTCTATATACCAACATATATAAGGCCGGAAGCGGTATGGTTTTGAGTGAACCAACAGTCGCTGCCGTTGGAATCGGGGACAAAACCGATTTGAAGGCGGTTGGGACGGAAGCGAGAAAATTAATCGGTAAAACTGCGGGGAGCACGAAAATAGTTTTTCCCGTGTTTGAAGGTGAGATTGTAAATGAAAAAGTTGCATGCATGTTGTTGGAAACGTTTCTGGCGAAAGTGGGGATAAAAGGTAAATTATTTAGTGTAATTGCCGTAATGTCTGTTCCTTGCGGAATATCTCCGGAAGCATTAAAAAAATATGAACTTGTTGCTAAAAACGCAGGGATTAGCAAGGTCTATTTTATTGAATCTCCGATTTTATCTGCGCTTGGGCAAAGATTGCCGTTGTCTGATTCAAGTCCGTGTTTCTTGATTGAAATGGAAGGCGGAACAACAAGTATTGCAGCGTTGTCTTTGGATGGCATAATTGCAGGAATTTCGGTAAATATGGGCGGAAATAAGATAAGTACGGACATTATCGACCATATTGCAGATGAATATGGCTTGCAGATAGGTTTGCTGACTGCGGAAAGGCTTAAAAACGAGATAGGCAGTTTAGACGAACGTGATGCATTAACAACTGTTGTGAACGGTAGAGATATTAAGACGGGAACGCCAAAATCCGTTTCTATCCGTGCCTTAGACGTAATAAAACCGATTAAAAAGTATTTTGATAAGATTGCAGAGATAGCGATGGCAGTTCTTATAAAACTGCCCCCTGAAGTTTCAGCGGAAATTCGTCATTCTGGGATTTACGTTTCAGGGATTGCATCTCAAATTTACGGGTTGGAAAAATATTATTCTGATAAATTTAAGATGCAGATTAATATAGCTGAAAATCCCGATATGGTTGTAGCACTTGGTGGTGGCTCTGTTGTTACGAGTTCCGAACTGATTAAAAAATTAGCAATACAAACGGATTAATATTAAAACGACATAAAACCGCACAGTTTTGAAAGAAAGGTCAAAACGTGCGGTTTTTTGTTGTTATAATTAATTCAAGGAGAACTTTGTATGGCTAAAAAGATTGTTATAACGTCGGGCAAGGGTGGGGTTGGAAAGACCACCGTAACAGTAAATTTAGGCTATGCGTTGGCTGGTATGGGGCAACGAGTTGTGCTTGTTGACGTGGATTTTGGGCTTAACAATTTAGACGTAACTATGGGGCTAGAAAATAAAGTTGTATATGATATTTCTGACGTCTTAAACGGTAGGTGTAGGGTCTCGCAAGCACTAGTACAAGATAGGCATAATCGCAATTTATATATTCTGCCATCAGATAATTTGCAAGTTGCGTCGCAAGTAAGCGGGCAAAATTTAAAGCTCTTAACGGAAGCACTTGCGTCAACGTTTGATTATATTTTATTCGATTGTCCAGCAGGCATTGATATAGGCTTTCATCGTGCAGTTGCATGTGCGGATGAGGCACTTGTCGTAACTACTCCAAATCTAACAAGTCTACGTGATGCAGATAAGGTTGTTTCAATTCTTAGAAGTTATAAGATGGATAAAATCGGGCTTGTTGTGAATAGGGCAAGGGGGGATTTGATGATGGGGGATAAGATGATGATGCCTGAAGACGTCGAGAGTATTTTGCAGATAAAACTAGTGGGGGTACTGCCGGAAGAAGACGTTGTTTTTTTAAGTTGTGGAAATGCTTTGCCGAGTTCAACGGATTCGAAAAAGGCGTACAAGTTTTTAGCGCAAAACGTACATAAAGGAAGTGGTAAAATATTTAACGTTGTTAGAAAATATAGTGGATTTTTAGGTAGTATAAGAAGGAGCATAAAGGGAAGTGTATAAGAAAAAGAAAAATGAATTAGCGAGAATTAAAACACTCATTGAAAACGATAGATTTACAGCCTGTGAAGATTTTGAAACGCTACTAAAAAAGGACTTAAAAAAATTACTACTAGATTATTTTGATATTGATGGAAGTGTTGAAATTGCCATTAAAAAAGATAGCGGCAGGTACGTTTTTACCGCAATGGCTAATGCTATATGTGTGAAAAATTTTGCAGTTATTCCGAAAGAATAAAACTGTAATAATCATAGTGAATAATTGATGTTTTTAGCCCGATTATGTCACGCATAATCGGGCTAATTCCTTTTATATAATCTAGTGATTTTAAGTGTTTGCTCATATCTTATATTATAAAAATTAAAAAATAAAAAAACCGTATTTTCATTGACATAACGTATTTATTATTATATAATAATCACATATGAATTTTACCTTCAAAAAATAGGAGAATTGAAATGGAAAAGAAATATTATTTGGCAATTGATATCGGTGCTTCAAGTGGTAGACATATTCTTGGTAGTATTGAAGATGGCAAACTTGTTTTAGAAGAAGTTTATCGTTTTAAAAACGGTGCAAGTTTTAAGGGTGAAGATTTTGTTTGGGACGATAAATCACTTTTTAACGATATCGTAGCAGGGATCAAAAAATGTGGTGAAATTGGTAAAATCCCTGCAAGCATTGGTATTGATACTTGGGGTGTTGACTATGCGCTTTTAGATGAGAACGATAACCTTATCGGTTCTATTCATTCTTATCGTGACACTCGTACTGAAAAGGTTGTTGACGACGTTCACGCAATCGTAAGTGTTGAAGAACATTACGAAAAAACGGGTATGAATAAATCAATCATCAACACCATTTATCAATTATACTGCGATAAAAAATCAGGCAAACTTGCAAAGGCAAAAACATTTTTAATGGTTCCTGATTATTTCCATTTCAAACTTACAGGCATTAAGAAAAACGAATACACTAACGCATCAACTACTGCACTCTTAAATGCGAAGACGAGAGATTGGGATTATGAACTAATTGACCGTTTAGGTTATCCGAAAGAACTCTTTAAGCCACTCGCTATGCCGAGCACGGAAGTTGGACATTTAAGTGCGGAAATTCAAAAGGAAGTTGGTTTCGATTCAGTTGTTGTTCTTCCTGCAACTCATGATACTGCAAGTGCGGTTATGGCTGTTCCAAATCCTAATGACCCATTATATATTTCAAGTGGAACGTGGTCGCTTATCGGTATTGAATCTCAAAAAGAAAATACAACAGAATTAGCAAGAGCATCTAAATTCTCCAACGAAGGTGGATATAACAAGAGTGTTCGTTTCCTTAAAAACATTATGGGCTTATGGATGATGCAAAACGTTAAAAAGGAATACGACGATAAATATAACTTTATCGAACTTGCAAATCTTGCAAGGGAAGCGAAGAACGCAGGATTTAGAAGTCTTGTTGACGTAAGCGATCAATCTTTCTTTGCTCCAACAAGTATGGTTCAGGCAGTTAAAGACTACTGTGCTAAAACAAATCAACCAGTTCCTGAAACGGTCGGCGAAGTTTCTTACTGTATTTATTCAAGTTTAGCAATGAGCTATAAACTTGCTGTTGAACAAATTGAAGAAATGACGGGAATGAAGATTAAGGAAATTAACATTGTTGGCGGTGGCTGTCAAAATGCTATGCTTAACGATGAAACTGCAGAAAAGACTGGTAGAACAGTTGTTGCAGGTCCTATCGAAGCGACTGCAACCGGAAACCTTTTGGCGCAACTTCTTGCAGATAAAGCAATTAAGGATTTGGCTGACGGAAAAGCACTTATTAGAAAATCTTTTGAAATTAGAGAAATTAAAGCGTAATTATAGCAAAAGCCGTTGCAAAAAATGCAACGGCTTTTTTTAAATTGTAAATGGAAAAGAACTATTATACCGTAAAATCGGAAACGGAAAATTTAACTGTTATCGAGCGTTCTAAATTCATCTGTCGCATAAGAAACGTTAAAGACGAAGAAGATGCGAAAGCGTTTATCGACTCAGTAAAAAAAGAACATTCACTTGCCACGCATAATTGCTATGCGTATATTGCCGACGAGAAGGGGCTAGTGCAGAAATTTTCTGATGATGGTGAACCGCAAGGAACGGCAGGTGTTCCAATGCTTGAAGTGTTAAAAAATCGTAAAATGTATAAGACTGCTGTTGTGGTAACTAGATATTTTGGTGGTGTCAAACTGGGTGCAGGTGGTCTTGTTCGGGCTTACAGCGGTGCTGTTTGCGACTGTTTAGATAGGGCGGAAGTTGTCGATATGCAACCCGTGGTGTATATTGAAGTATTTGCCGATTATGATAAATACTCTTCAATTATAAGGCTTGAAGACGAAAATTGTTCAATAATTGATAATCAATTTTCGGACAGTATTGTTTCGGTGTTTGCAATTAAGGAAGATTTTACTAAAAACTTCCAAGATAAATTAGCAGATATTTTTAGTGGAAATTCCAATTATAACGTAAAGGGGAAGGGCTTTCATGCCTTTAAAAAATAAATGTCGAAGATAACTGCAATAACTTCACAAGAAAAAGATAAAAACCGTTGCAATATATTTGTTGACGGTGATTTTTTGTTTTCTGTTCATATTGACACCGTGATGGATTATCGCTTAAAAGCGGGAGATGAGATTTCAGAAGAAAAACTTAGGGAAATTAAACTTGAAGGTGATAAATCTTTTGCCTTAAAGAAGGCAATGAAGTACGTTAGTGGTTCGTTAAAAACAAAAAAACAAGTTATTACGTATTTACGTGGCAAAGAATTTACCGATAATGCGGTATTTTATGCTATTGATAAACTTCAAGAGTACGGATTTATTGATGATGAAGAATTTGCCCGTCGTTATATAGAGAGCGCATCTGTAAGTAAAGGTGTAAAACTTATTGCATATAAACTAATGGAAAAAGGGATTAGTAAAGAAATTGTTGAAAAGGTGATGAGCGAAATTAATCCTGAAACGAAACAAAGTGCGTTAAATTTAGCACAGAAGCGTGTAAAAGGCAAGGAAATTACTAGCGATTTAATAAGAAAAACATATGCATATTTAATCTCTAAGGGGTTTTCCTATGAAGATGCTGATTACGCAATTAGAAGTATAAAGGGGGATTAGATGATTAGAGTTTTAACGGTTAAACAAATGCAAGATGCAGATAAATATACCATTGAACAACTTGGTATCCCTTCCGAAACGCTAATTGAACGTGCTGGTGAAGCGGTTTATAACGAAATAGAAAAGAGATACCATGGTGGAAGGGTGCTTGTGTGTATAGGTGTTGGTAATAACGGCAGAGATGGCGAAATTATTGCAAAACTTCTTTCAAATAAGCATGGCTTTAAGGTAACGGTATGCTATATCGCTCAAGATAATCTTGCAGTTTTAGATAAAAAATACGATATTATTGTAGATTGTATTTTTGGGACGGGATTAAATAGAGAAGTTGCTGGCGAATATAAAACTGCAATAGAAAAAATCAACAAAAGCAATTCAGTTGTTGTTTCTTGTGATATTCCAAGTGGCTTAAACGGTGATACGGGGCTTGCAATGGGTGTTGCGGTGCAAGCAGATTTAACTATAGCAATTCAAGAATATAAACTAGGACATTTTTTAAATGATGGACTTGATTATTGTGGTGAAATAATTGTTAAAGATATCGGAATAAGTATTTGGGATGATGATTTTATAAATGTATTATCTAACGCAGATGCAAAAAAATATTTCCCTAAACGAAAAAGAAATTCACACAAAGGTCGGTATGGTAAAGTTGCTATAATCGGTGGAAGTAAAGATTATTCTGGAAGTGCCATGCTGTCGCTAAATTCACTTACGGCGTTGAAAATGGGGGTAGGATATAGTACGCTTTACGTTCCAGAAAGTCTTTTCTCCGTGTATGCCGGTGTGTATCCAGAATGTATAATACGCACCATATCCGATCAAAACGGATTTGTTGTCTTTGATGAAAACAAGTTGGAAGAATCGCTTACAAACTCTGTGATTGCGATAGGCATGGGGATAGGTGTAAGCGAAGAAGTTTATAAGATTATTGCGTATTATTTACAACGTTATAGTGGGACGCTAATTATTGATGCGGACGGGTTAAATTCACTTTCAAAATACGGAGTTGACGTTTTAAAAGATAAAAATGTTCGGTGGTATTAACCCCGCACGTCGGTGAATTTTCTCGTTTGACAGGTCTAGATAAACAGATTATAAAAGAAGATTCGGTTAGAATTGCAAAAGAATTTTCAAAGGAATATAACGTAACGGTTGTATTAAAAAGTAGTACAACGATTATTACTGACGGGGAATTTACATGCATTAACGTTGCGGGGAATTCTTCCTTGGCGAAGGCTGGTAGTGGCGACG
>SVIE01000049.1 GCA_015069625.1 Clostridiales bacterium | reverse complement strand
ATAACCTTTTCAAAAGCCAGAAGCAAACAAGAATTTGACTCGTGGATACATTTTTATGAACACGATAGTGTTTTTGAATGTTTTTGGAATAACCCACAAAAATATTTGCCTATTATAAAGCAATATAGGGGAATTATATCTCCCGATTATAGTTTATACTATGATATGCCTTTATGTATGCAAATATGGAATACATATCGTGGTAAAGCTTTAGCCCATTGGCTACAAGAAAATGGTGTAGAAGTAATTCCTAATGTCCGTTGGGGAGATGAACGTACCTTTGAACTTGCGTGTTATGGGGTGGAGAGTGGTAAAACCATAGCAGTTGGAACACACGGTTGTATTAAAACTGTTGAATGCAGAAATATGTTTATTGCAGGGTTTGACTATGTGATAAACAAATTAAAACCTAAAACAGTAATCGTCTATGGGCGTATGCCAGATAACAGAGTTATCAATGTAAATTAATAAAAGAGGTTGCGTAAACATTTTTAACGCAACCTCTTTTTGTGTTGTTAAGTTTAAATAAAACCACTATGACTATTATGATTAACTCCATGGGGATTTTTTATTAAGTATAAAAAGTGCGTTAAGGGGCAAAATAAAGAAAAAAGGAGAAGAATATGGAAAGTAAAAACATGTTGACGACAAAAGAAGCAACGCTAATTTCCGACCTTTTAACGATGGAAGAGTGGGCGTGTAAAAAGGCAAGGCTTTATGCAAGAACTTTAACCGATATGTCGCTTGCAGAAGAATTTAATAAAATTGCAGATAGACACGAAAAGCGTTTTTATGCGCTTTTAGAACTGTTATAAGGGGGGGTAAAAATGGATTACAAAGCAGAAGTAACGCTAAATGAAAAGGATTCTATTCAAGACATGCTAAGCGCAGAAAAATCACTTGCGAAAATTTACACTACGGCAATTACCGAAGGGGTAAGCAAGGGGTTTAGAAACGTGGTTAAAGAGCATATTTTAGAAGAGATTGACGACCAGTTCAAAGTGTTCTCACTTATGACAAGGCAAGGCTATTATCAAGTAGAAAGCGCACCGCAAAAAGATATTGAACAAACGAAAGAAAAGTTCAATAAAGTGCAAGGACAGTTAAGTTAAGGATAAAAAACGCTTGCCAAAAAGGCTCGGTAGTGTTAAAATATAACCGAAATCAATAAGAAGGTTTTCGGTCAACACTTCTCAAAAACAACCGAGCAGAAGGAAATTAAGCCCCTTTTTCTCGGTGAGAAAAAGGGGCTTTTCTATGAAAATTTTTACAACGGCAAAATTAACTAGAATGGGCATAACGGCAGGTTTATATATAGTACTGTCGCTTATAGTTTTCCCTATTTCAAGCGGGGCAATACAAGTAAGAATAAGCGAAGGCTTGACGTTGCTACCCCTTATTTTTCCTGAAACGGCAATTGCGCTTTGCGTTGGGTGTTTGTTAACTAACTTAATCACGGGGTGTATGCTTTTCGACGTGCTTTTAGGAAGCGTGGTAACCTTTATTGCAGGGTTGTTTACAGCGTTAATCGGAAAGGCGATTAAGAACACGGCGGTAAAAATTACCGTCGGTGGATTATTTCCCGTACTTCTTAACGCATTTTTATTGCCACTTATTTGGTGGTATTGTTACGGACAACTAGATTACCTTTATATCGTTCAAGTTGCGCTTGTTCTTGCGGGGCAAGCGGTATCCGTGTATGCGGTTGGCTCAATAATTTATCTTACAACGAAAAAAGCGAAAGATAAGGGACTTAAAGGGTTTATCGATTAAAAATTGCTCCACAAATAGAAAATAGTTATACACAAAAAGAAAAAGGCTTGCAATTTGCAAGTCTTTTCTTTTTAGAGTAATTAATCCATCGCTTTGAAAGGACGATATAAAATCCAGTAGAAAATCAACCATAAGGCAGAAATTCCCACGAGCGAATAGATTATTCTGGAAACAACCGCACCCGCACCGCTTCCGAAAATGAAAGCAACAAGGTTAAAGTCGAAGATGCCGACCATAAGCCAAACGAGTGAGCCGATAATTACCAGACAAAATGCAATAATCGTCGTTATTTTCATACATACCCCCGTATCATCAGTATGCCCACTTGCATAATAATTATACGTAGCAATAAAAAAGCCTTCGTTTTAGGCGAAGGCGTTTTCGAGAACTAACTTATCAAAAGAAATTGATTCTACAAAATCATCTTTTTTGAAACGAAGAACGTTATACTTTGCATAGTTAAAAAGGTGTGTTTTTATAACAACGGGGGTAGGAATATCTAAATTTTCGCAAATTTCCCTAACGTAATCAAAAAACAACGAATAGTCCATTGTTTCAAGTTTTTCTAACATATACTGTTTAATAATTTTGTCGTTTTTAATAACTTTTGCCCAAATTCTAATCATAATCTATACCACTAGATTTATTGTAACACAAACCGACGGTAAAATCAACGCTAAATATTGACAAATAAACTTAAAAAGTTTACAATGATAGAGAATAGTTAAAAAACTAACGTCTATCCGCTAAAAAACGGAAAAAGGAAGGGAAAAATGCAAAACTTAAAAAGCGACCTTATCAAGTTACTCAGCGACAATGCAAAATACACTAACAAGCAACTTGCTTCAATTACCGGCTCAACGGAAAAAGAAGTAGAAGTGGCGGTTAAAGAATTAGAAAACGACGGCGTTATCGTTAAATACGCCGCCATTATAAACGATTCAGCGCTTCCAGAAAGTATTGTTCAAGCACTTATTGAAGTTAAGGTTGCACCGCAAAAACTTAAAGGTTTCGATTCGTATGCGGAAGAAATTTATTCCTTCCCCGAAGTTAAAAGTTTATATCTTATGAGTGGCGGTTTCGACTTGGCAGTTTTCGTTGAAGGTAAAAGTTTAACAGACCTTGCAAGATTCGTTTCTGAAAAACTTAGTATAATTGATGGTATCACGGGCGTTCAATCGCACTTCATTTTGAAAAAATATAAAATTGAAGGACAGGTTACCGAAACAAAATCCGAAAGTGAAAGGCAGATAATTCAAGCATGAGAGATTTTTTAAGCAAAAGAGCTAGGGATATTCCGCCCTCTGGCATAAGAAAATTTTTCGATATAGTATCCGAGCAGAAAGATATAATTTCGCTCGGTGTGGGTGAACCCGATTTCGTAACGCCATGGGATATCCGTGATGCGGGTATTCAGGCTATCAAAAAAGGGTACACGCAATATACTTCGAATAGCGGATTAACTTCACTTAGGAACGAAATTTCATCTTACCTAAGAAAAGAATTTAACGTAAACTTTTCGGCTGACGAAATAGTTATAACGGTTGGCGCAAGCGAAGCAATAGATATTGCGCTCCGTGCCGTTGTTAATGAAGATGACGAAGTACTTATTCCCGACCCTAGTTACGTGTCGTATAGACCGTGCGTGGAATTATTAGGGGGAAAAGCGGTATCTGTTCCGTGTAGTGGGGAAGACGGATTTAAGTTAACCCCTGAAAATTTAGAGTCAGTAATTACGGATAAAACCAAGGTGCTTATTTTTCCATATC
The DNA here is from genome assembly GCA_015069625.1 of Clostridiales bacterium. Taxonomy (GTDB): domain Bacteria; phylum Bacillota; class Clostridia; order Christensenellales; family Borkfalkiaceae; genus UBA1259. The sequence continues at coordinate 5,041 of SVIE01000049.1, read as the reverse complement.
CTAACAACCCAACGGGTGGAATTATGGAAAAAGAATTTATTGAAAAAATAATTCCCGTTATCTTAAAGCATGATTTACTCGTCATCTCTGATGAAATTTATGCAGAACTTACCTATTCTGGCAAACATTGTTCTATTGCAAGTTTTCCTGAACTTGCAGGTAGAGTTGTGTTAATTAGCGGTTTTTCAAAGGCGTTTGCTATGACGGGGTGGCGTGTAGGATACGTTTGTGCACCAGCCCCTATTAAAACTGCGCTTTTAAAAATACATCAGTACGCTTCCATTTGTGCACCTATATTCTCGCAATATGCTGCGCTTGACGCTCTTAAAAAAGGCAGACAAGACGGCTTTTCTGTCGTAAACGAAATGCGTGCCGAATATAACACTAGAAGAAAGTTTATGTACAAGACGTTTGTGGATATGGGGCTAAGTTGTTTTGAGCCTAAGGGTGCTTTCTACATATTCCCATCCGTTAAGGAAACGGGGCTCACGGGGGAAGAATTTGCAACTAAACTTTTAGCAAGTAAAAAAGTTGCAGTCGTTCCAGGTGATGCCTTTGGCGAGTTTGGTAAATATTACGTTCGTTGTTCATACGCTTCATCTATGAAAAATCTCATTGAAGCGACGGCTAGGATTGCTGACTTTATTAACGAACTTAAAGGCTTATAAACGTCGCAATACTGCGTTTCTGCCATAGCAAACGACTTCGATGACCAGACGGTCAATCTCACCCGTTTGCGTCGGCGAGCCTTGTCTTGCTTGTTTCTAAACCTTTAATAGAGTCTTATAAACTTCGTTATGCGTCGTTACTGCAAAGCGATTTTGACTTCAATGAACGGACGTTCTATTTCATCCAAAATCGCTTGCGAGCCTTGTCTTGCTCGTTTCTAATCCTTTTAATAATTAAAAAAACAATAAGGAAAATAAAATGGAAAAACTAAAAATTTGCCAATTAATTGATACTTATTATCCCGTTGTTGACGGGGCGATAAACGTTGCAAAGTTTTATGCGCACCATACCAACCAAAAGGAAAACTGTATATTAGCAGTTCCAAAGGCATCAAAGAAATACACCGATAATGAAACGTTTGAAGTTGTTCGTTGTTTCTCAATGTCTGCACCTGAAAGTTACCGTTGTGGTGTTCCTGAACTTGATGCAAAATTCAAAAGCAGAATGGAACAGGAAGGGTTTGATATATTGCACACCCACTCGCCATATCTTATGGGGCGTTATGCTATTAAACTTGGCAAAAAGTATAAAATCCCTGTTGTTGCAACACTTCACACGCAATATCATCAAGACTTTGAAAGGGTTATGCACAACAGCAAAACCTTGGTAAACGTTGCAATAAACTACATTATGAAAGTTTACAATAAAGCAGATAGCGTTTGGACGGTAAGCAACCGCTCATGCGAAGTTTTAAGAAGTTACGGATATAAGGGAAAGATTGAAGTTATTAGAAACGGAACGGATTTCGTTTATCCTGAAAATGCCGAAGAATTAGTTAAGCGTGTTAACGACGCTCACGGATTAGAAGGGCAGAAAAACGTATTCTTGTTCGTCGGCAGAATGTGTTGGTATAAAAACCTTAAAATCATTATCGACGCACTTAATATCGTAAAAAACACCAACGACGATTTCAAGATGATTTTTGTTGGCGGTGGTTTTGATATTGATGACGTTAAAAAGTATGTGGAAGAAGTAGGTCTTTCAGACAAATGTATTTTCACAGGCGCAATCAAAGATAAACCGTTATTACAAGGCTATTATTTAAGAGCAGACTTATTGTTGTTCCCGTCAACGTTTGATATGGCACCCGTAACGGCAGTAGAAGCCGCAGCGCACAAACTTTGTGCTCTTATGGTGGAAGGTTCGTGTAGTGCAGAACTTCTTAAAGACGGTGTTAACGGATTCTTAGCCGAAGAAAACGCAGAAAGTTTTTCCGCAAAGATTATAGAAATTATGAAAACGCCCGAACTTTATAAAAAGATAGGGGACGTGGCAGGTGCAACCTTATATCGCAGTTGGGAAATGGTTGCAGAAGAAGTTGTTGCAAAATATCGTGAAGTTATAACGGCTTATAAGAGAAAACAAAAAGCGTTAGAAAGATTAAAGATTTATAGACGACTTAAAAGAAAACAACTTAAAGCAGAAGCCGAAGCTGAAGCGAAATAAAAAACAAAAAATAAAGGCGATGGATAATTTCCATCGCCTTTGTGTTTATTAAATTTTATTCAAGAGATTCACCGTTAGCAAGTTTTTTATGGTCTGACTTTCTTTTATAGGTTGTGAAAACGAAACCGAACAATAAGTGGAAATAGAAACTTAAACATCTCCAAACAAGCATTGCAGGGAAAGAGAAACCACTAATAAGTCCGATATTGAACAACAAGTAGAACGAAAGGTCTGCTGCGCCAGAGTTACCGGGGGTGGGTACGAACGAGATAGAAGAGTATAGAATAAAGCAAAATTGACTAACTATAAGCCATTCACGAATTCCAACAACTCCGATATTAAACCCGAAGAATTTTAGCGTGAAAAATGCAATTGAAACGTTTGCAAATTGCTCTAAGAAACTTAATAAAAGCATGCTCAAGAATACTAAAGGTCTAGAAGCAATAATTTTAATACATTTAGCATTTTGAATAACCGTCTTCATAACCTTAAATTCCAAAACCTTTGGATTTCTAACTAAGCGAAGTTTACCACCAAGCCAGAAAACAAAGTGCACAAGTTTAGAACACGTTCTAGGCATAATAGAGAACATTATAACAAGGCCGGGCACAAAAATGCAAAGCACAGAACCGATAATAGCAAGCGTTGTTAAAACGGTTGTAACGGTAGAAAATTCTGCAAGTACGCTTTCAGGAACGCCTAAAACGTTGGTCTGCATAAAGATGATTGAAATTACGCTTAAAATAACGAAAGCAAACTGGTTAAGGAAGAAGGTTGCAATAGGCATTGAAGATGCCACGCCACCGTGAACACCGTGTTTTGAAAGGTGATAAATTTCAAACGGTTGACCACCAACGGCAAGGGGAGTAACGTTGTTATAGTAAGTACCTATAATGCCCGTTTCTATACAAGTTTTGAAGTGCGCTTTTCCTGTAAGTGCTTTGCACATAACTGAAAGTTTAGCACCTTTGAAGAAATAACAACCGAAAATTGCAACGAAAGCAAGTATTAAGAAATACCAGTAGTTACCGAAAACCCCTAAAATTTCCGACCAAGAGGGGAAAGTTTTATCTTCACCAGGGGCAAGGAAGTCGTTATAAAAAGTGAAGGCAAGCACGCCCACAACTAAAACAACAAAAGCAATCATGCAAATATTTTTAAAAAGTTTTTGCTTTTTAGAAATTGATGAGTTATCAACAAACCCAACTTCGGGCATTTCTAACTGAAATTCTTCTTTGCTGCGTTTTTTCTTCTTTTTTTCTGGGACTGCCACGTCGGTAGTTTCTTCAACCGTTTGCGGAATTTCGTCTAATGGAACTTCCACAAGAACGGGTTCTGCCGTTTTTTTGTCAATCTCAATTTTACTTATAACAGGCTCTTCCTGCTGATTAATTTTCTTTTTCATAGTAAACCTATTTTACACTTAGAAACAATAAAAGTCAACTGAAAAAACATATAGTAGTAAATAGACTTGACTTTTTTATATAATTAGTTTAAAATTCCATATAGTCGATTTTCTTGAAAAATAAAAGGTGACATTATGGGAATTTACGAAGAACTTATCGAACGTGGACTTATAGCACAAGTTACTGACGAAGCAGAAATTAAAGAACTTATTAACAATGGTGGCGCAAGATTTTATATCGGTTTTGACCCCACGGCAGATTCGCTCCACGTTGGGCATTTTATGGCGCTTTGCTTAATGAAAAGATTGCAAATGGCAGGAAATAAGCCTGTTGTTTTAATCGGTGGCGGAACGGCTTATATCGGGGACCCGTCTGGTAGAACTGATATGCGTTCTATGATGACGCCTGAAATTATTCAGCACAACTGTGATTGCTTTAAGGTTCAAATGGAAAAATTCATTGAATTCGGTGAAGATAAGGCGATTATGGTAAACAACGCAGATTGGCTTTTAGACTTGAATTATATCGAATTATTGCGTGACGTTGGTGCATGTTTTTCCGTTAATAACATGCTCCGAGCAGAATGTTATAAGCAAAGGATGGAAAAAGGACTTTCTTTCCTTGAATTTAACTATATGATTATGCAGTCATACGACTTCTTGTATCTCCACAACCATTATGGTTGCAACATGCAATTCGGTGGGGACGATCAATGGAGTAACATGCTTGGCGGAACGGAACTTATCCGTAAAAAGACGGGGGATGATGCGTTTGCTATGACCATCACCTTGTTATTAAACAGCGAAGGCAAAAAGATGGGTAAAACGGCAAAGGGTGCGGTATGGCTTGACCCTAATAAAACTTCTCCGTTTGAATTCTATCAATATTGGAGAAACGTTGATGATGCCGACGTTATGAAATGTATCAAAATGCTCACCTTCTTACCGCTTGAAGAGATTAAGCAAATGGAAGGCTGGGAAGATAGTAGAATAAACGAAAAGAAAGAAATTTTAGCGTTTGAACTCACTTCACTTGTTCATGGCAAAGAAGAAGCAGAAAAAGCACAAGCGTCTGCACGTGCCCTTTTCTCTGGTGAAGGTGATGATACAAATATGCCTTCAACTCAAATTTCCGACGAACTTTTAACAGACGGCAAGATTAACGTTATTGACCTTTTATGTGCTTGTAAACTCACCACGTCTAAGGGCGAAGCAAGGCGTCTTATACAGCAGGGTGGGGTATCAGTAAACGGTGAGAAGGTAACCGACTTTGCTCTTTCCTTTGATAAAGATGCGCTAGCAGAAGGAGTTAAAATCAAAAAAGGCAAGAAGATTTTCCACAAGGCTACAATCTAAAAAATTATTTAAAATAAAGGCTCTGTCACAAACTCTAACTGATAAAGTGCAAATAAAAAACAGCGCAATAGGTCGTTAAAACCCTTGATAAGATGTATACTCTTA
>SVIE01000048.1 GCA_015069625.1 Clostridiales bacterium | reverse complement strand
CGTTAGTGTGTCAACGCATTAAAATAAGAACTAATGCGTTATTGTGTCAACGCAAGATATCAAAAACTAATATTAAGGAAACAAAAATTTGGCAAAAACAGATATAAAATACCAGTGGGCGATAGAAGATATTTATTCTTCGGTTAGCGAATGGGAAAAGGATTATAAAAAAGTATCAAACGAAACGGATTTTTCCGAGTTCAAGGGTAAGCTTAATCAAAAAGAAAGTTTTTTAGCGTGCATGAAAAAGCAAGAAGACGTAATTCGCATTTTTGAAAAATTAAGCGTTTACGCAATGATGCTTCACGACGTAAACACAAAAGATTCTTTTGCGGATTCGCTTTATTCTAAAACTATGAGTTTAGGCGTTAAGATTACATCTGCAACTGCTTTTGTTATGCCTGAACTTACAGCGTTAGATGCGTCCGTTTTAGAAGATTATATAAAAGACAATAGTCTAGTAGAATACGATTATTTTCTTAAATCGGTGCTAAATGAAAAGGCGCACGTTTTATCCGAAGCGGAAGAAAAACTTCTTGCAGAAAGTGGTGAAACGCTAGCAGGCTTTAAGGATATTTTCACCAAAATCGACAATGCAGATATTAACTTTGGAGAAATCAAACGCAATGGTGAAAAGATAAAAATTACGCACGGCACGTACGGTGTAATTTTACATGGTGAAGATAGATTGCTTCGCAAAAAAACGTTCGAGCAATATTATAAAGCGTATGAAGGCTTGATTAACACCATATCTTCAACTTACTATGGTAACGTTAAAAAGAACGTGTTTATTGCAAGGGCTAGAAAGTATAATTCCGTGCTAGACATGGCACTTGTCGGGGAAGACGTAGAAAGGAGTGTTTACGATAACTTAATTAAGTCGGTAAATCAAGCGCTCCCAACCTTGCATGAATACGTTAAAGAGAAAAAGCGTCTTTCGGGGTACAAGAAATTTTACATGTACGATATGTATGCACCCACCGTCCCTGATGCAGAAATGAAACTTGGCTATGAAGAAGCATACGATTTGGTGGTTAAAGGACTTGCTCCGTTAGGCAACGAATATCAAACGCTTTTAATAAAGGCAAAGGACGAACGTTGGCTTTCCGTTTACGAAACGGATGGAAAGAGAAGCGGGGCATATAGCGTTGCCGTTTACGACACGCACCCCTACGTTTTATTAAATTATCAACAAACCACGCACGACGTGTTTACGATAGCACACGAAATGGGGCATTCAATACACTCGTATTTTTCCAACAAAACCCAACCGTACGCTAAGGCAGATTACAAGATATTCGTAGCGGAAGTTGCAAGCACGGTAAACGAAGTGTTGCTTGTAAACTATTTAATTAAAAATGCAAAAGACGATAAACTTAAAAAGTATTTATTGTCTTACCTGTTAGAGATGATTCGCACCACCTTGTTTAGGCAAACGCAGTTTTCAGAGTTTGAAGAATTTGCACACGGACAAGTGGAAAATGGTGAACCGCTGACAAAAGAAAGTATGTCTGCAAAGTATTTCGAACTAAACAAAAAGTATTATGGCGAAAGTGTTGAAGACGACGAGTATATAAAATACGAATGGGCAAGAATTCCACATTTTTACCGTGCGTTTTACGTTTATAAATACGCAACGGGAATAATAAGTGCTTTGTCTATTGCAGATAGAATTTTAGAAGAAGGTCAAACCGCAGTTGACGATTACTTTAAGTTTTTATCTTCTGGCGGAAGTGATAGCCCTGTGGAATTATTAAAAATTGCAGGCGTAGATTTAACGACGGATAAGCCGTTTGAAAGGGCGTTTAAGCGGTTTAGCAAAACGCTTGAAGAATTTAAAACTCTTTAAGCGTAAAGGAGAAAATTATGGCAGAAACAAACACGAAAAAACTTAAAATGCCAGGTGAACTTCCACACAGTTTGGAAGCAGAACAATCCATTTTAGGTTGTTTACTTTTAGATACGAGAATGCAAGTAGAAGTTGCAGCGTTTTTACATGAAGATGATTTCGTTTCCGAAGCACACAAGATAATCTTTAACGCAATGAACGAAATCATTTTACAGAATAAACCCGTTGATATCGTAACACTTTCCGACCTTTTGGAAAAGAAAGGCGAACTCAAAGCGGTTGGGGGAATAGAATATTTAACCGAACTCATAAGCGTTATTCCGTCCGCAGCAAACTATCAACATTATTTAGATATCGTTCATCGTGATAGCATGCTCCGTAAACTCATTTTAGGGGCAACTGAAATTATACAAGAAAGTATCGGCAGTAGCGATTCTAACTCGTCGCTTGCGTTTGCAGAAAAAACGGTGTTTGATATCTCAGATAAAGCAGATACGTCGTCGCTAGTTAAGATAGGAAACATCTTGCCAGACGTTATGATGATGCTTAACGAACTTGGAGATGAAAACAGTATTCATCACGGATTAAAAACGGGATATCGTGAACTTGATAGAGTGCTTGGCGGTTTAAGACCGGGGAACCTTATCGTTTTAGCCGCACGTCCAGGTTGTGGTAAAACGTCGTTCGGTATGAATATTGTTGAAAACCTAGCAAGGCAAGGTCATACTTGCGCAGTTTTCTCGCTTGAAATGAGCAAAGAAGAACTTGCACAAAGAATGATTTGCTCGGTGGCGGAAGTAAACTCTCAACACGTGAAAACAGGTAAACTTGATAGAACTGAATGGAGAAAGATTAGAAAGGCGCAAGAAATTTTAGCACCGTCTAAAATCTATATAGAAGAATCTGCTGGAAGTAACCCGCACGAAATTTTATCAAAATGCAGAAGACTTAAACGTAAAAGCGGATTAGACTTTGTGCTTATCGACTATATTCAATTGATGGAATCAAGCAATCCTAACAGGAAGAAGGAAGGCAGACAACAAGAAGTTTCCGACATTTCAAGAAACCTTAAAATCCTAGCAAAAGAACTTAAAGTTCCAGTCCTTGCACTTTCGCAGTTATCACGTGATAGCGCAAAGAGAAAGGAAAAGCCCCAACTTCAAGACCTTCGTGATTCAGGTGCAATCGAACAGGACGCAGATATCGTAATGTTTATTCATCGCCCCGATCAATATGCTTCTGAAAAGGATATTGAAGAAGGCAAGATTAAAAAGAACGTTGTGGAAATTCTTGTTGAAAAGAACAGACACGGTTCACAAGCACATTTCGACCTTTACTTCAAGGGCGAATGCACTAAGTTTAAAGATATTAATACGGACGGCACGGTAGACGGAGAAGAAATTAAACCGATAGAAACGGATAAACCGATAGCCGTTGAAGAAATTGCAAACGACAACGTAGCCATTACGGCAGACGTTAAAAGCATAGACGACGAAATGTTTGGCGGTTAAGAGATGAAAACGCAAATACTTCCTTTGACGGACGAGAGTGTTAAACTTGCGGACAAACTGCTTAAAGATGGAAATCTTGTGGGAATTCCCACAGAAACCGTTTACGGTTTAGGCGCAATAGGCACCGATTCCGAAGCGGTTAAAAAGATATTCATAGCCAAAGGCAGACCGTCCGATAACCCTTTGATTGCGCACGTCCACAAGGATTTCGACTTAAACAAAATAGTAAACGTTACAAGAGAATATGCGCTTAAACTTAAAGACGCATATACCCCAGGCCCACTCACAATGGTGTTTGAAAGCAAGGGGGTGGTGTGTAGCGAAGCGGTGTGCGGTGGTGAAACGCTTGCCGTTAGAATACCTTCGCATGAAGGGTGTCAAAAACTATTAAGAAAAGTTGACGCACCCATAGTTGCACCGAGCGCAAATATTAGCAAGCACACGTCCCCTGTTACCGCAAAGCACGTGTTCGACGATTTAGACGGTAAAATCCCGCTAATTCTTGATGGTGGAAAATGTACGGGTGGAATAGAAAGTACGGTTGTTGACGTAACGGGAGAAGTTCCGAGAATTTTAAGGGCTGGGCTCATTACGAAAGAAATGATAGAAGCCGTTTGCGGTAGTTGTGAAATTGCAAAGCATGCAGAAGGTGATAGGGTGAAATCACCAGGGGTAAAATATAGCCATTATCGTCCTAAATGCCAAACAATGCTATTTGAGCCTAATGAAATAGATAGGGCAAAAGAAGCATATAGGCAAGCGGAAGCAGATGGTAAAAGAGTGTTTATTATGTGTGCAGACCAAATGCAAGAAGCGTTTAGTGGATACAACTTGTTATTGCTAGGTAGTGACGGAAATCAGATAGCGTCCAACCTTTACGATAAACTTTTAGAGGGGGAAAAGAAGGCGGATTTAATAATAGCCCTATCGTTTGGCAGAGAAGACGGAGTATATCTTGGCATAATGAATAGGCTAAAAAAATCTTGCGGATAACCGTATGAAAAAGATAATATTCGTATGTACCGGCAACACTTGTAGAAGCCCCATGGCAGAAATAATGCTAAAAGCCATGATTAAAAATGATGGTATTGAAGGAGTTAGAGTTTCAAGCGCAGGGCTTGCCGTTGGCGAAGGTGATAAAATAAACAAAAATTCTGCAAAAGCGGTAAGAAAGTTGGGCTATAAATTCAGTTCGTTTAAGTCCAAACAACTAACTGCCCAAATGGTTAAAAAAGCAACGGTAGTAATAACTATGACGGCAGAACAAAAAAGGTATTTAAGCGCATTTGAAAACGTAATGTCTATTTCGGAAATCGAAGGGTGTAAAGACGTTTCAGACCCATACGGGCTTGACGAAACGGCATATTTTAACACGGCGATTCAAATAGAACAAGCGTGCAAAGCGATTAAAGATAAAATAGTGAAATTACAAAAAGGAGAATAAGGAAAATGAAAATTGCAATCGGCTGTGATCATGGTGGAATTAACTTAAAACCCGTGCTCACTAAATATCTTGAAGGAAAAGGAATCGAATACAAAGACTTTGGAACTTACGGCACAGAATCGGTAGATTATAACGATTATGCAGTTGCCGTATCAGAAGCAGTTGTTAGTGGTGAATGTGATCTTGGTATCTTAATTTGCGGAACGGGAATTGGCATGAGCATTATGGCGAACAAAATTAAAGGTATTCGTTGCGGTCATTGTCATGACGTTTTCTCTGCAAAGATGACAAGAGAACATAATGATGCAAACGTATTAGCACTTGGCGAAAGAGTTGTTGGCCCAGGATTATTTTTAGAAATCGTCGAAGCGTTCATTAGCACACCTTTCTGCGGTCAAGAAAGACATGCAAGACGTGTAGCAAAAATCAAAGATTTAGAAAACAAAAATTTCAAATAAAAAAACAAAAGGTGAAAAATATGCAAAAAGTTAAAAAGGCGATAATTCCCGCAGCAGGATTAGGTACAAGATTTTTACCTATAACAAAGGCACTTCCGAAGCCTATGCTTCCCGTGCTCGATAAACCCAACATTCAGTATATCTGTGAAGAATTATCTTCTGTTGGCGTTGAAGAAATCATTATCGTAGTAAGCCCAGGTTCTGACGTTATTGAAAAACACTTCGGTCCTGCGGAAGACTTAGAAAAGAGATTGTTATCAGACGGCAAAACCAAACTTTACGAAATTGAAAGAGAAACGCAGAAGTTTAACGTTCGCTTTGCAGTTCAAAAGGAAGCAAACGGACTTGCAGGTGCAATTCTCTGTGCAGAAGAATACGTTAAGGACGAACCGTTTGCGCTCTTACTTGGTGATGAACTTATGTACGCAGGCGAAGGGGACACGCCTTGTATTAAGCGTCTTGTAGATATTTTCGAACAGACGGGCAAGAGTGTTATTGCAACGATGGAAGTGTTTGGTGACGACGTATCTAAATACGGTAATTTCGGTATCAAGTCGGAAAAAGACGGGGTATTTGAAATAAATCAACTTTTAGAAAAACCAAGTGTAAACGAAGCACTTTCTAACTATGCGTTAATCGGCAGATACGTTTTATGTGGTGAAGTTATGGCAAAACTCAAAACGTTAAAGCCAAGAAACAATGAAATTTATCTTACCGACGTTCTTGATGAACTTGCGGCAAAAGGCGAACTTTTAGCAGCACTTTTCGACGGCGTTCGTTATGACGTAGGTGATAAAGCAGGCTACATCAAAGCCAACGTAGCGTATGCTTTAAGAAGCAAAGAAATAGGCGAAGACATTAAAGAATATATTAAGGAACTTGCAAGACAACTTTAATTATGTACGATAAAATCTGTCCCGTTTGCGGAATGCGACTTAGTCAATTTTATAAAATCGGAACGCTTGGCTGTCCCGATTGTTATCGTGCCTTCAAACAGGAGGCAGGGCTTGCCATACGCAAAATTCAGCATGCAACGAAGCACAAAGGCAAAACGCCAAAGTTAAGTAGTTCGGATAAAGAACTACTTGCAACTTACCGTGCGTTGCTTGCGGAAAAAGAACAGGCGGGTTTAGACGGCAAATTTACACGTATGGCGGAATTATCTTCTCAGATAGCCGAACTTGTGGCGGTGCTTAAAGAAAGGGGGTTAATGTAATGGCGATATTATCACCCGATTCATATAGGGGCAACGTTGTAACGTCAAGAATAAGACTAGCAAGAAACGTGGAAGGTTTTCCGTTTAAGATACGTGATGAAAGGTTAGCAAGGGAACTTGTTAAAAAAGTAAACCGTGCGCTAGTTAAGTGCGATACGTTTAATTTGTATTACATGTCAAACTTAAAACCGCTTGAACTTGAAGCAATGAAGGAGCGTAATATAATAAGTCCGTCGCTCATTGAAAATAGGGCGTGCGGATCTGCACTTGTCAATCAAGACGAAAGCGTGTCGGTTATGGTGTGTGAAGAAGATGCAATCCGTGAACAATGTTTTGTTAAAGGATTTCATCTAACGGATGCGTATAAGCGTATTGATAGAATTGATGATGAACTTTCCAAAAATATCGATATAGCGTTCGATAAAGATTTCGGATACTTAACGGCGTGCCCTACTAACGTAGGAACGGGAATGCGTGCATCAGTTATGATGTTCTTGCCTGCGCTTAGTGAAAGTGGAAAACTTAACGAACTTATAGACGAAGTGGAAAAGTTGGGTTTAACGGTGCGTGGCGTTTACGGTGAAGGAAGTGATGCGGAAGGGTATATGTATCAGATAAGCAATCAGATAACTTTGGGCTATTCTGAATACGATATAATAAACGCTGTTGAGAGCACGGTTGTAAGCATATGCGAAGCAGAACGTGAAGAAAGCGCAAGATTATATAAGGGTAAAAACCAAATCCGCACGCTAGATAGAGCAAGTAAAGCGTATGGCATACTTACAAATGCTGTATTGCTTACGTACGAAGAATTTTTAAGGCACGTGTCGAGCATAAAACTTGGCGCTGTGGCAGGTTATTTAGAAACGGAAAGTATAGAATCGATTGACGATTTAATTTTCCGTATGCGCCCTGCGAATTTATGTTACGAGTATGGCAAAGCGTTATCCGCAACGGATAGATCGCTATACCGAGCAAAAGTCGTAGGACAAAAAATCAAAAAATTAGTTAAGGGGGTATAAGATGGTTAACGAAGGATTTTCAAAAAACGTTTCCACTGTTTTGGAGATTGCCGTGGAACTTGCAAAACGTACGGGCTGTAAATATTTAGGAAGTGAACATCTTTTGTTTGGGCTTATGAACGTTGAAGACGGTAGGTCTGCTGCGATCCTAAAAGAAGAAGGCGCAGATAATAAACGTTTTATGCACTATTACGAAGATACCATTGATCCAACGTGGATAGTGGTAAACATGCTTACTCCAACAACAAAGCAAATTCTTGCAATTGCGCAGAATAAATCCTTGCAAGCCCGTTCCGGTTACGTTGGAACAGAACACGTACTACTAGGACTTTTGATTAAGGAAGATTGCGCAGGCGTTCGTATCTTAAAGCAAATGGGCGTTAACGTTACGATTTTAAAAGAAGAACTCAATGATGCAATCATGGGCATTGACCCCACTCCCGATCAGTATTCAGAAGTGGAAGATGATGATGCTAGCGGTGTATTCTCAAAAGCCTTTTCAGGTGGAGAGAGAACAAGAGAGCAACCGAAAAGAGAAGAAAGAACGGCAGATGACGAAGAACTTGGCGAACTCGGTAAGTTTGGTGTAAACCTTAATCGCAAGGCGATTGAAGGGCGATTAGACCCTGTTATCGGCAGAAGTAAAGAAATAGACCGTGTAATCCAAATTTTGTCTAGAAGAACGAAGAACAACCCCGTTTTAATAGGTGAACCAGGGGTTGGTAAAAGTGCCGTTGTCGAAGGGCTTGCCCAAGCAATAGTGAAAGGTAACGTGCCTGAACTTTTAGCGGATAAAATCGTATTTTCTTTGGATATTGCAGGAATGGTTGCAGGCGCAAAGTATAGGGGCGATTTTGAAGAAAGACTTAAAAACGCTATCGACACGGTAAAGAAAAACGGCAATATAATTTTGTTTATTGATGAAATTCATAATATCGTTGGTGCAGGTGCTTCAGGCGAAAGCAATATGGACGCTGCAAACATTTTAAAGCCAATGTTATCTAGGGGTGAACTTCAAACCATAGGCGCAACCACTATTGACGAATATAGAAAATATATCGAAAAAGACCCTGCGTTAGAACGCAGATTTCAGCCGATTATGGTTGATGCACCAAGCACGGAAGAAGCGGTTGAAATCTTAAAAGGG
>SVIE01000003.1 GCA_015069625.1 Clostridiales bacterium | reverse complement strand
CGTGTTTGCACTATACATATCTTGAGCAAGGATTTTATCCCCATCAAGATAGAAACTAGTAATTACACCATTTACTGCCTTTTGTGTTCTTATTCCGTTTACATTATAGATATAGGTAGCACGATCATACCTTTCTAAAAGTCGTCCCCTTGTCCAAGAAAGTGATTTACCCCTGTAAGTTGTGGGATTACCTTGTCTATCGTATTCACAAAGTTCGCCGTTATAATCTAAAAGTAAATCTCTCCAACCTTCATCTGAATAGCCATAGGAAATTCTTTCGCCACCGATAAGTTTTTCCGTTTCTGTTAAAGTATATGCATACTCGTATTTATCTGTTAAATTTCCGCCTTCATCATAAAAATACGTAGTGGTTTTATTTAACTTTTTATTATCTTCACGGATTAATCTATCAATGCCATCGTAAGTATATCTTACAATTTCAATTCCGTTTTCTTTAACTGCGGTAATATTTCCTTTAACGTCATATTTATACGTTAAATTATCCTTAATAACACCGTTAATGCCAAACCATTCTGCAGAGATAAGGTTTGAAGTTCTATCCCCCTTGGTTAAATAAGATAAATTCTTGCTTAATATTCCACCAATATTAGTGCTTTTCTTTCTATTAAGTTTATCATAAGTTATATCTTCTGTCAAATCGTTAGATAAATATATACCTGTAAGTTTTCTATCAAACACACTTTCCGTGTAAGTATTTGTAGAAGTTTTTCTTACTCCGTCGATTTCAAAACTCGTTTCCGCAATACTATCGTCCTTGTTGTACGTGTTTGCTACTTTAATTACTTTGCCATTGTTAGAAGATATTTTTTCTACAATTCTACCATATTTATCATAGATAAAATCATAATTTGTTCCTATTATGCCATCTTTAGTTCTAATTAGATTTCCACAGGTGTCGTAAATGTTATTTAAAATGCAACGAGTACCACCATTATTTGTGTATTCCATTTTTATAATCTTTCCATCGGCATCTTCTGTAATATATACCCTTTCTCCTGTAGCAAACATTTTATCTGTTTCTTTTTGCTTTAAGACTCCCGATTCATCTAAAATATTATTAATGGTAATATCTTCATAAAGAATATCATTTATATGTGTTTTAATTTTTCGCCCTTCCGCATCATAAGTAAAACGATATTTAGTCCCGTTATGCGTTAATCCTGTTACAAGTTCATCTGTATATTCATAAGTGTTTGAATTTGTTTTACCTTCAACAGTTGACGTAATTTCTAAAAGCGTGTCTTCATACTCATCATAGCCATATCCTACTTTTGTACCATCAGGATGTTTTTCGTTTGTTAATACATCACTTTCAGAATACTCATATTCGCAAACAGTTTCGCCAAATTCATTACTAGCGCCTATTTCTTTACCATTTTCGTCTAGTTTTGCTTCTTCATAATACTTAGCACTTGCCATGCCTTTGTTATATGAAATGGTGCGAATTTTAACGCCATTTTCATTATATTCGTTTTCCGATACATTGCCTAAACTATCAGCAACAAGCGCAAGTTGCTTTTTATCATTATAAATATATTCTGTAACTAACGTTTCATTTGTATTTTTATTAGTTGCAATCGTTTTGATTAAGTTTTTATCTTCATCATACTCGTAAACAGTGATTAAATCTTTCTTACTTTCTTCTACGTAAGTCGTTTGTTTATATTCGTTTAGTTCGATATATTTCCAATCGGCTTCTTTTAAACTCATTCCATAAAAATCTGCATATCCAGACTGCCCGCTAAAATCGAATACAACTTTAATTTCAGACAACACGTAATTTTTATCCGTTGATAACGAAACAGGAAATGCCACGTATTGCCAACCAGTATTTTTATAGTCAAAACTTGCATACTGCAATATCGTCTCTACCTTACTACCTACAAGATAAGTTATTTCCGCCCTTAATTCAAACTTAGCACCCTTAAAAGTATCGCCTGAAAGTTCTTCACCATAATAGAGATTGTCGTCATAATTATCAACGCCATTTTCACTACAATCTGTAAATTTAGGAAGAACAGGATCTGAATTTCCCGCTTTTGCCCATGCCCCAAACATTAAATCCGTAATGCCTTCTTCTTTAATTTTTTCTATTACGCTTGCAGAAACATTCTTTTCAAATATTTTTGTATTGGTGTCAGTGCTATAAACATTTTCGTCTTCACCTACTTGAAGTTGAGTATTAATCTCCGTTGCATATGCTACCCCTACGATTATATCTTCTCCCAGATAGAGTTCCGAACTTGTCTCGCCTATGCCTGTAAATAGACCACTTCCCGTTAACAATTCTTCCGCCATCATAAGCGGTTTAACCGAAAATTGCTTTCTGTCAGTCAAAAGATTGTATGACACGTTATATGCTTCTTTCATAGCATCTGCACTACTGCTTTTACAATCATATTCGCAGATAGTTTCACCGTAAATATTCATAAGGTGCGTATGGGTTTTGCCTGTTTTTTCGTCTAAAATAACTGTCGTTCTATAATCAACGTAATTAATTTTCTTTTTGGAAGTTATTAAATAGTTTACTCCTAAAATTCCTATTGTTTCATCGTTTGTAGTAACTTCCTCTAATACATCGTTGCCTATATTTTTATATTTAGATAAGCCTTTAATCTCGCTTGCTTTATCATCAATATAAGTCAACGCAACGCCTTTTTTATTTGGCGAGAAAATCGCTGTTAAATATTCCCCTTCATAATTTAATGTTGTCGTTCTTCCGTTAGGATATATAATTTCAGTTAAACCACCTGCGTATGTGTAACTTACCTTCCTTCCTCTGTCATCAACAATGCTTTCCAACAAATCCTCGCTATTATAGTTAAACACTATTTCTTTTTCGTCAGAATTAATTACCTTTGTAATTTTATTTTCATCATCAAAAGAAATAAGTATTGCGTTTTCATATGAATCTGCAATTAACACAAGGCGGTATTCTTTTTCTTGCGCCATAGTTGCTGCTTCTTCGTTTTCAGTTGCAAGGTCTACTCCGTCAATTTCTCCATTATTAATTGCTTCAATGTTTGTAAAACCCATAATATTTCCATTAGCATCTGAAATAAAATATTCTGGAACTTGCTTCAAAAGTTGTTTTAATTGATACATCTTTTGTTCTTTTGCAATGTTTAAATCATCTATTTTTTGTTTTAATAAATTTTTTTCGTCATTTAAATTAGATTCCTTGTTTGTTTTATCATAAATGTATAGTTGTTCTATATTACTTATCATGGAACACGTTTCGTTATATAAATTTTGCTGTAATAATAAGGTTCCCCCTGAGCGAACGCCGTTTTCATTTTTTTCTCCGTAAACTACATCCTGTTCCATGTTCCCAACAATATCAGAAACCATAATATCGAAAAGATCTTGTTGTCTCATTTGCGCATGTGCTTCATATTCTGCTTTTTGACTACTCTCTACTGTATCAACTAATGCTTGTGCAACATTAAATAATGTTTCTGCCGGAGCAATCCTTGCATGTTTCACATTATTTAATGTTTGTCTAGAAACTTCTAAATTTTTCGTCAAATTATTATTGTTTTCTAAAATTTTGTTGTTTAATTTTTGTATTTCCAATGTGTTAGTGTTAATGCTTTCATTATATCCGTTTATTGTCGATTGATAATTATTTATACTTAATGAATGATTTAATTCCAACAAAGTTTGATCAATTTGTTTTATTTCATATTTTAATTGTGCAACTTCATCTATATCTTGATTGATTCTTTCAATATTTTTTAGCCCTTCATATTTACCAGATAACACTAGTCCTGAATCAGAAATAAACTCACGTTCAATTTCGTGAGTAACCTTATTGCTATCAATATAACTTAATTCACCTGACTGCGCAATTGAAACATCCTGTGCTAAAACAAACACTTTTTGACCAGCACTTTTATAAAAAAACTTTTCGTCAAAAACTGTTTCTGTGCCGTCTGCATCAATTAATATATATCTGCTACTTGCTTGCCCATTTAATCCCGTAAATGTTTCCTTTACTAATCGTTTATCAACGTTTAGTTTAAATTTATAACCACAATGCGAATCGGCAAGTGAAAGTGTAGATCCATCGCTCAATATCATTTCGTTTTTGTTAAAATCGGAATACACGTGTGAAATTTGTACAGGTAATGCTCCTCTCCCTTTAATATCCGAATGCGTATAAGTCATTTTACCGTTAAACAGGTCAATAGAAACGTCCCCTGCCCTTCCACACGAATGTGTGTAATGCTTTCTTCCGTTTGGAATCATTTTTTGTCTTATCATTTTTTTCTCCTTTTTTAAGTCTTATGGCAGACTTTTTTCTTTATGATAACCAAAAACAACATGCCGAAATTACAAAAATTTCGGTCCTAAACTTAAAGAGCATCAACCAATTTATCGTTGCTAAACTAAAAACCTTTGCAAAAAACCATTAGAGAATATCTAACGAAAAAACCCAATTTGAGTGTTAGACGTGTGCTTGTCTTGATACAAGTGGCGTCGCTTCGCTCCGCCAGACAAGCACACGCCTATAAACCGAACAAAACAAAATAAAAAAGAAAACACCCAAAATCGTTAGGGATTTACAGGTGTTTCTTGGCGCGCCACAAGAGATATTGCCTTCGGCAAATTACCACCTTCGGTGGATAACCGACCTGAATTGTCTATTCGCTTCCTTTTTAACAACTGCATTCTTTGACAATTCAGTTCGCTCTTTAGACACAAAACAAAAAAAGACAGGTTGTTTCCTGTCTTTTTGCCCCACGCCTTGAGATACTGCCGATACTCCTAAAGGAGCTCTCTCGGCAGAACTTTGTCCGTCTTTGCTTGCCCGTCATATGGCGAACGTAAGGAATGGTTTCCCACGACGGAATAGCGATTGCTATGCTTGCATCAATCGCGTCACTACGTTCTCATCTCTTGCGGCACAGACACAAGAGATATTGCCTTCGGCAAATTACCACCTTCGGTGGATAACCGAACTGAATTGTCTATTCGCTTCCTTTTTAACATCTGCTTTCTTTGACAATTCAGTTCGCTCTTTAGACACAAAACAAAAAAAGACAGGTTGTTTCCTGTCCTTTTTTGTTGGCGCGCCGCAAGAGATTCGAACTCCTGACCTTTGGTTCCGTAGACCAACGCTCTATCCAGCTGAGCTAGCGGCGCATTTTTGTAAAAGCCGTTCGTAAACAGCCTTTACATTGTATAACAAAAGTTTTTGTTTGTCAAACCTTTATAATAACTTTTTTCTTGTGTTTTTTATTGCTCTTTTTTCAAGATTAAATTCGCAATAACGAAGTTTATCGTTTACCCTAAAACAGACGAGAAACAAGTTAGGCAAGGCTCGTGAAGTGTTTTGGGTGAAATAAACCTTTTTGGTTATTGAAGTCAAAACCTTTTTGCAGTAACGACGCATAACGAAGTTTATCGTTCGTTTTATTTTAGTACGGCCTTAATACGTCTAACCCCACTACTTGAACTTTCTTCTTTCATGATTTTGAAAGTGCCAAGTTCTTTGGTGTTTTTAGCGTGCGGTCCGCCACAGATTTGCTTATCAACGTCCCCGATTGTGTAAACGGTTACAGGTTGATCTTCACTTGTTGCCGTGAATACACCGTAAGCCCCTTCCGCCACCGCCTTGTTATAAGGAAGTTCGGTGCAGGTGATTTCTATTTCGTCTGCTATTGCCTTATTAACGAACGCTTCAAGAGTTTTAAGTTCTTCTTCGGTCATCTTATGGTCTAAATTGAAGTCGAAACGCATGCGTTCTTCATTGATGTTAGAACCCTTTTGTTCCGTTCCCGTGCCGAACATTTTTCTGAGTCCTGCAAGCATAATGTGAGTTGCGGTGTGATATCTTGCGGTGATTTCGTTTCTTTCCGTCAAGCCACCCTTTGCCGCTGCTGCTTGCGCTTTTGAAAGTTCTTGGTGCGCCTTAAACGCTTCGTCAAAACCTGCCGTATCAACGGTTAAGCCTTTTTCTTCGGCAAGTTCAACAGTAAGTTCTAACGGGAATCCGAAGGTATCGTAAAGCCTAAACGCTTGCTTGCCTGAAATGGTTGTTTCAGGAACGTAAGCAGGGTCTTTTGCGCTCATGAAAGCGTTCTTTCTTTCCATACCCGTAATACACTTGTCAAATTCCTTCATGCCTGCGCCAAGTGCTGTTTCGAACTTTTTAATTTCCTTTTCAATTTCTGAAACGATATATTCTTCTTTTTCTAAAAGAAGGGGATATGCACTATCATATACCTTTTCAATAAAGATTTTTGCAACAGCCGTCATTTCGTTAGAATTAATTTCTAAATCTCTGCAATATCTGATTGCACGACGGAGCAATCTTCTTAAAATATATCCTGCGCCCGTGTTTGACGGAGTAATACCGTTCACGTCCCCGATAAGCATAACGGCAGTACGTGTGTGGTCGGCAATAATACGAATTGCCTTTTGTGCCTTTAAGTCGTTATCGTAACTCTTTCCTGAAACCTGTTCAAGATACTTAACCGCACCGTCGAAAAGGTCGGTTTTATATCCGTCGGTAAGTCCGTTCAAGAAAAGAAGTAATCTATCTAAACCAAACCCTGTGTCAACGTTTTTGTTGTCTAGTTCAGCATACTTGCCACCTTCTAACTTTTTGTATTGCATATATACGTCGTTTCCGATTTCAACGTATCTTCCGCAATCACAATTAACGTCGCACGTGGGGCAACATTTGTTATCGTGGCGGGGATAGAACCACTCGTTATCAGGGCCACAAGGCGTACCTACCGTTCCTTCAAGTTCCCACCAGTTGTTTGACTTATCTAAATAGAAAATGTTTTCCGGTTTAATGCCAAGCCCTTTTAAGAGTTCTGCCGTTTCTTCATCACGTGGGGCAGATTCGTTGCCTTCAAACACCGTTGAACAAATCTTATCTTTATCAAAACCGAAAACTTCGGTTAAAAGTTCAAGCGACCATTTAGTCTTTTCTTTTTTGAAATAATCACCTAAACTCCAATTGCCCATCATTTCGAAGAAAGTGAAGTGCGTTGCATCACCAACCGAATCAATATCCACAGTACGAACGCAACCTTGAACGTTACAAAGCCTTGTTCCCTTGGGGTGCTTTTTTCCAAGAAGATATGGCATAAGCGGTTGCATACCTGCAACGTTAAACATAACACCCGTTGTTCCATCACCAATTAAAGAAACCGCGCCGATATTAACGTGTCCCCTTTCTTCATAAAATTTAATCCATTTTTCTCTGAGTTCTTTTGAAGTAATCATAACTCGCCTCTATTTTTTGATTAACGTATATCCGTCTTTACTGTCTTTTACAAGGTATCCTTTTTCTGCAAGCGCATTTCTAAGCGCATCAGAAGTTGCCCAGTCCTTATTAAGTCTTGCCGTCCATCTTTCTTCTGCAATAGCCTTAACGTCCGCAGGAACTTCTTCTTCCTTTTCACCGTACTTTTCAATGAAGGCTTTGGGGTCGGACAAGAAAAGCCCTAGAAGTGAATAGGTTTTCTTAATCTGGTTAAGGTCTGCGCCTACGCTGTTATCCCCTGCCGAAAGTTTTGCTTTTGCGCTCTTGAAATATCCGTAAAGATTAGAAAGTGCAAGAGCGGTGTTAAAGTCGTCGTCCATGCAAGAATTGAACTGTGCGTCAATCTCTGCATTTTCGCCTGCAATTTCCACCCCTTTCGTGATAGCGTCGTTAAACACTTTGTAAAAATCGCATAAGTGCTTTTCTGCATCAGGGAAAAGGTTATCAGTTACGTTAATATCACCACGGTAGTTGGTTTGTAAAAGCGCAAATTTAACCGTTTCGTCAGAATATTTATCAAGCAAATCTTTTAAGAACAAACTGTTACCCAAAGACTTACTCATCTTTTGTCCGTTTACTTTAATAAGTCCATTATGAATCCAATATTGCGCAAACTGTTTACCCGTAAGTGCTTCCGTTTGTGCAATTTCGTTTTCGTGGTGCGGGAAAATTAAATCCCTTCCGCCACCGTGAATATCTATTCTTTCGCCGAACGCTTTCATGTTCATTGTTGAACACTCAATGTGCCAACCAGGACGACCTTCCCCCCAAGGAGAAGTCCAACTTGGTTCGCCTTCCTTTGCAGATTTCCAAAGTGCAAAGTCGAGCGGGTTTTTCTTCATTTCGTCATTATCAACACGAACCCCGTTTTTAGCATCATCTAAATTTCTGTGCGAAAGTTTGCCGTATTCAGGAAAACTCTCTACCGAAAAATATACGTCCCCTTTTTCAGTAGCATACGCATGCCCCTTTTCAATGAGCGCAGAAACAAACGCAATAATATCATCCATGCTTTCGGTTGCCTTAATCCAAACGTCAGGATCGCCAACGTTAAGCCTTGCCATTTGCTTATCGATATTTTTAATCATATCTTCTGCATACTTGTCGGCAGGAATACCCGTTTCGTTGGATTTTGCAATAATCTTATCGTCAACGTCGGTATAATTTCTTGCGTACGTTACGTCATAACCGCTTTTAACGAGATATTTACGAATAATATCGTAAATAAGCGCTTGATAAGCATGCCCGATATGCGCTTCACCTGAAACGGTGATACCGCAAGCATACATTTTAACCTTGTTTTCTTCAAGCGGTATAAAATCTTGTTTTTTTCCAGTTAAAGTGTTGTAAATTTTCATATCTTCTACCTAGATTTTTTGGTTTTTTTAGGACTTTCTTCTACTTTTGAAAGGGCGTTAAGTCTTTCTTCAAGTTCAAACACCTTTTCACGTAAGTGGCAAATTTCTTCTAACATTGGGTCGCACTTTTCTTGTTCTAAGTCGGCAATCTTTTCACCGTTAATGCGAACTACTCTACCAGGGATACCAACAACCGTTGCATACGGTGGTACTTCTTTAAGAACAACCGCCCCCGCACCGATTTTAGCGTATTCACCAACGGTAAACCCGCCTAAAACCTTTGCGCCTGCGCTAATAACGACACCCTTTTTAATGGTTGGATGACGTTTGCCTGTTTCTTTACCCGTTCCGCCAAGCGTAACGCCTTGATAGATAACAACGCCTTCTTCTATTTCCGCCGTTTCACCGATAACAACGCCTTCGCCGTGGTCAATGAACACACCGCCAGCAATCTTTGCGGCAGGGTGAATTTCGATACCCGTAAGCCACTTTGCATACTGACTAGTAATTCTTGCGAAAAGTTTTAATTTGATTTTGTATAAAAAGTGTGCCCATCTATGCCATGAAAGTGCTTTAACACCCGAATAAGTAAGCCAAATTTCAAACTTACTTCTCGCAGCGGGGTCGTTAAGTTTAGCGGCATTTATATCTGCACGTAATCTTTTGAACATAATCGTCACCTACTAGTGAAATTATAAAACGATAATTCCACCTTCTTGAATTTTTTCCTTTATTTCCTGCGGGAAATTACTATCTACAACCATCGTATCGATATCGCCAAGCGTCGCAAAGGTGTACGGAGTGTTTTTATCTACCTTGGAACTATCTAAAAGCATAATAACGTTGGTTGCTTTTTCAATAACACGCTTTTTAACTTCTGCTTCAGACTGGCTTCCGCAGGTAAACGCACCCGTTTCCGTTTTAAAGCCCGTTGAAGTCATAACCGCCGTTTGAATATTTAACTGTTCGATAAAATCCGTGCAAGATTTTCCAACGGTTATAAAATTATTTTTCTTAACGTCCCCACCTAAAAGCGCAACGGTGGGTTTTTCTTTACGAAGCACGGTTTCTGCAATATTTAACGCATTAGTTAAAATGCAATAATTATCATCTGGAAGCGCACGTGCAAAGTATGTTGTGGTAGAACCGCTATCAATAAAAATACAGCATTTTGGTTCTACAAGCGAAATAGCCTTTTCAGCAATTTCAAGTTTTTCAGCAGTGTTGTAAATTACACGCTCTGCAAAATCCGCTTCTTTAGCTTTAAGTACGCTATCAACGGAAATTGCACCACCGGAAACTCGTAGCACCGCATTTTTTTCTTCAAGTTTAATTAGGTCGCGTCTTAACGTCATTGTGGAAACGCCTGGGAAAGCGATTTCCAATTCGTGGAAGGAGACCTTGCCTTTTTTGTCGATAAATTCTTTAATCTCTCGTAGCCTTTCTTTCATCATGTGTTTATCTCCATATTTATCTCCGTTTAATTATTTTACAATAAACTTTTAAATTTAGCAAGAAAAAAAGTTAACCTTTTACCCTTTCGCTAAATCATTTTTCTTAAATAAGAAAAGATAACTAGTAAAGTGCCTAAAATGTATTGATTTTTCGGTAAAAAATCGCTATAATACTTATAATCAATTTGGAGATACGATATGTTAGACTTAAAAAGAATTATTAACGAAAAAGAAAAAGTTACCGAACTCCTTCAAAGAAAAGGGGTTACCGTTAACTTTGACGAAGTGATTGAACTTGACGCTAAAAGAAGAGCGGTTATTTCTGAAACGGAAAAACTTAAAGCAGAAAGAAACAAAGTTTCTTCTTCTATTCCTATGCTTAAAAAAGAAGGCAAGCCCGTTGACCATATCTTTTTAGAAATGCGTGCGCTCGGTGAAAAAATTGCCGAACAAGATGCACTTGTAAACGAACTTGATAAAAAAGTTTTCGATTTCCTTGCAGGAATTCCAAATATCCCTGATGAAGACCTTCTCTCTGGCGAAAAGGAAAACAATCAAGTTATTAAAGAAGTTGGAAAAAAGCCCGAATTTAATTTCGAAGCAAAAAATCACGTTGACCTTTGCACCAAACTTGGCATTATAGACTATACAAGGGGCACTAAACTTTCGGGTGGCGGTTACTGGCTTTACCGTGGCGACGGCGCAAGACTTGAATGGGCACTTTTGAACTTCTTTATTAGCGAACACTTAGCAGACGGATATGAATTTATCCTTCCCCCCCACCAGTTAAGTTATAACTGTGGTTTCGGTGCAGGTCAGTTCCCCAAGTTTGCGGATGAAGTTTATTGGCTTGACTGTGATGAAAATAGAGAGAAAAACCGCTTCATGCTTCCAACCGCAGAAACGGCACTTGTTAATATGTATGCAGGTGAAATTATTGACGAAGCAAAACTTCCGATGAAGTTCTTTGCTTACACCCCTTGCTATCGTAAAGAAGCAGGATCATACCGTGCAGAAGAACGTGGCATGATTAGGGGCCACCAGTTCAATAAAGTAGAAATGGTTCAATACGCTCACCCTGAAAAATCTATGCAAGCGTTTGAAGAACTTGTAAATAAAGCCGTTTCACTTATGGAAAAATTAGGGCTTCATTTTAGACTTAGTAAACTTGCCGCAGGCGACTGTTCTGCATCAATGGCAAGAACTTACGATATTGAAGTTTGGATTCCTTCAATGGGTATTTACAAAGAAGTTTCTTCCGTTTCTAACGCAAACGATTATCAAGCAAGAAGAAACAACACCAAGTTCCGTGATTCAAAAACGGGAAAACCCGCATACGTACATACGTTAAACGGTTCTGGACTTGCAACTTCACGTGTGTTCCCCGCACTTATTGAACAATATCAAAATGCAGACGGCTCTATCACGATTCCAGAAGTTTTAAGACCTTTCATGGGCGGACAAGAAGTTATTAAATAATTAAATTTTGATAAAAGAAAAGTGGTTTGTTAATATCTAACAAGCCACTTTTTATTTTGCTTTTTCCTTCTAAAACTTGATTATTTCTGCGTTGGAATATGAACGTCAGGAGCCGTCATAGAGAAACTATAAATGTACCTTGCATTGCCTTTAAAGCATGAAACGCTTGCCAACGTTTCTCCGCTAAAGCTTATCTCTACGTTTGTTAAGCCAAGCGCAACGTGTTCACTTAACGTATAGCATCCATAACTTGGTTCATATTGGAAATCATCTTGATTAAAATCTACGTTAAAGTTGATTTTTGCTTTACCTAATTCTTCATAGTATTCATCTTCCGTTATTTCAGTTGCGGTGAATATTTTATCATGTTCAGTAATCGTCTCTTCATAACGATAATACTTGCCTTCAACTATCGCAAAACAGGTTAGGCTAGAATTTCCTTGACCATCTTCACTCCACTTGTTAAATGCGTTTTCATTGATTTCATACATAGTTCTTGATATGGGTGTTAACAGTCCTTCATTATTTTCTTGATGTTCAATCGCCACCGTAAAACGATCGTTGGTTAAAAGATTGAGTGCATTAAGCCAAACTTCGTTTGAAACTTCACCGCCAGTCGGCGCAGTAGATCCGCCAGAATTTTCAGGATTTTCTGGAACAATAGGCTTTGTTCCTTCTTCTACGGGCGGAGTCATTCCACCATCTTCTGGTGGCAGGCTAGGATCACTAGGGTCACTAGGTGC
Organism: Clostridiales bacterium; assembly: GCA_015069625.1. Classification (GTDB taxonomy): domain Bacteria; phylum Bacillota; class Clostridia; order Christensenellales; family Borkfalkiaceae; genus UBA1259. The sequence goes on along the minus strand of SVIE01000003.1, from coordinate 46,444 downwards.
ATCTGGGTTTTGTGCTCTTCTTGCTTTCACAAGCCAATCTAAGTATGCTTGCATTTCTGGACTAAAATCTGCCGACAATGCCTGTACTTGCGCACATTCCGCATCAAATTCTTCTTTAGAAGCATCAACCGCTTGAGTAAATTCGTCAACGGCCCCTTCTTCTGGTTCATACCACATATATTTTTCTTCTGCGGTAAGCATCAGATCTACGTAACTTGGCACGTATCCTGCTTGTGTAGAATAAGTAGCCATGGTGAATCTGCAATCAATAAGAGTTGAAGTGGTAAAATTATAAGTAAATACTGCGTAAGTATAACCCCTTTGATTGTTTATGGTTGGTTGTTCAACCATTGCTTCAAAGTAAATTTTATTATTGTTTTTATCAATTATAGGTTTCAAATTAAGATTTTGCGTTACTTGTCCAAAAGCGTTATCCGTATAAGTAACACTAAAACGAGCAATGCCGTTTGTAAGCACGAAATTTTCGTTTTCAAAAAGCGAGCCGAGAAGCATTGTTATGCCTGCCGTATCAATAGCGTTAAACTTAATATTATGAATCGCCCCTTCGTCTTGGGTTTCCTGCATAACGTCAGGAATAACAACGTTAAACGGTGAATTTCCGCCTGAATGCGATTCTGGAACGGCAATATCCATTTTGTCAAGCATTTGCGAAGATAATTCGCTATAAAGATTTGCCTGTTCTTGTCTTGTCATACCACCATCACCGTTATCGGGTGAGCATGCAACGAAACAACAACTTGCAACCATCATAAGCGATAGCAAAATAAGTACTAATTTTTTCATTGAACATTCTCCTTTCATACGATTACTCGTATTTTTATAATTGAATTATATCACGATATATTTTAATTGTAAAATATTTTATAAAAATAAAGTATAGCATTAAAAATTTTTCAAAAGGCACATACAAAAAGCGACGATTTTCTTCGTCGCTTTTATTAATTAATTTATTTGTCGGTAGCAATATTCATATAAGGTATACCATGTGTTTTCGCATATTTATAAGTTTTATAAGCACCGTCATAATTTCGCTTAATATAACAAATCAAAAAATCTGCTTTTTTAATCATCCAAAAGTTCCGTCTTTCAATTGCAAATTTTTTAGGACAGTTTTCTATTTCTGGATAAATAATTTCATCATACATATTCTTATAAATCTTCAACTTTGCGTATGTTTCGTTAATATATGGAGTAATAAAGATTATTTTAATCGCCCCTTTGTCTTGTTTAATTTTTTTTAACACATTATAGCAAACACCATCAAAATCCCCATATCCGCCCAAATAAAATTCACAATTTTCACTTGCCTTTATCAACTTGCGAAATTCTGTTTCTAGTAATATTTTTTCTTTTTCATTTAACTGCGCATCTGCATGTCCACATACCGTAACTATCATATTTCAATTATATCATGATAGTTTGGAAAAACAAAGTACTTCGTAAAAACTTAGTAATAATTTTTGAAAAACTTATATACTAACACTAAGGTGTAATATGAGTTTAGCAGAAGCAATTGCTTTAAGAGTTGAAGACTTACTTAAGCAACAAAAATTAACCCAATACAAATTATATAAATTAAGCGGTGTTTCACAATCTTCAATTAGTGAGATTCGTTCAAAAAAGAGCCGTGCTCCTAATTTATATATTATTTATGAGCTCGCACAAGGTTTCGGGCTGAGCCTTGCTGAGTTTTTTGATTGCGATTATTTTAAGGGGTTCAATATTGTAGATTAAAAATTAAAGCGACGCATATTTGCGTTATGAATTTATGTAAAAGGATAGCGAACAATTTGCTATCCTTAATTATTGTATTAGGACTAGTCAGGGAGTTTTTATGGAAATAAAAGAGATTTTATCAAGAATAGGTTTTGTCAGAAATAAAGCAAACTTATCCGCAAGAGAAGTTAGTTTAAGAATGGGCATGAGTCCACAATATGTTGCACAATTAGAAAGCGGAAGAATTGTTTTAACGATTGAAAAATTATTACAAATATTAGAGATTTGCGAATTTCCTATTGAAAGGTTTTTTAGTCCTAATATTACCGACTATAACGTTGACAATGAATTAAAATTTTTGATTGAATCATTACCACTAGATAAAAAGAAAAACATTATTGAATTTATAAAAAAGTAATATTATTACACTATATTTTGCTAAAACAAAAAGGCTGACAAAAAAATTTTGTCAGCCTTTTTAATTTCTAAAAATCTATCTTGAAAAAGAAGTGTGTTTCCGTTTGATACCAATCGGTAAAACCTATTCTTCCTATCAAGTTCTTTGACGGAATATTTTGCTTAAAACACCTTGTCTTTAAGCGATTTGGTTTAAGATTTTCTATAACGAATTTTTTAAGGGCTAGTGCACTTTCGGTTGCATATCCTTTGCCGTGGCACTCCTTAAAAAACCTATATCCCATTTCTACGCCACCACGGAAATCAAAGTTGTGAAGTACAAGTTCACCCACCATTTTGCCATTTTTCTTAACGGCAAGCGAATATTCTTCCTTGATGTCTTTCAAGTTTTGTTGAAAACGGAAAAAATACTCTGGCGACGGGATTTCTCCATTTAAATCTTCCCGATAATCGTATCCCCACCACTTATTTAGTTCGTCATCCATATATAGTCTATAATAATCTTCTGCATCAGTAAGCAAAATATCGCCAACTGTTAAGCGTTCGGTTGAAATTTCAACGGGGGACCTTAGCCTTTGAAATAGCGTGCTTGCAGTAAATTCATACTTTTTCTTTATCTCTATCGGTTGATATTGTAGTTTAGAAGTTCTAAGTCCTTCATCACCGCAATCTTCTTCACGATTAACAAATTTAACGCCTTCTTCTGCAAAAGCCTTAACGAATTCGCTTGCTAAAAAGGGGTAAGCACCGCTGTAATCTGTATCCGCCTTTTCCACGTGCACTATTAAAGTATCCGCCACCACTTCACCGAACGAAACGCCCACGACTTTTTCGTCAATGGTGACGATTAGTCCGCCTTGGTTTAATTTTTCAAAGTTGTCAATATACTCAAAAAGAAGTTCGTGTTCGGCTTTTTCAAGTTCACTTTCTTTCTTCTTTGCAGAAAGATAGGAAATAAATTCTTTAATAGCAGATAAATCGGCTCGTTCTACCTTTTTAACTACGTATTCTGGGTAAAGTTTTTTGAATTTATTAACGTGGTTTCTCTGTCCGCTAAATTTTTTGCCCGAATACGACTTAAACTTTTCCGCATCATAAATGTAATCATCCCAATCACGCTCGTGGTGAAAACTTGCTATCGGATAGATAGTTAAAAGGTAATCTTTAACCTTTTCGTCAATGCAACAAAAGGTAAGCGGAATATGGTTTTGCTGACAATACCTTTCTATCTCGATAAGCGCACCTTCCACGTCTTTCCCCATAGGAAAATAGAAAACGTCCTTATACTTTGGACTACTTTCTTTCATAATAAGCGTATCGTTTATTATGGCGTATTCTATTTGAAAATAGTTTCGCCACATATACTTTGCCCCTACCGAAATATCACAAAATTTGATTTCGGCAAACGGCAAATATTTCTCTAATATTTCTGCTTTTTCATCAAGTTTAGTAAATTGCATATAATTTCACGCTATAACGGGGTGCTTTGAACCGCTTTTTCTCTTGTTTTTTAAAATATTTAATAATCTCTTTATTAACAAAAAAGGGCAATACGCCCTTTTATGTTTTATTGTTCTATATTGTCTTCTTGTTTATCTTCAGAAATTTCTTCTTTTGCCTTTTTCTTATCCGCCAACTTTTTAAGCCCTGCATTTATCCATCTTCTCACAAGAAGAATAAGCACAGCGGTAAGCACGGCAAATACTATGAGTTGAATATACCACGCAACCGAACAAGATGCTAAAACTAGCGCAACAAGTCCGCTCGCCATAACCCAAATGGCAAACATATTACACGTTATAAGTTCAACTATCATAGCGGCAAAAGAAATTCCTAGCCACACGTATATCCAAGGCATACTATTTTCCCTTATTTCTTGTTTTTGCAGATTTCAACTAATTCTGCAAGTCTATCCAAATCGTCTCTGGTGTAATAGTCTATGTAAATTCTACCCTTGTTATCGTTTCCGATAGCGTTTACTTTCGTACCGAACACTCTTTGCATAGTTTCAATTAAATCCTTGAGTTCTGCGGAAAGTTCAGGGCGAACCTTTTTCTTCTTTTCTTCTGGTGGAGTGAAGTATTCCTTAACCGCCGTTTCAATATCACGAACGGACATCCCTTCTTTTACCGCACGTTCTGCGATAGAAAGTTGGTCTATCTGCGGAATAGGAATAATTGCCCTTGCATGACCTGCTGAAAGTTTTCCACCTTCAACCATCTTAATTACGTCTGCAGAAAGAGTTAAAAGACGAAGGGTGTTTGCGATTGCAGGACGAGATTTACCGATACGTTCAGAAAGTTCTTCTTGCGTTAAGCCATATTCATCCATGAGCGCACGCATAGCGTTTGCTGCTTCAATCGGGTTAAGGTCTTCCCTTTGTAAGTTTTCGATAAGTGAAATTTCTTTGATTTGACGTTCGTCGTAATTCTTCACGATAACGGGAACGGTTTTAAGCCCTGCTATCTTGCTTGCTCTAAAACGTCTTTCCCCTGCGATTATCATATACTTATCACCGCTCTTGTTAACGATAATAGGCATGATTACGCCATGCTTTTCAATCGACGTTGCAAGTTCGTTGAGTGCCGTTTCGTCAAATGCTTTACGTGGCTGGTTGGGGTTTGCGAAAATCTTTTCGATTTCCATTTGCGTTACGCCTTCACCTTTAACCACTTCTTCTTTTGTTACCACAGGGGCAACAGGGGTAATGTCTTCTTCAATCACCGGTACAACAATCTGCTTTTTAACAGGCGTTGTCGGTTTGTACGACTTCTTGTACTCTCCTTCTGTGTCCGAAAATAATGCTGCGAGTCCTTTTCCTAAACCTCTCGAGTTATTCATCTTTCTTTCTCCGTTTATTTTTTGTATTCTTTAACCTTCTTCGGTTGTCTTTCTAAAAATTCTTCCGTAAGCGCAAAATATGCCTTTGCGCCTTTGGAACTTGCATCATGAAACATTATAGGTACGCCGTGGCTTGGTGCTTCGGCTAGCCTTATGTTCCTTGGAATCTTAGTCTCAAACGCACACTTCCCAAAATATTTTTTTATCTCTTCTGAAATCTGCTTTGCCATCAATGCACGGGTGTCGTTCATTGTAAGCACCACCCCTTCAACTTTTAAGTTTTCGTTTAGGTGCTTTTTGACAAGTTTAATCGTGTTCATTAGTTGCGCAAGCCCTTCTAGAGCGTAATACTCGCTCTGGATAGGGATTATCACAGAATCGGAAGCAACAAGTGCGTTTATCGTTATAAGCCCAAGCGACGGTGGACAATCTATCATAATATAATCGTATGATTTTTTCGCCACTTCTAACGATTCCGATAAAACGTATTCACGCCTTTTAACGTACACTAAATCGACTTCTGCCCCTGCTAAATCAACGCTTGCAGGTAATACGTCTAGATTGTCGATTTTGGTTTTTACCACCGCATCCATTAACGGTGTTTCACAAGTTAATACGTCGTATGCAGAATACTGCAATTCCGTTTTATTTAATCCAAGTCCCGTCGTTGCATTACCTTGCGCATCTATATCAATAAGTAAACACTTCTTGCCCATTGACGCAAGGTATGTCGTCATATTTACACAAGTCGTGGTCTTCCCCACGCCACCTTTTTGGTTGGCAAAAGAAACGATCTTTCCCATGTCCATCTCCCGTTTGTGTTTCGTTTCCACACGGCTATGCCGTTTTTGTCTTTTGAAGGTGTTATTCTTTTTTTATTTTTCTTCGTCTGTTTTTTCAGGCGTTTCTTCTTTTACTTCTTCGGTTGTCGCCTTTTCTTCCGTCTTTTCTGGTACGATTGTCGGATTACGTCTTATAAAAGGATTTTGCGAAAGCGAATGCTCGTTGTCATCCATAAACTGCATAATCTCTTCTGGCGTCTTGCCTTCCATAATCATATCCACTTCTTCGGTGAATATCGTTTCACGTTCAACAAGCACCCTTGCCATCGTATCAAGAAGATTTCTGTTCTCGCTAAGCAACTTTCTTGCCTTTGCAAGCCCGTCGTGAATAATCTTCTGTATTTCTTCGTCGATTATGCCTGCCGTTTCTTCGCTATACGTTACGTGTGAAGCCATATCTCTACCGATAAAGATTTCCTTATCCGAGCCGTAAGAGATAGGGCCAACTCTTTCGCTCATACCCCATTCGGTAACCATAAGTCTTGCACGTTTGCTTACTGCTTGAATATCACCTGATGCGCCTGCGGATATATCCTTAATAACAAGTTCTTCCGCAACCCTACCGCCAAGCGTCATTACTATATCGTCTAAAAGTTTAGCCTTGGTTAAGTGGTTATCGTCAGAATCAGGGCGTGTCATAGTATAACCTGCTGCCTGACCACGTGGAATAATAGATACTTCGTGAACGGGGTCGCAGTTGGGAAGTAATCTAGCAAGGATAGCATGCCCTGCTTCGTGGTAAGCGGTTATACGCTTATCCGTTTCGGTAACTAACCTACTCTTCTTTTGCGGTCCTAAAAGAACTTTATTGATACCTTCGTAAAGGTCTTTATTAGTTATATACGTTCTGTTTGCACGTGCCGCAAGAATTGCCGCTTCGTTCAAAAGATTTTCAAGGTCTGCACCTGAGAACCCACTTGTCATACGTGCAACAGTCTTAAAGTTAACGTCAGTTGCAAGCGGTTTATTCCTTGCGTGAACTTTGAGTATTGCTTCTCTACCACGAACGTCTGGCGTGTTAACGAATATCTGCCTATCGAACCTGCCAGGTCTTAGGAGTGCAGGGTCTAATATATCTGCACGGTTGGTTGCCGCCATAACGATAATGCCGTCGTTAGTTTCAAAACCATCCATTTGTACGAGTAACTGGTTGAGCGTTTGTTCTCTTTCGTCGTGTCCGCCCCCCATACCTGTACCACGCTGGCGACCTACGGCGTCGATTTCGTCGATAAACACGATACACGGCATATTCTTCTTTGCCGTATCAAATAAGTCCCTTACCCTAGAAGCACCCACACCTACGAACATCTCAACAAAGTCTGAACCACTTATTGAGAAGAAAGGTACGCCTGCTTCACCGGCAACGGCTTTTGCGAACAACGTTTTACCTGTTCCGGGAGGGCCTACTAAAAGCACGCCCTTAGGAATACGTGCACCAAGTTCCGAGAACTTTTTAGGATGCTTTAAGAATTCAACGACTTCTGCAAGTTCTGCCTTTTCTTCTTCTGCACCTGCAACGTCGCTAAAACGAACTTTAAGGTTGTGATTAACCCTAGCGTTTGTTTTTGCAAAACTCATTGCTCCCTTAGTTCCGCCTTGCGTTCCCATAATAAGGAAGAAGAACACAACTGCAATCACCACCGTGCCGAGAATAGGAAGTAATGACGACCAAATCGAATTTGCATTCGGATTCGTGTAAGTGTAAGAAATCCCTACTTCTCTCATTGCTTCTTCAAGCGCAATTATTTTAGCATCATTTCTTGGGTAGTTTGTTGTAAAACTTCTAATGTGGTTTAAGTTCCCTGCGGTTACATTAATCTTAAAATTCACAACGTATCCATCAAATACAACGTCGAAAATTTCTGCTTTTGTGAAATTTTCTATTCCAGATAACGCTTTGTAAATAGTTGGTGCTCCGTCCTTAAAATCATTAAGAACGTATTCGTTATCTTTTGCAATAGGTTCGTTTACTTCTATCACAACGTAATCGAACTCGCTACAATTCACTTCAATATTCGTATTTATACACGTTGTAAGCGTCATTGCGATAATTGCAAGTGCGATAATTGCAAGAATAATCCAGAACCCTTTAGATTTCTTCTTAGTCTCCAATTTTTTGCTCCTTTATTTTTTCTGTAATTGCTCTTAACTGTTAGCCTTCACGTTAACATACTAACTTATGGATATTGAAATATCCTTGAAATTATAGTTTTGCGTGAACTTTTATATATTATACACTACTTTAATTTAAAAAACAACAAATCACTATAAAAATTATTCTGTTTTATTACTATTAAGTAGATTTTCGACAAAATCTTAACCCTAACAGTCAAATTTTAGTTGCGCTAAATAAAATTGATTAGCGCATAATTATTATAGCGCAAAATATTTCATAAAAATAAAAAAGCGCAAACACAAAATCAATAATAAAAACTTGATTTAACGTTAACACCCCACCCCATTTAGCGCCACAAGAAGAAAAACACTAGCGCAACATAAATTCAATATGCGCATATATTTTTTAATGCCGATTTATAAAATTTTCAACAAAAAACTCTCTATTTTATAATATTTTGCAGTATTACGCATCAATTTAATACCTACGCACAAAAATAAATGAAAATTGTATAACGCACGACTAAAACATACAATTATGCGTAACAAAAGACACGCGCCAACAGACCGCACAGCAAAAAAAACAACATGCGCACTAAAAAACTCATAAAAAATCATCAATATTTAATAAAAACACCCCAAAGTACTTAATATTTATCAATAAAACCTTGCGCAATAGCAAAAAATGTAAAAATTTTATTAATTTTACACGGTTTTTCCATTAAATCACCCAAAAAACATATAAAACACAAATTAATCTCATGCTTTTATTAAAAACACACCCAAATTTCTCACCTTCCACCATCTCGGCACTCACAAAACCAATATAACGTCGTTGTTTTGCATATAAAATCTCGCCAAAAATCAAAAAATAAAAAATCGCCCTAAAATGCTCTGAGACAGAATGACAACATTTTCTAACCGGATAATTTTTTAGTCGATTCTGCGAGATTTAGCCTTCATTGACTACATAAAATCAATTCGCCAACCAACAATCAACCATCAGGCCCCACATTACAAGTTCACAATTTGGCCACGACCGACAATCTTATGCAATTAAAACATAATAGGAATTCAAACAAAAGACACAAACGGTAGTTATATTTTTCAATATAAGCATTTAATCTTCAGCAACACCCCCCCTAACAACGTTCCGCAAAAGCAATAAATATGCAAAAAACGCCTAAAACACACACAAATATTATGCAATTCCCATTAAAAACTTTATATTTTCTGCAAATAGCCATAATTATTACCCAAAAAAACAACTCGCAAATTTAATTATTTCTCAGTCAAACTCTCAAAATTTATCAAAAATTAGTTAAAAAGTGGGCATTTTTTGTTAAAAACATCAATTTTATAGCCGATTTAACCAAAAATATCGAAACGGTTGCCATATTTGTTTCACACGGAAGAACAATAAGCCACGTAACAACCATGTTTCACGTGAAACAACAAAAGTAAAGGTATAGCAACATAGTTTCACGTGAAACATAATAAAACATTACAATACCGTTTCACGTGAAACATTTATTACTGCCATTTTTTGTTTCACGTGAAACGTTTTTTATCTAGATTTATTTAATACAACGTTCTGGGCGTGTCAAAATAGAAAAATAATGGCATTTTTATGTGTTTTTGCCCATTTTTTGTTGCGCGCAACACATTATTGTGTGTTTTTTGACAATTTTAAGGCTTTTGGCAACTGTTTTACTTAATTTTTATTGTATTTTTACATTTTTGGATTGGATTTTTTGTGTTTTGCTTGGCGTACTGATCGATTACGTGCCTAATGCTTGTGTTTTGCGAGAAGGGTGGGTTATTTATTAGCATTTTTGGCTTCTTGCTAATAAATTTTGTTTGGCGTCATATTAAATTATAAATTTGCGCGTTTTTTAACGACGCTTACAATGGCTAGTTTACTTTTATGTGCGCATAGCGCACCTGCTGTGAAATTTCATTATTTGCGTTGTTAGGCGACGCGCTTTTCTTATATTATTATGTTGCGCATCTTTTTTGCACAAGTGCAGATAATATTTACGCAATGCGCAGATTCGCATGCGCTTGCCGTCGTTTAATTTGCGCTTATATTTATTTTGAGCGCATGTAATTGTTAAGAATTTTTGCGCCATTGTAAATATTATATTTTTAAGATTTTGCATTTTTTCGTACATATTAAGAATCATTAGTCTTTGTATAGCGATTTTAGTCGTCGTTACGTAATTCTTATTTGATATTATTGCACGTTTTACCGTCTATTATTTAACAGACTGTCGAAATATAATCCGATTTTTGTTGATAAGTTAGTTAAATTGTTGATAACTTTCTCTCTTTTTTAAGTTTTTAACAATTTTATAGCGGTAAAAAAGCGGATTTATAAATTTTTTGTCCTTGTTTTGATAAAATTCCGCTCTTGCGCTATTAAAATTTTCTTTGCGCCATTTTGTTTTTTAATTTGTTCTTATATTTTTCGTTAATTGTGGAAAACTCATTTTATTAGGTGATTTTATGTTAAATTTGTAGAGTTTTACTAACGTTTTTAGTTAATTTATCGAAATACCCTATATCTTTTGTTGATAACTTCTCTGTTTTTATTTAAAATTTGTGTTTTGTTAAAAACCTTGAATAATCCAAGTATATTATGGCAATAATCTGCGTGAAACCGTGTAAGAGAGCATTTATTATAAAATACTTACCTTCCTACTCGTAACTTCATCAAAATCTATATAAATTTATTCAATGGAACTCGTATGGAAAATTCATATTCATTTAGCTCATTTAACGCTTACGCTTCTAACGGAATAAGCGAGGCATTAAAGGTTTTAAACCACAATAACCGCTCTCCCGTTATTATCTGTATCGGAAGCGATTTAGTTTTGGGTGATAGTTTAGGTCCGCTCGTCGGAACTCTTTTAACTAATTATAATATTGATGCATATATCTATGGAACGTTAAAATCCCCTGTAACTGCAAAGGAAGTAAATTGTGCAACCAAGCACGTTAAATCTGTTCACCCGAACACAATAACAATTGCTGTAGATGCAGCGGTAGGGAATGAAGATGACGTTGGTATTATTCGTGTAATTAACGGCAGTCTAAAACCTGGTCTTGGCGTTAATAAAACCCTTGATGCGGTTGGTGATATAAGTATTATCGGAGTAGTGTCAGAACGCTCTGAAAAAAACTATAAACTGTTTAATCTAACCAGACTAAACCTTGTTTATATGATGGCAGAAAAGATTGCCTTAGGCATCCGTGATTATATTATTTCCGTTTCACAACCAACCTATTGCTTATCAAATTTTCGCTTACAAGCATAGTTACAAGTTTTAATAATAGTGCACGTTTTTACTTCGCCTTTCCGCCTTGCTTTTACCATTTATTAGCTATATAATTTGCTTGCTAGAAAGTGATAGGTATAAGGGGCAACATGTTATTAAACGTGATAGGTGTTGGGGGCACTAGGTTTTATCTCAACACAAAACCGCTTGATTTTTTCAAGCGGTTTTTTTGTTTATCTTTTTAGTTTTTGCTCAATAGCGTAATAATATAAATAATCCACCAAATGCATATACTAAGATGATACGTTTATGGCGTTGCCGTACGCAGAAAGACGTTTAATGGCGGAACAATTTAACATAATGGCAAACTATATTGACTGTCTATCTGCAAGAATAAACATTAAATAGATATTGACTTTTTAAGGAGAAAATGGTAATATGGCAACAGAAGATAGAAACGGTTGTCTGCATGGCGAAGATGACGGAAAGTTTGTTGCCAAGACCGACACCGATAAAAAGGCGTACGATAGCAAAGATAACTTTAGCGAGTTAAAGAAGAAAGTTGCAAAAGCAACTATGATGACAAAACAAGAGTGGGCTTTGTGGTATAAAGCAGTAGCTGAAAATAAAAACTTGGTTATTGGGCGGAAGAAATGAACGATTTTATTATGCTATACAAGGAATTATTATGACTCAAAGAGAAAAAACAAAACAAGCAATGGACGAGTTAATATTAACTGCAAAAAAAGACAGTCAATACACAAAGGATTCAGTTATGAATATTATGTGTATTTGTGGGTCAAAACAAATGCATGCTCAAGGAGTAACTACTGAAAACGCATTAAAAAAGGCAACTGAACTTATTAAAAGCGGTTTAGAAAAAAGCAAAGTTTATTCAGAATTATTAAAACTTGCAGGATATGAAGAAGAATAGGTTTCCTTAACATCTAACGAAAACAAAACAAAGCACTTACTGAAAAAGTAGGTGCTTTTGTATTTTAAACACTCTTAACAGGGTGTTTTTTAATTAGTGTGATGAATCATTTTACTTGCACAAAAAATTTAATATTGATATATAATAAAAAATGGTATATACTATATTTACAGAAAACTTCAATAATACCGTGTTACAATATACATAAAATAACGGAAACTTTCTTGTGGGGGTAGATATGAAAATTCAATTTATTGGCGCAACACATGAAGTTACAGGAAGTTGCACACTTTTAGAAGTGAACGGAAAATACTATTTGGTCGATTGCGGTATGGAACAGGGAAAGGACGTGTTCCAAAACATCTCACTTCCCGTTGCCCCAAGCCAAATTGAAAGCGTGTTTATAACGCATGCTCACATTGACCACTCAGGAATGCTTCCTAAACTTTACAAAGATGGTTTTAAGGGCTCGATTTACGCCACGGAAGCGACGTGTAGCCTGCTTAACATCATGCTTAAAGATTCTGCTCATATTCAAGAAACGGAAGCAAAATGGCGGTCTAAAAGAGCGGAAAGACAGGGACTAATCTCCCCCGAACCCGTTTATGATACTGATGATGCAATAGGCACGTTAAAACTGCTTAGACGTTGTAGGTATGGAGAGCAGTTAACCGTTGCAGACGGAATTTCGTTGCGCTTTACTGACGTGGGACACTTGCTAGGTTCAGCGTGTATTGAACTTTGGCTGACTGAAAACGACACAACACGTAAAATCGTTTTTAGCGGTGACGTTGGCAATACCGACCAAAAACTTATAAACGATCCTAAGACGGTTGAAGAAACCGATTATTTAGTTATAGAATCGACCTATGGAAATCGCACGCACGACGGCGAAAAAAAGGACGTTGTGAAAGAACTTGTTCAAGTAACACAGCAAACGTTAGATGCGGGCGGAAACTTAATAATTCCGTCGTTTGCGGTTGGCAGAACACAAGAACTTTTATTTGCTTTTAGAGAAATAAAACAAAAGGGTTTAATCAAAGGACACGACGGGTTTAAGGTTTACGTTGATTCACCGCTTGCAGTAGATGCAACGTCTATTTTTATGCATTGCGACCCTTCCTGTTTTGATGGTGAAACTCGGGCTCTAATCGATCAGGGTATCAACCCACTATGGTTTGACGATATCCGCATGACAGAAACGGCAGAAGAGAGTAAACAAATAAATTTCAACCATGAGCCGAAAGTTATAATTTCTGCTAGCGGTATGTGTGAAGCAGGAAGAATTCGTCACCACTTAAAACACAATTTATGGCGAAAGAATAACACTATATTATTCGTTGGTTATCAAGCAGAAGGCTCTCTCGGTAGGGCACTTTTAAGCGGGGATAAGCGTGTAACGTTATTTGATGAAGAGATAATTGTTAAGGCGTCTATTCGTTCTCTACACGGCGCAAGCGGGCATGCAGACAAGAACGGTTTATTTAATTGGATAAAAGCATTCAAGAGTAAACCTAAACTAATATTCGTTAATCATGGTGATGATGATTCATGCGAAGATTTTCGCGCCATGTTAACCGAAAACGGATATCTTGCCGACGCACCTTTTAGTGGCACGGAATATGACCTTATAACAGGCAGAATTACTATTTACACCGAAGGCAAGGTGCTTGATAGGACAAAGGCTTTCAAGGGTAATTTAAGGGCTGAAAACGTCTATAAGGCGTTAGTTTACGAAGCGGAAAATCTCTTGTCGCTTGCAAAGAGTAGAAGGGGTAAAACAAACAAAGATAATGCAAAATTTACTTCTCAAATAAGAGAGTTATTTAATAAATGGAAAGGAGAATAAAAAGATGAGAATATGCGTATTTGGAGCGGCGTCTTCAAAAATTGATCAAGAATATAAAGATAAAGTAGAAGTGCTTGGAAAAATGATAGTGGAGCGGGGTCATTCACTTGTTTTCGGCGGTGGTGGTTCAGGTCTTATGGGTGCCGTTGCAGAAGGCGTTGATAAAGCGGGCGGAGATATTTTAGGTGTTATGCCAAGGTTTTTTAAAGAAGAAGACATTGAAGACGTTTTCCCTAATTGCGACACGATTATAGAGCCTGAAACCATGCGTGAACGCAAACAAATTATGGATGACAATGCAGATGCATTTTTAATCGTTCCTGGTGGAATAGGCACGTTAGAAGAATTTTTTGAAATATTAACAAGTAAGCAACTTTGTCGTCATAATAAACCGATTGCAATCTATAATATTCGTGGTTACTATAACGACCTTAAAAACATGCTTGCTACTGCAATAGAAAAAGGGTTTGTGCGTGCTGACTGCTGGAAATTATTATTTATAAGTGAAGACGTTAACGAAATTTTTAACTATATCGAAACACCGGATAATAACAACTTCACCGTTCAAGATTTGAAAAACAAATAATTTTTTATTAAAAAGAAAAAGACGGAAATTACTTCCGTCTTTTTTGTTACTTTTTTAGTTTTCAGAAGGGGGCGTAGCGGGGTTTTCTTCGGTTTTTTCTTCCATTTTTGCTTCCATAACGCTTTCCGTTTCTGTAATAGGCTCTTTTTCAAACCTTGCCTTTAACTTATCATATATTTTGAGAATAAGTGTTTGAATTTTTTCTGTAAGAGTATTTATTCTACATGCCTTAAATAATAATTGTCTTAAGTATTCAATGATGGTACAAGCAAGATAAATTGCTATTGCGCATGCAATAACAAGTGCTACAGTTATAGCCCAATGATAGTTAAGTAGGAAAGTAAATTTGTCGCTAACACCAACCGCTATATGTATCAAATAAACACCAAACGATGTCGAAGAGAAGAACATAAGTGTTTTGCTAGTCTTAAATTTAAGATTAGCAAAGAATAGTAATAATGCAACTGAAGCAAGTAAATTTAATGCATACGTATAAACAGTATTTACTGGAACAGATGTATATCCACCGCGTCTAGAAAGAAGAAATTCAATAACAAAATGTAAAACGGATATTACTAAATAAATGGCGAAATACACCCACGCTCTAACAGGCTTACCTTTAATACTAATTTTGAAATCGTACTTTTTAATATAAGCACCAACTAAATAGAGATATGCAAGCCATAAGAAACTATATCCGCTAACTAATCCAAACACTTCTGCTGGCATAATGTAACCAACGACACAAAAAAGCACGCCAAGCGCAATAATAAGAGAAGCCATAAGCACTTTACCAAACTTTTCCATTGCTAAGTTTAGTATTGGAATAAAGAAGAATAAGAGAAAATAAGCGGTGAAATACCACCATCTATTAAACGTTACGGGAAGTAAACGTTTTACTAAAAGCGAAAATGAAAACGTTTCTTCTTGAATAATAATTTTAATAACAAACACAACGATTGAAATGAAAAATGCTTGTAACCATAAAGAAATTAAATTCTTAATTTTAGCTTTTCTTCCAACGTTAACGAATCCCGTAATTAAAGCAAAACAATTTACTGCTACTACACAAAGTACTTGTATTGCCGAACCAATAAACCATAATGGAGAAAGTGCGGTGTTTGCAGGGTTTCTCAAAACTCCACCAATGCCGTTTACGTGGAGAATAACCACCATAAACATAGCAACTACGCGGAATAAGTCAATTCCGCCATGACGTTCGTTCTTTTTTTGAATCAAATTTTCCATGATTTTTTTCCTTTTTATATATGTTTAGTCAAGCGAGAAAGCAAGTTCTAACTTTGGGTGCGTGCCTGTTGCAGGGTCTTTTTTCATTTCCATAACGTCCTTCATATATTCGTTCCATTTATCAACGATAGGACTTTCTGCCTGCGTTTTTGCAGCAAATTCAACACTTTCACATTCGTAATAACCAAAAAGCGTATCCCCATCAATCCAAATAGTATAGTTGCTAATTTTAGCGTCCTTTAACACTTTAACCATTTCCGGCCAAATTTCATCATGACGTTTAATATATTCTTGTTTCATTCCGTCTTTTAGTTTAGCAGTCCACGTGAATTTTTCCATAATTTTCTCCTTATTAAATCAAAAATACGCATAAGAAAAAATAGTCTTATGCGTATTGCTTTTACTTGTTGTCTTTAAGACTGTTTCCTAGATACGTTCCAAATCCGATTGTCTTTTTGCGTTTTTCTTCGGTAAATCCACTTCCACGTGGACGGTCGTTCTTTCTAAAACCGTTTTGGCGATGGTCGTTTCTACCCTTGCGGTCGTTTCTATTAAACTTTCCGCCTTTTTTGTTGTTATTTTTTGATTTATCGTTGTTTCTGCCTGCGTTATAAGGCTTTGCGAATTCGTCTTTATCGTTAGGAACGATTACAACGTATCTTTCAGGTTCTTTTCCGTCGCTTCTAGTTGTTACCGTTTGGCTTTCTGCAAGTGCCGTATGAATAATTCTTCTTTCAAACGGATTCATTGGTTCTAAAATAACTTCTCTGCGCATCTTGGTTGCTTTTTCTTCAAGTTTATGAGCAAGAGAAACAAGGGTTTCTTCTCTGCGATCTCTATAATTTTCACAATCAACAACAACTTTTTTATAAACTTTATTGCCGATATTCGCAACTGCACCTGCAAGCGTTTGAAGTGCATCAAGCACTTCGCCACGATAACCGATAACAGTAGAAGAGTCTTCTGCAATAAGCGTAATTACAGGATTTTCGCCATCTTCTGTAAGTTCTGCTTTTGCGGTGATATCCATGATATCTAAAATTCCTTGAACAAATTCAGTTGCCTTTTCAGCACCGTTTTTATTCTTTTCAATTTCTACAACCGCTTTTCCTTTCAATCTACCGAAAAGCCCTTTAGTGGGTTCTTCTTTAACGGTAATCGTTGCGGTTTCTTCCGTTAAACCCATTTCTTTAAGACCAAGTTCAATTGCTTCTTGAACAGTCTTTCCGCTAAATTCCATTTTTATCTCCTTTGCGCCAAGCGCCTATTTTAATCTGCCCCTTATATGTGTTTTAGGCTTATCTTTACTTGTAATAAAATCAGGTTGTTCAATTTTTTCTTCTTTCTTTTTTTCAACAACCGGTTCAGGCTTTTCGTCATGAACTCTGCCACGAATAACTTGTTTTTCTTCCTTCTTTTTCGTTTTTCCGAATTTTTTATCAACAATCCAGTTAATACCAAGGGTAGAAAGAATACTTATAGCCGAACTTAAAATCATATATAACGAGAACGCAGCCGTATACATAAATGCAAATACTGCCATCATAATAGGCATAATCCACATCATCATCTTTTGCGTTTGCATACCTTGTCCGTTAACCGTTTGAAGTTCCATTTGCGCTTTTTGGGTTTTGGTCGTTACCCATTGCATCAAGAATGAAATACCTGCGGTAAGAACGGCAAGAATAAAATAACCGTTAACAGAATCTTTTTCAGGCCCAAGTTTAGCAATTAAGTTTTGATAATCTGCTTCTTGAACGACTTCCGTTGCATTTTCAGGATATCCGTGTTTTGACTTAAAATCATTCCACGTCGATTCAATAGGATGAGAAAGTGGACTATCAGTAACCCAAATATTTTTTACCCATAAAAATGAAGCATTTTCTTCTCTAAACTTTTCAGCAGACCTTGTTTTAGCAATATCTATAATAAATGATTCCGCAGTTGTTTCTGGCTTTTCGGCTAAAACTTCAGCGAAAGTTTTATTATTTTCATTTTTTAATGAAGAATTTTTAAGAGCGTTTGCATCTGCTTCATATTCGGTAGAAACAACGTAAACTACACCGTCTTTATAATCATAAAAACTTTTTGCCTTTACGTATCCTTTTTCAGTTGAATATATAATATATTTAGAAATAACAGTTTGCCCTTCAATTTCTTGGCTTTCTTCACCTTTTTCATAAATAAATGAAGAAGAAGTTCCATTACTAATAATAGGAAGAGTACCACTTGTTTTTCCTGTTGTATCTTCTAAAACTGCATCTAAACTTAATTCAACTTTGCCGTTTTCAAGCTTATATATATATTTATTTTCACTTTCGTCAACTTCAAAACCATCATAAATAGCACTATTATAAGAATTGCTCATGTTATAAAAGTACGTTAAGTTTTGGAATTGAGAATAAGAAGTAAACGCATTAATAGCAACGATAAAAATAACAAGCATTAAAATAGTAGGAAGACAAGCACCAAACATAGAATATCCGTTCTTTTTATAAAGTGCCATCATCTTTTGATTATAAAGTTGTTTATTATCTGCATATTGTTTTTGAAGTTTTTCAAGTTCTGGGCGCATAGCTTCCATTTTTAAAGCATTTTTACGCATTGAAATTTTTGAAAAAACATCAAAAGGAGTAGTTATCAGTTTTAAAATAAGGGTAAAAAGAATAATACCCACGGCAACTGATGAAGTAATTCCAACAAGCCAAACGATAATATCAACTAAAAAGTTGGCCGTTTGCGGTTGAGCAAAATTTATTATATTCATATTAATAAACCCATTTTAAGTCTCTTTTTTTATCAGGAACTTTATCAAAACCGCCCTTACACCAAGGCGTACATCTCAAAATTCTAAAAATACCTAAACACCATCCGTAAAAGAACCCGTGTTTCTCTATTGCTTCCAAAGTGTATTGCGAACATGTTGGAATATACATACACGTGCCCTTAGATAAAAATCTCTGATAAAATTTAATTAACTTAATACTTAAAAATTTTAACATCTAAACTAAAAATTTGCCTTTTTTAAATAAATATTCCATTTCGTTTTTAACTAAATCTAACGATAATTCATCATTAGACACTTTCGGTATAAAAACAAAAAAGAAGTTTTTGCTTAAAATAGGCGAAAAACTTCTGAAAGATTCCCGCAAAATTCTTTTAATTCTATTTCTTTTAACGCTACCGCCGTGTTTCTTACTCACGGCGTAGCCAACTTTTAATGAGTCTGCTTCTAAATAAATTAGCGTTAAATGATTTGAAAAAAATCTTTTGCCCTTATTAAAGACGGTTTTGAAATCTTTTTCTTTTTTTAATCTGTAATCCAAGTTAATTTCCTTTAATTATGCGGAAAGTTTATGACGACCTTTATTACGACGTCTCTTTAACACGTTTCTTCCAGATTTAGTTTTCATTCTTTCTCTAAAACCGTGAACCTTACTTCTTTGTCTTTTTTTCGGCTGATAAGTCTGTTTCATTATATTTTCTCCTTAATAGTTATCTTTTTATCAATCCCTAGTATTCTACTATATATTTTTAATATTTGTCAAATAAATTAAGCGTTTATTCTAACAGGTAATATTAAATATAAGAATTCTTCTTCACCTATTTCCCTAATAACGCAAGGATCGGTAGGGGTATTTAGGTTAATGTTAATGTAATCACATGATGAAATTCTTAAAAAGTCGGTTATAAATTTACCGTTAAATGCAACTACTAAATCTTTACCTTTAAGAACGATAGCAACGTTTTCATCAACCGCACCAACTTCTGATTTTGCAGAAACTTTCATAACGTCATCATTTATATCAAATTTAATAACGTTATATCTGTCGTTTTTAGAAACGATAGACGCTCTTTCAATACTGTTAAGTAACGATTGTTTGCTTACCGTAACAACGTTTTCAAATGAAGTGGGAAGTATATGACTATATTTAACGAATTCACCTTCAATAAGTCTAGAAATTAAGATTGTATTTTCCACTTCAAGTAAAAGGGTGTTTTTCTGTAAAATAACGGTAACGTCTTCATCATCTTTATCTAAAAGACGAGAAATTTCAACAAGAGTTCTTGCAGGAATAACCGTCTTAAAATCACCGCTTGCAATAACGTTTTTCTTTAATACGCTCATTCTAAATCCGTCTAATGCAACGGCGGTTAATACTTGATTTACAATTTCAAATAAACAACCTTTAAGAATAGGTCTGCTATCATCAGTTGAACAAGCAAAAACAGTTTTTTCAACAATGTTTTTAAATTCTCCTTGCTTAACCTTAAAGAAATTTCCTTCTTCTGCTGTTTCTACTTTTGGAAAGCCTTCAACAGGGAAAACTTGAAGTTCACTAACAGAATCAGAATATTTAATTTGAAGTGAGCCTTCTTCTAATCTACAAAGTTCAACTTGTTCTTTTTCAAGTTTTTTAGCAAATTCAACAAAATATTTACCAACAACAACCGTTTCGCCTTCCATTAAAATGTCTGCTTTAATCTTTTTAACGATTGTAAGTTCAGTATCGGTTGCAACAAGGGTTAAAGTATCTCCAAACGCAGAGATTTTAATACCTTCTAAAACAGGATTAGCAGTTTTTGAGCCAAGTGCTTTACTAACCTTTAATACCGCGTCGTATAAATCGAGACCGTCGCAAATGAGTTTCATTCGTTATTCTCCTATAATAATATATAATAAAACTATTATATATTAGAAAGTGTAAAAAATCAAGATATTTTTAGTTTTTTAGTATTCATTTTTTAAGTTTTATGAAAGAATAAAAAGGAAAGAAAAAATCTCATGTGATTATATTGTTTTCTTTTTTAAAAAATTTTAAATAATATGGTATTATTCTTATTATATCGTTGAAATGTTGATAAACTAAAAACCACTAAATAAATACTAACGATTTATTGAAGAAAAAAATGTTGATAGAAAATAAAAAACGTGGATAATGTTAATAAAAAAATAAATTGATAAAAAAGAGATGAATTTTAAAACGAATAAATAGAATAAAATTCAAAATAAAAAAGAAATCAACAAAGTAATAAACAATGTTAAAAACTTTTTGTTGATAAAAAAGATATTGTTTATAAATTTAATATGTGATATAATAAATGTATGAAAACGTTATTAGAAAAGTATAATTTAACTTTAACAGAAGAAAAAATCGAAAAATTTAATAAATATTA
Organism: Clostridiales bacterium; assembly: GCA_015069625.1. Classification (GTDB taxonomy): domain Bacteria; phylum Bacillota; class Clostridia; order Christensenellales; family Borkfalkiaceae; genus UBA1259. The sequence goes on along the minus strand of SVIE01000003.1, from coordinate 25,416 downwards.
TGATATTTTGATTAAATATAATCAAATGTTTAATATAACCGCTATCACAGAAAGAGAAGAAGTTTATGAAAAACACTTTATTGATAGTATTTTAGGTGTGGATAAAATAGACGGAAAAACGCTTATAGATATAGGGTCTGGCGGTGGATTTCCTGCTATTCCATTAAAAATAGAAAAAGAAGATTTAAGTGTAACGCTTGTTGAAGCAACCGGTAAAAAGTGTGAGTTTTTAAAAGCGGTTGTAAAAGAACTTAACTTAAATAACGTAACGGTTATAAACGGTAGAGCGGAAGATTTAGCAAAAGACGAAAAATATAGGGAAAATTTTGACGTTTGTACCGCACGTGCCGTTGCTAGAATGAATACTTTATCAGAATATTGCATGCCGTTTGTTAAAGTTGGGGGATATTTCGTTGCGTTTAAGGGTGATGGAATAGAAGAAACAAAAGAAGCGGAAAATGCAATTAAAATTTTGGGTGGAAAAATCGAAGAAATTAAAGAATACACCTTAAATGATGCAAAAAGAACGTTAATTTCAGTTAAAAAGATAAAAAATACGGACAAAAAATACCCACGTGGTAACGGAAAAGAAAGAAAAAATCCACTTTAATAAATTGTGGATTTTTTTAAAAAACAGGAGAAAATATGAGAGAAATAGGTATTGTAGAGTTTAATGAAGGCAGATATATCGGTGAAATTGCTAATGGAAAAGCAGATGGTTACGGCAGAATGATATATCATAACGGAAACGTTTACCTTGGTGAGTGGGTTAGCAACTGTCAAACAGGGCAGGGTGCAAAAAGCACGGCAAATGGATATGAAGTTGGCAATTTTGTTAACGGATTAAAAAACGGCAAGTGCGTCGTTACCGAAAAATCACCTAATGGCGATAGCTATAATAACAAATATTATATAGGCGATTATTCTAACGACGTAAGGAGCGGACACGGTAAATTAATTAGCAAAAACGGTTCGTATATTTATTACGGAAACTTTGCTAACGGCGTACCTAACGGAAAAGGTTATCTTGGCGAAGACCTTGGTTTTAACGACGGTGCTTTTTATGGTGGAAATTTTGTAAACGGAGAGTTAAGCGGTCAATATTATAGATATCCAAGAACAAGTTTTGAATATAAAAGAGGCACTTTTCACGGTGAAGTTACGGATAACCTTAAACATTATTTTGGTTATGGTGCGTGGGTTCACGATAAGGCATATGGCACGATAGAATTAGGCTATCACAATAAAATGAACGGAATGAACCTTGCGTATAATTTTACAGGCGTTAAGGTGTTTAAGAATAACGGCACAGGGCTTTCTATTGAAGAAGGGGACTGGGGCTCAAGAGTAGATACTATTCCATTAAACGGTAATTTTTGTAAAATTTATAAAAGCGGAAATATTTATATGGGCGGATTCGTGGACGGAAATCGTTCTGGAAATGGTGTTTACGCTGAATTTGAAAGGGGGAGTTTAGTTTCAGTATCAATTAGAAGAAATGGCAAAAGGTATGAAATATCAAAAACTTTTGCAATTCTTATAAAAGGTAAATTTTCAAGTGGCGAACTTGTTGACGGCGAAAAGTATTACGATAACGGAGAAGTGTTTGTTTTTGAAACCTTAGGTTTAACTAAACAACCTACTAAAAATTATCGTACGGAATATCGCACGTATAGTGGAAGGTTAAACGACGGAAGTGGTGCGGTAAGCACAGGCGGATCTTCATCTGTAAGAGAACTTGTTGAAGCTCGTTTAGAACGTGAAAAACAAAGTAAACCGCCAGTTAGTCCTGTTGTTGAAGAATCGATTGCACCGGTAGGGCACGATTACGGCGATGAATATGGTGAAAATTTAACCTTTAGACAAAGATTAAAATTGCAACTACAAGCAAACAAAGAAAATAGGGAAGCAAAAAAAGGAAAAAAAATAAGTACGCCAATTTCCACACCACAAGAAACTGTAAATCAAACTAGCGAAACGATAGAGCAACAAAACAATGATTATAAATTAGCAGAAAATAAAATTGCTTTACTCGGCATTATCACAAAAAAGGAAAAGCACCAACTTCCAAAAGATATAAGAATAATAATGCCGTCTGCCTTTTTAAACGATGCGACGGTTAAAGAAATAATCGGTGGAAATCAAATACACACTATCGTCAAGGGGGCGTTTAGCGGTTGTGTAAATCTTGAAAAGGTAGATTTATCTAAATCAAAAATTACCAAAATAGAACCTGAAACTTTTAAAGGTTGTATAAACCTTAAAACCATATTATTGCCAACTAGAAAACCTGTTGCAGTTGATAACATTGATGCTTTTGAAGGCTGTCCTAGCGAATTAAGGATAAATAATCAATACACCGCGCAGGAATATTTTGACGAATTTAACGTTGATGCCGTAACTAAAAAGGTGAAGGAAGAACAGGCACGGAAAGTAAAGAAAGCAGAAGAAGAAAAACAAGCCAAAAAATATGAGTTAATTAAAAAATTAGGTGGGGAAAATAGCACCGCAAAAAGCGTTGATAGTTACGAAGAAATTTACGAAACAGCCGATACAGGTAATAAGTGGCATGACGAAATCACTTTAGTAAAAGTAAAAAAGTTTTCTCCTAAAATGAGTATTCCTTCGTATATTACGAGTTTAGATAGCAATGCTTTTCAGGGCAACAACGAAGTAAAAGAAATAGTTTTAGATAAAAGTAGTAAAGATTTAAATGTACGCCGGTATGCGTTTAGAAATTGTAAAAATCTTGAAAAAGTGGATTTTTCGCAAAGAGGGGTAAAGTATGTTTTAAAGGAAGCTTTTTATAATTGTACAAGCTTAAAGGAAGTTATTTTACATGAAAGATTTGGTGAGTCTTTTGGTTGTTTAGAAGAAAACACTTTTAGAAACTGCAGTTCGCTTAAAACTATTGATTTAAAATACGTAAACGAAATTTCTTACGGCACGTTTATAAACTGTACGAATTTAGAAGTGGTAAAAGCAAAACACTTAAAGACGATAAGAAGAGAGGCGCTAGTACTTTGTACACAACTAAAAAAACTTACCGTTTCTAAAAAATGTAAGATAGCAAAGAGTGCGTTTTCTTCATATTTAAAGATGATTTACAAAACAAAGGATAAAGATACATTAACTTTAGTATTTTTAAATAAAGAAGAAAAACTTTCCCGTGCGGGAAAGAAAGCGTATATACAAAAAGTATTATCTTTAGACGTAGAAAAACATATTTCACAAGCCGATATTGAGGCTAAAGAGACTGAAAGAATAGCAAAAGAAAAAGCATCCGATTAAGCAATAAGGCCAAGCGGAGCATAAAGTAAATTCAAAAAAGGATCAAGGGTACAGAGTTTATACTTTCACCAAAAAGGAACCAAAAATAAAGCACTAATAAAACTCAAAAAGCACCGAAAATTCGGTGCTTTTTATTTATCTTTTTCCTTAAATTTTTATTCATTAACAGGTTGAGTTGTATCCCCGTCTTTATTTGAAACGCTAGATAAGAAGTTTTTGAGTTTTTCTGACTTTGGATTGTCGAAAATTTCTTCGGCAGAGCCAAATTCTTCAATCAAACCGTCGCTCATAAATAAAACTTTATCAGAAACGTTTTTAGCAAAGCCCATTTCGTGTGTAACTATAATCATTGTTCTATCTTCACCTTTAAGTGAACGAATAACACGTAAAACTTCGCCTGTTAGTTCTGGGTCAAGTGCGGAAGTAGGTTCGTCAAAGCATAAAACCTTTGGTTTCATAGCAAGTGCCCTAGCAATTGCCACACGTTGACATTGTCCGCCTGAAAGATCGCAAGGATATGCGTCTTTTTTGTTTAGTAAATCAACCGTTTTAAGTAATTCTAACGCATCAGTTTCTATCTTCGCTTTTTCGGCAACCTTAAACGAAGAAAGAAGTGCTTTTCTTTCAGATTTAGAAAGTGTTTTATCCGCCTTTAATTGTGCTTTATACGTCTTAATTTTTTCCTTTAATATAAGAGAAGGGGCAAGCATAATATTGCCGATAACCGAATATTGTGGGAAAAGGTTAAAAGACTGGAAAACAAGCCCGAAGTTTAAGCGTTTATCTCTAAGCGTCTTTTCCGTTACTTTTTCATTACTTGCGCTATCAAATAAAACTTCACCGTCAAGCATCATTTTTCCATTATCAACGGGGATAAGAAAATTAAGGCTTCTAAGAAGGGTGGTTTTTCCACTACCAGAAGAACCGATAATAGATAAAACTTCCCCCTTTTCAAGCGTAAAATTTATATCGTTAAGAACGTGAAATCCGTCCTTAAACGTTTTATCATAATTACAAATCTCTAAAAAAGCCATAATTTACACCTTAAAATAAGAAAGTTTTTTCTCAATGCGGTTGAAGATAATAGTAAGCAGACCAACAAATAAAAGATAGAAAACACCCGTGTAGAAAACAGGCCAAATAAAGCCTTTTGCCGCCCAATCCTGTGCGTTTTTAAGGATTTCGGCAAGCATAATAACACGCGCCAAAGAAGTGTCTTTAACAAGGGTTATAATTTCGTTGCTCATAGGTGGAATAATTCTTTTAATAACTTGAACCAAAATAACTCTGAAAAAGATTTGGGATTTAGTCATGCCTAAAACTTTTCCCGCTTCGTATTGACCTTTTGTGATAGATTCAATACCGCCACGGTAAATTTCCGCAAAATAGCAAGCGTAGTTAATAACGAACGCAATAATCACGGCAATAAATCTTTCGGTAACAGGGATATTAAACATTAAAGCAGGGCCGTAATAAACAAGCATAACTTGTAACATTAACGGAGTGCCACGGATAATCCAAATGATAGTTTTAACCACGATTTTAAGTGGCTTAAAGCTACTCATTGCCCCGAAAGCGACGATAAGCCCTAGCGGAAGTGCTAGGACTAACGTCAAAATGAATATTAAACAAGTGGTTCCAAACCCTTGTAATAAGTCAAGTGTAACTTCTAAAAACATAATTAAGAGAAGTATTTAAGTTGAAGAGCAGCGAAAGATAAATCTTGTTTGCTCATCTTAACGAACAAATCAAATGCTTTTGCAAGGCCAGCATCACTCTTTCTGAAAGCAACGCCGAATTCTTCGATCTCAAAACCAACGTCAATATAAACAAGGTCAGAATAGCTTGTTCCAGGTCCAACTAAAACCTTAGCCATGGTAAGGTCGATAATAGCGATATCAGAAGCGCTTGTTTTAACTTCTAAAAGGGTATCTCTTTGTGCGGTAGCTTTGTTTTGTTTTGCTTCTGGAACGCCAACTGCAACAGCGGCTTTTTCACCTGCAGAACCACCTTCGAAAGCAACGCTTGTAGCATTAAGGATAGATTGTTTCGTGGTATATTTGAAGACGTCTGCTGCTCTGCAAACAACAACTTGTTTGTTTTCAAGGTAAGCGTCTGAAACAGCCGTCTTTTCTTTAGCTTCTTCGGTAATAGTCATACCGTTCCAAATACAGTCGATAGCCTTTGATTCAAGGTCGATAAACTTGTTGTCCCAGTTAATTTCCTTAAATTCAACTTCAACGCCGATTTCTTCGCAGAAAGCTTTTGCAAGTTCGGTGTCAAAACCAACGAATTCATTGTTGTTGTCTTCGTCAAAATAGTTCATTGGTGCATAGATGGTGTAACCAACGGTAAGTTTGCCGTCAGTAATAGCAGATTCGTTTCCGTTTCCGCAAGCGGTAAATACAAATACGGACGTGAGAAGCAAAAGTGCAGTCATAATGAGTGTTGCGATCTTTTTCATAATATTTCTCCTAAAAAATATTTTTCACTTTATCACTTTACTTTAGTAAAGCATTTATATTATACTTTATTTTTGTAAAGTTGTAAAGCAAAAAGAAGGGGTTTTATAATAAAAGTTAATAGATATATTAAATAAACCGAAATAAAAAAGGGCAATTCCGTTTGGAACTGCCCTTAACTAATCTATAAATTAGTCGTTTTTAGCAAGACGTTTGTAGTTGTCTAAACGAGTCTTGCTATCTTTTTCCGTCTTTTCGAAAAGCTTTTCAGCCGTTTCAGGACGAGCTTTCATAAGAGAAGCATATCTCGTTTCACCAAGTAAGAAGGTCTTATAATCTGCGGTAGGTTCTTTACTGTCAAGCGTGAATGGGTTTTTGCCCTGTTCTTCAAGCGTTGGGTTGTATCTGTAAAGTTGCCAGTAACCACAGTCAACAGCCTTTTTCTGTTCATCTTGAGATTTGCTCATGTTAATACCGTGGTTGATACATGGAGCGTAGCAGATGATAAGTGAAGGTCCGTCGTAACTTTCTGCTTCGGTTAAAGCGTTTAAGAGTTGTTGTTTGTTTGCGCCCATAGCACATTGAGCAACGTAAACGTAACCATAACTAATTGCCATCATACCAAGGTCTTTCTTCTTAACTCTCTTACCTGCAGCGGCAAACTTAGCAACTGAACCGGTAGGAGTAGCCTTAGAAGATTGTCCACCCGTGTTAGAGTAAACTTCGGTGTCGAGAACGAGAATATTAACGTCTTCACCCATAGCGAGAACGTGGTCAAGTCCACCGTAACCGATATCGTAAGCCCAACCGTCGCCACCGAAAATCCAAATAGATTTTTTAACCATGCAGTCTTTATCTTTTAAGATTTCTTTAACGAGAGCGTCACCTGGGCAACCACAACCGTCACATGCTTCAAGAGCAGAAATAAGTCTTGCGGAAGCCGTCTTAGAACCTTCTGCGCTCTTTCTGTTAGCAATCCAGTCGTTTGCAGCGTCTTTAAGTTCACCGTCTGGTGCTTTTTCAACGAGTTTAGCAATCTTTTCTGCAAGTGCACAGCGACGTTGACCGTAAGCAAGGTTCATACCGAAACCAAATTCTGCGTTGTCTTCGAACAAGCTGTTTGCCCAAGCAGGACCTTTGCCTTCTTTGTTCGTGGTGTAAGGACAAGTAGGAGCAGAACCGCCGTAGATAGAAGAACATCCCGTTGCGTTTGCAACAACCATTCTGTCGCCGAAAAGTTGCGTAACAACTTTAACGTAAGGCGTTTCACCACAGCCTGCGCATGCGCCTGAGAATTCAAATAATGGTTTGCAGTATTGGCTACCGATAACCGTCTTTTTATTAAATGCAACTGAAGTATCAACTTCAGGTAAGTTTTCACTAAATTCGTAGTTAACCTTTTCTTCTTCAACTAAAGAAGCAAGCGGAACCATTGTGAGAGCCTTTTCTTTAGAAGGACAAATGTCTGCACAAACACCGCAACCCATACAATCGAGCGGTGAAACTTGCATTCTAAATTCAAAGCCTTTCATCTTAGGACTGTTGCAAGCCTTAGTGGTGAAAGATTCTGGGCGAGTAGCGTCGCTAGCAACGAGTGCTGGGCGGATACAAGCGTGCGGACAAACGAACGCACATTGATTACATTGAATACATTTTTCTGCATCCCACTTAGGAATTTTAACTGCAACGCCACGTTTTTCGAACTTGGTTGTACCCGTTGGAACAGCGCCGTCAGGATTAAATGCAGAAGAAGGAAGTTTATCACCCTTTAATGCAAGGATAGGATGAACGATATTTTTGAAGTATTCGTTATCTGCAACTTCTGCCATAGGAGCACCGTCGGTTGTAGTTGCCCACGAAGCAGGAATTTCAATCTTAACGAGATTTCCGTTTGCAGATTCAATAGCGTTATAGTTCATTTGAACGATAGCGTCCCCTTTCTTAGCGAAAGATTTGTAAGCCATCTTCTTCATGAATTCAACCGCATCAGCGTAAGGCATTATAGAATCGTTGATAAGGAAGAAAGCAGATTGTAAAATAGTGTTCGTTCTTCCGCCAAGCCCTAACTTACCAGCGATAGAAATAGCGTCGATAACGTAAAGTTCAGCGTTCTTTTTAGCAAGTGCGTTCTTAACTGAAGCGGGAAGATTTTTATCTAATTCTTCAACCGTCGTCCAAGGAGCGTTAAGCAAGAACTTTCCGTTTTCCTTTAAGTCGGAAACCATGTCGTATCTTGTTACGTATGAAGGGTTGTGGCAAGCGATAAAGTCTGCCGCATCAATAAGGTAAGAAGACTGAATAGGCGTTTTACCGAAACGTAAGTGTGAAACGGTGATACCGCCAGACTTCTTAGAATCATAGAAGAAGTAACCCTGTGCGTACATATCGGTATGGTCGCCGATAATCTTAATAGAGTTTTTATTTGCACCAACCGTTCCGTCAGAACCTAAGCCGTAGAACTTACAACTAATCGTTCCTTCTGGGGCAGCGTTGTATTGTGTTGAGAAATCAAGTGAAGTGTTAGTTAAATCGTCATAGATACCAACGGTGAAATGGTTCTTTGGATTTTCTTGTTCAAGGTTTTTATAAACGGCATAAATCATTGACGGGTTGAATTCTTTGCTACCAAGACCGTATCTACCACCAACAACTTTAATATCCGTCATGCCCTTTTCTAAGAGAGCAGAGCAAACGTCAAGGTATAATGGTTCACCGAGTGAGCCTGCTTCTTTGGTTCTGTCAAGTACGGCAATTTTCTTAACTGACTTTGGAATAGCGTTAACAAAAGCGTCGATAGCGAAAGGTCTGTAAAGACGAACTTTCAAAAGACCAACTTTATGACCTTCTGCGTTCATCTTGTTGATAGTTTCTTCAACAGCGTCTGCACCACTACCCATTAAGATAACGATATTTTCTGCGTCGGGAGCACCAACGTAATCGAAAAGGTGGTAACTTCTACCTGTGAGTGCAGAAACCTTGTCCATCATTTCTTGAACGATAGCAGGGGTTGCATTGTAATATTTGTTAGCCGTTTCTCTGTTTTGGAAGTAGATGTCTGCGTTTTGAGCAGTACCTTTTTGAACAGGGTGTTCAGGGTTTAACGCTCTCTTTCTGAAATCTTCGATATCCGCCATATCAACAAGCGTTTTCATTTCGTCGTAGTCGATAGCGTCAATCTTGCTAACTTCGTGGCTAGTTCTAAATCCGTCGAAGAAGTGAAGGAAAGGAACTTTTGCTTTAAGCGTAGAAAGGTGAGAAACGAGTGCTAAGTCCATAACTTCTTGAACTGAGTTACTAGCAATCATTGCAAAACCTGTTTGACGGCAAGCCATAACGTCTGCATGGTCGCCGAAAATATTAAGTGCGTGTGCGGCAAGTGCTCTCGCACTAACGTGGAAAACCGTAGGAAGAAGTTCGCCTGCGATTTTGTACATGTTTGGAATCATTAAAAGTAAGCCCTGAGAAGCAGTATAAGTGGTTGTAAGCGCACCTGCCATAAGGGAGCCGTGAACAGCACCTGCTGCACCTGCTTCAGATTGCATTTCGGCAAGACGAAGCGTCTGTCCGAACATATTAACCCTACCGTTTGCAGACCATTCGTCAGCAACTTCTGCCATAGGTGATGAAGGCGTGATAGGATAGATTGCCGCTACTTCGCTGAACGCATAAGCAACGTGGCTGGCGGCGGTATTGCCGTCGATTGTCATTTTCGTCATGAATATACCTCCGAATCCTTAAAGTTTAAGGTTTTTTAAATATTAAAAAGTTATACTATAAGTAAAACTCAACAATATATTATACATATCGACGCAGGCTAAGTCAATAGAAAGAAAAAATTTTTCTTATTCTTTGGGGTGAAAAATCGAATAAAACCAAAAAATGTCGTCGTTTGCTTGTAAAAGTCTAACGATTTTGGTATAATAAAAGTTAATTGTAAATTAAGGCGAAAGCCGTAAGGATAAAAAAGATGCCACTTGCAAAACTTGAAAACGTAACGTTTTCATACGACAAAAAAATAAACGTGATTAAGGACGTCTCTTTACAAATCGAAAAGGGGGAATATGTTGCCGTTATCGGAAAAAACGGAAGCGGTAAGAGTACGCTCGCAAAACTTTTAAACGCACTTTTAATTCCAGACAAGGGAAGCGTTACGGTTGACGAGTATTCTTCTGCCAACAAAAAGCAACTTTTCGAGATAAGAAAACGTGTGGGAGTGGTGTTCCAAAATCCTGATAACCAAATCGTTGCGTCTATCGTGGAAGACGACGTGGCGTTCGGCCCTGAAAACTTAGGCATTCCGAGAAAAGAGATAGGTGAAAGGATAGATTACGCCTTAAATGCGGTTGGTATGCAAGAATATCGCCACTCTTCACCTATGCACTTATCGGGTGGGCAAAAACAAAGAATTGCAATCGCAGGCGTTTTAGCGTTAAAACCTGAAATTTTGGTGCTTGACGAATCAACTGCTATGCTTGACCCAAAGGGCAGAAAAGAAGTTTTAGATACTGTTAGAGAACTTAACGCTGTTCACGGTGTTACGGTTATCACGATTACGCACTATATGGATGAAATTTTAGATGCCGATCGTGTTATCGTTATGCAAAATGGAAAAATTGCCATGGAAGGCACGCCAAGGCGTATTTTTTCCGAAAAAGAAAAGATTAAAAAATTAGGTTTAGAACTTCCGCTTGCAATGCGCATTTCGGAAGAACTTATTTCACGTGGTTTGCCACTTAAAGAAGGTATCTTAACACGTGAAGATTTGGCGGAGGAATTATGTTCGTTAAAGCGGAAAATTTAAGTTACGTTTACGGTAGCGGACGGCTTTCTTTCCGTGCGCTAAACAATATAAATTTGCAAATCGACGAAGGGGAATTTTACGGAATTATCGGTCATACCGGTAGCGGAAAATCCACCTTTATTCAGCATATAAACGGACTTATAAAAGTTGAAAAAAATTATGGAAAACTCACCGTAGGTGAGTTTGATTTAACGGATAAGAAGTGCGATTTTAAGAAATTGCGTTCAAAAGTGGGCATGGTTTTCCAATACCCAGAATATCAACTTTTTGCAGAAACGGTGTTTGATGATATTGCGTTTGGACTTAAAAATTTTTGCCCAGAAATGAAGGAAGAAGAACGCCTTGTTGCCGTTAAAGAAGCAATGGAGAGCGTGGGGCTTAACTACGAAAAATATAAAGACGTTTCCCCCTTTGATTTATCAGGCGGACAAAAGAGAAGAGTGGCTATTGCAGGGGTTATCGTAACTAAACCCGAAGTGCTTATTTTAGACGAGCCGGTTGCAGGATTAGACCCTGAAGGGAAAAGAGATTTCACCGCACTTTTGCACACCCTTAAAAGCAAGTTTGTTAAAACAATAATAATCGTTTCGCACGATATGGATTTCGTTGCGGAAAACTGCACAAAAGTAGCGGTATTTTCGCATGGCGAAATTATTGCCGAAGGAACACCCAAGCAAGTTTTTGCAAAAGAAGAAGTGCAAAATAGCGGACTTGGTTTGCCGTTAACTTCTTTCGTTACAGACCAGTTAAAGGAAGCAGGTATTGATATAGACTGCGATTTGACCACTTCTGATTTCATAGAAAAAGTGGCTGAAACGTTGCAGGAAAGGGGGGATAGGGCATGAAAGACGTAACTTTCGGGCAGTATTATCCCACAAAATCGTTCGTTCACAATATGGATGCAAGGGTGAAACTTTTGCTAACCATAGCGTATATCGTTGCCGTATTCTTGGTGCAATCTTTCCACTTTTTAGGTTTTGTAGCATGCTTATTATTTTTAATAGTAGCAACCGTGCTTGCAAAAGTTCCCATTTTGAAGATGCTTAAAAGCATCAAGGTAATTATCTTCTTTATAGTATTTTCTGCTGTGTTGCAGATATTTTTTAACAACAACGGAACGCTTCTTGCAGAGTGGTGGATTTTCAAAATAACTGATATAGGACTTCTTAATGCAGGCTTTATCGCTGCAAGAATAACGCTTATAATATTAGGCGCATCACTTTTAACTTTCACCACTTCGCCTGTGGAACTTGCAGACGGAATTGAAAGTTTATTGTATCCGCTTAAATGGATAAAATTCCCCGTGCATGAATTTGCGCTTATAATGTCGATTGCTCTTAGATTTATTCCAACCCTTTTAGACGAAACGGATAGAATTATAAAAGCGCAAAAAGCAAGGGGGGCGGACTTTGAAAGTGGAAACATTTTCAAGCGTGCAAAAGCGCTTATTCCCGTGCTTATTCCCCTTTTAATAAGTTCATTCCGTCGTGCAGACGAACTTGCCGACGCTATGGACGCAAGGTGTTATGCAGGCAGTAAGAATAGAACAAAGTATAAGAAAATGAAACTATCGTATCGTGATTTACTTGGCACGATATTGATGGCAGGACTTATCACAGGTGTAATCTTTTTGAATAAATTTTATATTGTTTTGGCGGTGGTTGTATGAGAATAAAACTCTTTTTGAACTACGACGGAACAAACTTTAACGGTTGGCAAAAACAAACGAAAGGCAGAACCGTGCAACAAACGGTTGAAGAAGCCGTTTTTTTGCTTACGGGGAAAAGAGTTTCGGTAACAGGTAGTGGCAGAACTGATGCTGGCGTGCATGCAAAAGCGCAGGTTGCCCATTTCGATATAGAAGATTGCACAATTCCGCCCCAAAACTTTGCCCGTGCGCTTAACACAAAACTCCCAGAAGACGTTAAGGTGATTAAAAGTGAACTAGCGGAAGATAATTTTAACGCTTGCCGTTCGGCAAAGAAAAAAACCTATCAATATTCGCTTTACGTATCAAAAACGTTAATTCCGCTAAAAGATAGGTATGCTTTTCAACTTGATTATGAGCCCGATTTTTCACTTATGGAAAAGGGGGCGAAAGCGTTTGTCGGCGAGCATGATTTCAAAGCGTTTTGCGCTTCTGGAAGTTCGGTTAAAACAACAATTAGAACGCTTTATTCGGTGGATATAGAAAGAAAGAACGACGATTTTATTATAAGAATTTGTGGAAACGGATTCTTATATAATATGGTAAGGATAATCGTTGGCGTACTATTAGACGTTGGATACAAAAAGAAAAAAGTTGAAGATATAGAAAAAGCATTTATTGAAGGCAAAAGAGAAGAACTTGGCAGAACGCTTCCCGCAAAGGCGTTATGCTTAGAAAAAGTTGAGTATTAAAATGTATATCGCAAAGCAAACGTAAAAACGCACCCCCGTGGGTGCGTTTTTTTATTTTTCAATGCTGTAATAGGTGTTGTTGCGGTCGATTAAGACGATATAATTATCAAGTTCAAAAGCATTAAGAATATCGCTTATTGGTATGGGCGGAATAAATTTATCCGTGTAAATTATGCCACGATTTGAAAATAAACGATTACCATGTTTTGCGTAAACAACAGATGAGAAATTGTTAACCCAAATATAACCACGCCCGTTAGTAAAACTAGCGTCGATTTGCCCGTAATTGAAATAAAAATTTTCGTCGTCGGAAGCAATGATTTTATCGCCAAGGCTTGCGGAAAGGTTGTTAAATTCTGCTATAAGGTTATCGTTTATATCGTATTTTCGTATTGTTAAATTCTTTGGTGCATCTTCATAAATTTCCGTATAAACGTAAGTTCCGTCAAAAAACAATGGTTCGCCTAAAATAGTGTTTCCTGTCGTATGGTTTACAAAGGTAAAAGAATTTTCATCCCAGTTGTAAATAGAGTAATATATACTACCGTTTGGAAGCACGTAAACAGAGGAAGGGTCGGGCTCAGGCAAAACAATCGTTTCCGTTTCCCCTGTTTCTAGGTCAATTTTTAGGATCTTATTATCATAGTCTTCTGAAATATAAAGATGAGTATCGGTTGTATAACGATTTCTAGTGTAAATATTATAAATATCGTCGTCAATCACGTCAACTAATTGTTTTTTAAGGGTAAGCGTTTTACCGTCGTAAATATCAACTGAAGTATTACCACAAAAAACAAGGTTGTCGCCAGCGGATAAAAGATAGCCATTATTATTAATTTGGTTTGTTGTGATTTTTCCGCCCAACTGTTCTTCGGTAAGTTCGCTTAGTGAATAAGTGGGTTGAACGCTCCATTTAATATAAGAATGTTCGTATAAAGTTATATCCTTTGGCGGTGCGTTAAGGTCGAACGTAATAGAGCCCGTGCAATCGAAAAATTTACCATCCTTTTTAAGGGTGAAGTATACATTAAGTTTTTCAAAGTAATCCCCGTTAAATATTACGTCTGCTATAACCTTACCATGCGTTACGGCGTTAGAAACGGAAAAGCCTTTAACGGACATCTTATAACCGTTTACCGTTTGCAATATATAATTTGCGTCAATGTTTTTCACAAGCGACGCCATCTCGTCGTCACTATCTGCGTGAAAAATTATTTCGGATAAGTTTTGGGGCGTTTTATCAAACACTTTATACGATTTGTTTCCATCATATTCAACGTTCCCGACTATAGAAGAAAGAACCCCACCGCTTTGTGAAAGACGTTCGTAATATAAAACCCCGTCTTGAATTTTTGCATTTTCAGTTTGTTTAGTGGTTTTTCCATCAATGGTGGCGGATATTTCAAATGAATAATACCCACGGTCTAACACGTTTTGAATGCGTGTGTCTATATCGTTTAGCCAACCCGTTTTGCACGAAAATGGAACTATAACAAAGTAAATTAAGGAAAAAAGGATATAAAAAGCAAGCACACCCCCGCTAATATAAAGGGCAAGTTTTTGTTTTTTAGATAAAGCCTTTTTGCGTTTAGGCGTTTGATTTTTCGTTCCTAAAAATTCGCTAACGTCAATATCGAAGAACTCGCAAAGCATCAAAGTAAATTCCGTACTTGGCACGCTTATTCCCGTTTCCCACTTGCTTATAAGTTTATCGGAAACGTTAAGCGCACTTGCAAGTTCACTTTGCTTTAAGCCCTTTTCTAATCTTAATTTTTTAAGTTTTTTTCCTGTTTCAATAGCGTTCATGATTTTATTTTATAGTGATAGGCGTAAAATTGTCAAGAAAAACCATTCTATGATTCGTGGAACGGCTCTACTTAATCGAGAAATTTGTGTTTTTGAAAAAATCAAACACAATATATAGTATTAGAGAAATTCACAAAAATAAAATAGTCCGAAATATGAATAAAAACACGGAAAAACCACGTAAAAACGCTTGACAAAAAAGCGGTAAATATTTTAATATATGGTAGTGTTTATAAGGAAAAATTCGGATTTAAGGGATTAGCCCTCCCGTTCGTGCCAAAGTCGTGTGCGGTGCGAGAAGAATTTTTAATAAACGTCAAAAGAAAGAAATTTTAAGGAGAACAACTATGAAAACCTATATGGCTCACGCTGAAAACGTAGTGAGAAAGTGGTACGTAGTAGATGCAGAAGGCGTTGCACTTGGTAGACTTGCTTCCAAAGTAGCATCCGTTCTTCGTGGCAAAAACAAACCCACCTTCACGCCTAACGTTGATACGGGGGATTTCGTTATAATCATCAATACCGATAAAGTTGTATTGACGGGTAAGAAATTAGAAAAGAAATATTACAGATATCATACCGGCCACATCGGTGGTTTAAAATCCATTCAGTATAAAACTTTAATGGAAACCAAATCTGATTTAGCCGTTTACGAAGCAGTTAAGGGCATGCTCCCCAAGAACAGTCTTGGCAGAAAGATGATTACCAAACTCAAAGTTTATAAGGGTGCGGAACACAATCATCAGGCTCAAAAGCCCGAAATTCTTAAATTGGTTTAATGAGGTGTAATCATGGCAAGAAGTACCAGTAAGAAAAAAGTTCAATATTGGGGAACGGGCAGAAGAAAGAAAGCTGTTGCTCGTGTTCGTTTAATCCCCGCAGGTGACGGAACTATCACCATCAACAAAAAGAGTCTTGACGAATATTTCGGACTTGACACTTTAAAATTCATTGTACGTCAACCACTTGTTTTAACTGAAACGGACGCTAAATATGACGTTATGGTAAACGTTTGCGGTGGCGGTTACACCGGTCAAGCAGGCGCAATTAGACATGGTATTGCACGTGCACTTTTAGAAGCAGAACCCGAAAGCAGAGCAGAACTCAAAAAAGCAGGTTTCTTAACCAGAGATTCCAGAATGAAGGAAAGAAAGAAATACGGCTTAAAGAAAGCTCGTCGTGCTCCACAGTTCTCAAAGAGATAATCAGATTATCTTATTATTGCAAACAAATCCCGAATCCCGTCAAGGTATTCGGGATTTTTATTGCTTTGCAAAGCCATAAGCAAAAACTATTTAATTAGAATAACTATTTTTTCACCCGCTTAACGAAATTATCGTGCGAAGTCATAACCGCAAGCATTTTATTTTGCAAGGGCGGTTTAGCCGTTACTTCTTGCGTGGAAGTTTTTTGTTTTTGCGGTACTTGTGAATTTTCTAGCGGTTGTGATTGCGAATTGTCTTTTCCAAACAAGGAAGAAAGCACGTTTGAAAGGTTTAATGAAGGGGAAGAATTAGAATTTTCCGTGTTAGAATTAGTGTTTTTATTCTTAGAATAAAAATCCATAAACGAACTTAACAATTTAAAAATACCGAATTTATCCATTTTTTGCGCTCCATAAAATTAAAATCCACTTAAAAAGTCGGAAAAATAATTGCAAAACGAGAGAAGATAGTATATAATAAGTAATACTGTATTATTAGTTATATTCGGGAAGTGTCGAAAACTTCCCTGACAAAACGGAGTTTTTATGAAAAAAGGTTTTGTGAAAATTATTGTGGCTATTCTTAGCGTATGTTTGCTTTGCACCGGACTTTTCGCATGCGGAACTTCTTCGTGGAACAAGGATGACGTAACGCTTAAAGACTGGGGCGCAGTTAAATCCACTTACGGTTTCGTTGCAGAAACAGACAATTATCTTTACTACATCAACGGTGTAGGGGATAGTGAAGAAAGCAACTCTTTTGGAACGCCTGTTAAAGGTGCGCTCATGGCAGCGAAAAAAACAGACTTAACAAAAACCGAACTTGTTGTTCCAAAGTTATTCGTTGCAAAAGATTACAACGCAGGCTTGTTCATTTCTGGTGATTACGTTTATTACGGAACGCCCAGCACGGATACCAACTCTCAAGGCGTAATTGCAAAAGACATGTTGACGTTTGCTAAAACCAAACTCGACGGGTCTGAAACAAAAACGTTCTTTACGGTAGATTCACTTGATTGCGAATACAGAATGGTAAACGACGCAGAAGGCAACGTTCACATTGTATATTACGACAAAGCAGAAACCAGACTCGTTGACTTTAACACGGCAACGGAAACTGAAGTTGTTATCGCTGAAACTAGCGAAGAAGTTAAACGTGAAACGCTTGCATCTTATAAGTTTGCAAAAGCAGAAGGTGTTGACGGTGCGGTTGTAATTTATACCACCAACGTTTACGATAAAGATTTCAACGCAGAAGAAAAGGAATTACTTGGCGCATCTTACGTTAGACAAACCGAAAGTTATAATAAAGTTTATGCTTACAAGGTTGGTGATGAAAAAGTTGACGATTGCGCAGGCGTAAACGTTCTTAACGGAGACAAGGCAATTCCTGTTAAATACACCTTATCTTACGTTTCTGGCCCGTACGTATTTATTAAAGAAGCAGATAACACTTCTGTTGATACGTCTAAAACGTATGCAATCACAACGGCAGATTTACATGCAAAGGGAAATATGCAAGTTGTGAATAACGCTACTCTTCTTGCAGATACAACGGTTATTGAAAGTTTAACCGAAGCATATTACGTTAAAGACGAATATATTAGAACAACTACCCTTGTTGGGGATAACAAACTCGCAGAAAAGGTTGTTGCAAAGGCAGAAAAGGTTGGTACGCTTTATTTTGTAGAAGGTGATTATATCTATTATAAGAATAGTGATGATAGACTTTCTAGATTAAAAGTTAAAAACGTTGACGAAACGGTTGGTGCGGATATAACCGAACAGTACGTTTCTGAAGGTAAGATTGCAACCGACTGGTACAAGCCACAAGTTTTATTCGGAAAGGTTTTCTATATTGACGCATCTGCAACCGGTCTTTCATACGTAGGCTACGTTGCGCTTAACGCAGAACTTGACGAAAGCAAAAACGATCAAGGCAAAACCACTTACGTTGCTCTTAAAAACACAAAAGTTATTGCAAAAATGACAGATGCCGATACCGTATCGTTATTTGAAGCAAAAGTTGCAAACGTAACCACGGGACTTTCTAACGGAAAGGTTATTCTTAACGTAAAAGATTCTGCTGGAAAATATACGTCAATGGAAGTTCTTAACGTTGCTAAGGAAGCATACGAAGAACTTACCGACGCACAAAAGAACATGGTAAATAAAGATACGCTTGCACTTTACAAAAAGTATCTTAAAGCAGTTGACGTTAGCATTATCCTTGAAGCGTTTGAAGGATTTAATGGTTTATCTGAAACAGCAAAAGAAGAACTTCGTGATGATTATGAAGCAACGGTTGATATTCTTGATGCGCTTGCAAAAGAAGGATACAAGAAGGATGAAATTCTTGGTTTAGTAGTTGAAAATGCTAGTTACTACTATCAACAAGCAGGCAAATATTTCACCGCTGAATAATTAAAACTTAAAACAAAAAGCACGGCAAACGCCGTGCTTTTTAATTTTGATTTTGTTTTATTCAAAACACATAAACAGTTTTTGTACAAAACTATTTATATGGTTTTATGGTTAAAAATTGCGAAAAATAACATTGTTCGACAATTTTGGATAAAACTTTCAAAAATAATTTTGAATTTTGTAAAATATTATTTGCAATTTTGTGATAAATGTTGTAAAATGTAATAAAAGAAAGTCAAGCGACTATAAAAGCTTGAAAAAAGGGAGAGAGAAGATATGCAAAAACGTACGGTGTTTTTATTACAAGCAACAAAAGAAGTAAACGAAGAATTATGCAAACTATTTCTATCTGACGAAAAGTATGAAGTTGTTGGTATGACAAACGAGGGAGAAAAAGCGATAGAAATGATAATGTTAAAGCGTCCGCAATTTGTTATCACGGAATTAGTGATAGGTGGATACGACGGCTTAATGTTATTAAACAAACTTCGTGAAAATAAGATAGAAACAAACGTAATAGTGCTAAGCGCATTATGTAGGGAAGAAATAATAGCGCAAACTATAAGCGCAGGGGCTAAGTATTTTATTGCAAAGCCGTTAAACTTTGCTGTTCTTAAAGCAAGGATGGACGAACTTTCAGAAAACAAAGAATCACACGTAGAAAGCGTGATTTCAAAATATCGTGCGGTTACGCTTGAAGAAAAGATAAGTAAAATTTTTATCAACGTCGGTATTCCGCCACATATTAAAGGATATACCTTTTTAAGAGAAGGGGTAAAGATGGCTGTTGAAAACCCTGAAGTTATAAACAACATTACCAAGCAATTATATCCGTCTATCGGAAGAAAGTATAACACCACGGCAAGTAAAGTAGAACGCGCTATCCGCCACGCAATAGAAGTTGCGTGGAATCGGGGGAGAATTGAAACGATAAACGCCATTTTTGGCGTTCGTGCATACGTCGGGCAAGAAAAACCCACTAACGGCGAATTCATAGCACTCGTTGCCGATAAAATGCTTTTAGAAAAAGCGTAATGAGATGATAGTAAATAAAAGAAAAAAGCACCTTTGGCTAGAACCACCAAAGGTGCTTTTAATTTTTTTGAATTATTATTCTTGAACGTCTGTATTTTCTACGTTTTCATTTTCTTGAACGTCTGATACTTCTTCAACGGGGGCAACGTCTTCTTCGGGGGTTTCTTCTATTTCAGGAGAAACTTCTTCATTTGAAACGGAAGTCTTTTTGAAAGAGAATCCTTCGTCCTTAAACACTTCAAAGAAATTTCCAAGGAAGAATCCAAGTGGAACGAGAAGGAAAATAAAAGCATTGAAGAAGGTTGAAGCAGCGAAAACCTGTGCCATAAATATTACGTTTGCGACAAATAAGAACAACACCCCGCCAAGACCGATTAAAGCAAAAATCAAATTGAGAAGTTTTTCTTTAATTCCAGCAAAGCCAACTATTAAAATAGCAACTGCGAAAGCAGCGAAGGCAATCATAGCAAGCAAATAGAAGAAAATTCCAACGTCAAAATAACTTGCTAAACTTACAACCGTGCTTATAAATTCAGGGATAGTGAAAAGAGCAACGATTATAACGGCGCACGATCTAAACGGCAATTTTCCGCAAGCCGTTTTAGAATACAAAGCAAGGTATCCGAATAGGCAAGCGCCAACAAAGAATACGGCGTAAGAAGAAACGGCGTATCCAGCGGGATGGAAGATATATGCTACACTAAAAATTGCAAGTGCTATAACGTAGCAAAGGGTTGCAAATTTATTTTCTTTATAGGTAGCAGAAAACATTTCTTTTAACATAATTTAACTCCTAATGGAAAAATATAATTTTATTATAAAAGCAACAAAATAGGTTGTCAAGAGAAAAATATTGATATTTTAGGGGCATAATACTATTATTAGTGTAAAAAGTATAAAAAAGGTGCAAAAAAACACCATAAAAAGTAAAAAAAATATTTAAAAACAGTTTACAAACGACTTTCATATGGATATAATATACAAATGCTACGGATAGATGTAACAAAACGTAAAAAAAACATAATATATATGATTATATACATGGAGAGGAAAAAATGCCAGGAGATTATATAAAATGCCCAAGATGCGAACTTAATTATATTCGCAGGGGAGAAGAGTATTGTGACGTATGTAAAGCGGAACTTAAAAAAGGTCCGCAACTTGTGTTTGCCATTGATGAAGAAGATGACGTTGAAGAAGCAATGATGCTTTGTCCTATCTGCCATCAAAACTATATTAAGACCGACGAAAAAATGTGCGCAAAGTGTGCAGAAGAAATGGATTATAAGAGCGGTCAAGTAGATATCGATAAAGACGAAGAATGGAAAAACTTCCTTGACGACGAAGAAGACGAAAAGGAAGAAAAGACGGAAGAAGAAATTCTTCTTTCTAAACTTGTTGAAGAAGAAGGTAGTGCGCTTTTTGATGATGAAGAAGAGGAAGAAGAATTAATCGAAGAAAGCGTTGACGATTACGACGACTTTGAAATTCCAGAAATTGACGAAAAGGATTTTGAAGAAACGGAAGAAGATGAAGACGAAGACGTTGAAGACGACGAAGACTTCTAAAAATTTATATACAAACAAAAAACAGGCACCATGCCTGTTTTTCTTTTTTTCGGGCAGAATAAGCCTAGCAAAAAAGTGGAATTTATAAAGGGGTGGTATAAAAATTATTTAGGTGGGAATAATGCACGTATGATTAAAAACAACCACTCGTTATCAGAAGCAAAAGAAACCATAAAAAACATGCATAAAAAAGACGTTGAAGTTACGCTTAATTTAGGCAGAAACAAAATCGTTAGATTTTGTGGGGAATTAGAAGGTGTTTACCCTGCGCTATTTAAGGTGCGTCCGCATGATAATAGTTTTAAGGGGAAGACCACGTATTCCTATTCAGAATATCTATGTGGTAGAGTAAAACTAACAAAAATTGAAAAAACTTTAGGTTAAGCGCACCAACGGGGTGCGTTTTTCTTTTATATAGGCATAATTTTTCAGGTGATAAAATACACTATACCGAAGATTATAAGCGGTGAAGGAGGAATTATGACACAGCCGATATATGAAAGTTTAAGGTTTAATCGAAACAAATTAAAATTTTGCGATAGCGTAAAGGCAAGTTGCAAAGCGGATATTAAAAGTAAAGACGTATTAAAGGTGTTAAACGTTAGTGCAGTTGCCCTTGCAACCCAAACGGAAATCAAAGACCAAAACGTTAAAGTAGGGGGTAGAATAATATTTTTTGCGACCTATCTTAATACGGAAGGAGAAGTTAAAAAATGCGAGTGTGGAAGTGAAATTTTAGCCGTTTTTTCAGATGAAACGGTTAAAAAAGAAATGCATGCTTATGCAACTGCATCCGTAGAAAAAACTGAGCGAGCAACCGACGGGGAATATTTAACGTTATCTGCAATAGTTAAAGTATGCGTGGCACTTACGGGTGAAGAAGAAGTGCAAGCGTTTAGTGGGGGCGACGGGCTTATTACCGACAAGTGCGAAATCACTTACGATAAAACCTTTTCTCAAGACAAAGGGGCGTATCCGTTTGACGAAGAATTTGATTTACCCTATTTAATTGGCGAAGTGTTATCTCAATCAGTTGGCGTGTCCGTTTCTGCCGTACAATGTGGGGTTGGTAGCGTTATCGTTGACGGAGAAATATACTTTTCTGCGTTATTGTTGCAAAAAGGTGGAAAAAGCGATATAATAAGAGAAGATAGAACAATACCTTTCCGCATTGAACTTGATTCGCAAGAAGCAATGCCGTCAATGAGCGCAACTACAATGTTAGCAGTTAAATCGTTTAAGACGGATATCGCCTGCACGGAAGAAGATAATAAAAGCACGGTTACGTTATCTGTCGATTTTTCTTATGAAAACAGGGTGTTTGCAAAAACGTGTGCGGAAATTGTAGCAGATGCTTTCTGCGAAAAGGAAGAAATCGAAGTTATCCCTACCGAATGCGTTTTGGATTATGCCAAAGAAGTAAGGCTCGTTAAAAAGACGATAAGTGGTAGGGCGGAAACGGAAGAACTTCCTATCGGAGCAAGACTTACGGCTGTTAGCGGAGAGAAAATTGAAATTATTTCCGTCGCTTGTGAAAGTTCAAAAATCGTAGTGGAAGGCGTTTTCTCGCTTACCGCATATTATAAGGACCAAGAAGCAGACGTGTTCACGTTTAACGTTGAAATTCCCTTTGAAACTTCGCTTGATACGCCAGACGTTGGTAATGATGCAACCGTGTTGGCAGTTATTGAAAGGGCGAGCGCAAAAACACATTCTATCACTCAAACTGAAATTATGGCGGAAGTTGCGTTTAGCGTTTATCCCACAGAGCAGAAGACTGTTAAAATAATAAGGGAAGTTAAAAGCGTTGGCGAAAGACAACCGGAAAAGAGTGCAATAAGCGTGTATATCCCGTTTGCAGGTGAAAAACTTTGGTCGCTTGCTAAACGATTAGGGGTTTCGCCCGAACAAGTGCTTAAAACAAATCCTAATCTTCAATTCCCCTTAACAGGTGATGAAAGGATTGTAATTTATAGGGGTGCTAATTAAGCCAAAATAAAAATCTTTTAAAAGGCTAGCAAGACTGAAAACAAAGGAAAAACAAATGAAAAAAGTAAAACTCAAAGCATACGCAAAAATCAATTTGACGTTAGACGTGGGGCAGAAAAAAGACGGATATCACCCTATCAATTCTCTCGTTTCGTCGATAGACGTATGTGATGAAATACAAATAAATAAGCGTTCGGATAGAAAAATTACGCTAACTGAAACAGGGCTTAACGCAGGCTGTGTGGTTACTGAAAACAATGCTTATAAAACGGCAAAAGCGTTCATGGAAAAGTACAACACGTGTGGCGTGGATATTATAATCAATAAAAAAATTCCCGTTGGTGGCGGGCTTGGTGGTTCGTCTGCAGATATTGCAGGAGTGCTTAACGGACTAAAAAAACTGTTTGAAGTAGATGAAGACCTTTCGGCTATTTCAGATGCGCTTGCAAGTGATGCAACGTATATGCTTAAAGGGGGTTATGCCGTTATTTCGGACAGGGGAAACACGGTTAAATATATCGACGGCAAAAAAGTGTTTTATCTATTGTTAATAACAAACGAAAAGCAAATTCTCGCAAAAGACAGTTATCGTGCGTTTGACGAGTTAGAAATAGACAGTAGCCGTTTAACAGAAAAAGCGGTAGATTGTTTACTGCAAGAGAAAACGGAAGAATTTTTTGCCTTGTTAGGAAACGATTTATATCTGCCGTCCCTTTCGATATTACCTGAAATGGAAACGGAGCGCATGGATTTAATAGGCGCAGGTGCAAAGGCTTCGCTTATGACGGGAAGCGGTTCGGTGGTATACGGGGTGTTCGAAAAGGCTAAAAACAGGAACAAAGCGTATAAAACGCTTATCAAAAAATATCCAAATAGACTAATAAAAAGCAAAACGAAAAATTAAATTCTCAGAGCAAATATAATATACATAAGGCTTTTTAAAAACTGTAAAAGAGTAGCGAAAATGTGCTACTCTTTTTATTTGCTCAAAATATGACATGGGTTTCCCATATGATTAAGGGCAAAAGAGTGAGGGATATTTTACGGAAAAAATTGAGAAGGCTTTATTTTAAATAAAATTTCAAAAATGCAATCACAAGTGCTTGACAATTGCAAAGTTGCAATTTATAATATAATTAAATTGATATTATTTAGTAAATGGGAGGTTCTAATAATGTCGTGGAGAGAGAAAGTTTTAGAGGAAATGAAAAAACAGAATTTAGACCAAAAAGATTTGGCTAAATTAAGTGGAGTAACAGAGAGTTCTATTTCAAGATATTTACATAGCGATAAAAAACCTAGATTAGATATAATTATAAATTTTGCAAAAGCATTAAACTTAAAAACGGAATATTTGCTTGAGGAAGAAAATCTTGCCGTTTCTTCGTATACTAACATTGCAACAGCGGTGGCGAGATATGGTAATGACTTAACCCCTGATGAAAAGAATCGTTTAATTGCACTTATTTTGGGAAAGGGGGATTAATGTATAGAAACGGCTTAGAATATGATGAAATGGTTAAAAAAGTTATAGATATTTATTTAGATTATAATATTAAAACTTTTCCTATAAATGTAAATCAAGTTTGCACAAAAATGCAAATTGCATTGATTCCTTATTCTTTTTATAAATTTCAAGATAGAGAATTGTTAAAGAAAGAATCCATGTCAAGTTTTTACGTTAAACCCACAACGAGTAATCCTGCAACGATATTATATAATGACAGTATTGACGAAGTTGGTTCATTAGGGAATATTAGGCGTAACATAATGCACGAAGTTAAGCATTATGTCTGCGAAGATACGCAAGACAATCCTGATGATGATTTGGCAGATTACTTTGGCAAGTACTTTCTAGCACCAATACCATATTTAATTGTAAAAGGTATTGATAATTGCAATGATATAATGTCTATTTTTGGCGTAGATGAAGAAATGGCAAGTTATATTTATAAGAACATAAGAAATCGCAAGAAAAAACATGGTTCTAAAATTTTTGATTATGAACTTCCATTGTTAAAGCATTTATTAGGTAATTATTATGATTATTACATGAATAGATTATAAATTTTAAATATACACAAAGAAAAAGCACTTAACTGTTGCTGAAACAACAATTAAGTGCAAGTGAAATGTATTGCTACATCTCTGCGTTCATTTGTAGTATAACATTTTCTGTAATTTGTGTCAAGTATATTTTGACGCCAACCAAAGGTTGGGGAAATAATTTTTTACAGGAGGTGTTATATGAACACTCTTTTAACCATGCCAAAATTGGCGAAAAAAGACGTTTTTAACTCGTTTTTAGTTAGAAACGCAACGTATGACGGGAAAGAAGAAATACCCCGAATTACGACTAGTAACTTGATACCTGAAAAGGTTATAACCTTTTCAAAAGCCAGAAGCAAACAAGAATTTGACTCGTGGATACATTTT
>SVIE01000047.1 GCA_015069625.1 Clostridiales bacterium | reverse complement strand
CCTGTTCCAGGTCGAATTAAGGACTATATTGCAACGCCAAAGCCTAATATGTACCGTTCGTTGCACACCACGGTTGTAACAAACTACGGCAGAATTTTTGAAATTCAAATTAGAACAAACGAGATGAACCACGCTGCCGAATATGGTATCGCAGCGCATTGGAAGTATAAAGAAAATAAAAAAGAGAGTGATGAACTTGACACCCGCCTTAACTGGATTAGAGAAGTTATGGAATGGCAAGGTGGCTTAAAAGATAGTAAAGAATTTTTAAGTTCGCTCAAAGGGGATATATACAGTTCTGAAGTTTTAGTTTTCACTCCGAAAGGAGACGTTATAAGTCTTCCTAAAGACGCAACGCCACTTGACTTTGCATACACCATTCACACCGAAGTAGGTCACAGATGTATGGGCGCAAAGGTAAACTCTAAAATAGTGCCGTTAAACACTACTTTAAGCATAGGCGACGTGGTAGAAGTTATATCTTCTCCAACGCCCAAAGGACCATCTTGGGACTGGCTTAAAATCGTTAAGAGTTCAGGCGCAAGGGTAAAGATTAAGCAATATTTCCGCCGTGAAATGAAAGAAGAAAACGGCAGAACGGGTAGAAGCATTTTAGAAGCGGAAGCAAAGCGTAGGGGATACGCTATAAACGATTTGTTAAATGATGATTCGTTTGCCCGTTTATCTGCAAAGATGGCGTTTTCTAACCAAGAAGAAATGTTTGCTTCGGTAGGCTATGGCGCTGTGTCCGTTAATCAGGTTATAACAAAACTTATTGATTATTACCGTAAAAGTCAACCGCAAGTGGACGTTGAAAAGAGTTTTGTTCCAAAGTCTATTGCAACGGGTGGAATTCAAATAAAAGGACAGTCAGGCATGCTTGTTAGGTTTGCAGGCTGTTGTAATCCTGTTCCAGGTGATGAAGTTATCGGCTTTATATCACGTGGTAGGGGGGTAACTATACACAGAAAAGATTGCCCTAACTTAAAACACGCTGACCCCGAACGTCTAATTGAAGCAACGTGGTCAAGTCATGCAGGAACGGCATATAACGCAAGCATAAGAATTATAGGTAGAGAACAAACGGAAATCTTAACTATTGTTGCAGGTGCTGTATCGGCACTAAAACTCGGCATTGTTGGAACTAACGGCAGAACGGACGCAAAAACTAAACAAGCGATAGTAGATTTTAGTATAAGAATTACCGAAAAACACGAACTTGAAGATTTGGTAAATAAACTTCGTCAGCATCCGAAGATTACAGACGTATTTAGGATGGGTAGCCGATGAAACTTTTGCATTTAAGAACAGGATTATTAAGAGTTAATACGTTTTTCATTATTAACGAAGAAACCAAATCTGCAATAGTGATAGATTGCGGTGAGAACTATAAACTTGTTAAAAAGGTAGAGCAAGAGCATGGCGTAAAAATCAAGGCGGTTTTGCTAACGCATGCGCATTTCGACCACTCGGGAATAGCAAAGAAATTGCAAGATGACGGGGCAAAGATTTATATAAGTAAAATTGATGCGCCAAAACTATTAAACGACGATAATTTGAGTGCAGACTTTGGTAGAAAATTTGATTATCTAAATGCAGATTATACCTTTTCTGACGGTGAAGAATTTATTGTTGAAGGCATTAGCGTAAAGGCTCTTATAACACCAGGGCATACAGATGGTTCGGCATGTTTTATAATCGGTGGTTGCATATTCTCGGGAGATACTCTATTTTTAGAATGTGTTGGTAGAACAGACTTTAAGACGGGTAACAAAAATCAAATGATAGCATCTGTAAAGCGACTTTTTGCGCTTGACGGAGATTATGCGGTGTATCCAGGGCATGACGAATTTACGTCGTTATCGCACGAGAGAAAATATAATTTATTTGCAGATTATGATTGATAGTAAATTAGATTATTTAGTAAGTGAATTAAAAGAAGTTGAAAACCTTTTTGGTGGCGGTGAATTTAATATCCGCCATCTTTTTTCCGAGACGGAAAATAAACTTGTGAACACGATAGTTGTTAACGGTAAAAGTTACGCTTACGGCAACCTAATAAAGCCTTTTCGTGATGAAATAGAAAGGAAAAGAATAATAAAGCGGTATGCCAAGCTATCAGTTTATAAGGCACTTTCCGCCTTTACGGGTAAAAGTTTGCCGTGGGGGGCTTTGACGGGAATAAGGCCCACCAAACTTGCCTATCAGCAATTAGAAGAAACGGGTGAGTTTGAAGATTTTTTCATTAGTAAAATGAAAGTTAGCCCACAAAAAACTGCGCTCATTTCATCTATTTTGAACACTCAAAAAGGCATTTATGAAAAGAACGACGATAACACGGATTTTTTTGTGTTTATTCCATTTTGTCCGAGCAGATGTAAATACTGTTCGTTTATCAGCGCAGACGTAAAGAGTGCATCTAAATACGTTGATGCGTACGTGGATACGTTAGTTAGAGAGATTGAAGAAAGCGCAAAATACGTAAAAACGCTTAGAAGTATTTATATCGGTGGCGGTACGCCTGTGGCGTTATCGGTGGATAAACTAGATAGGGTGCTTACTGCAATTGACAAAATAAACACAGGGGTGGAATACACCGTTGAAGCAGGAAGACCAGACGCTATAAACGAAGAAAATCTTTCTCTGTTAAAAGCGCACGGCGTAACAAGGATTTGTGTTAATCCCCAAACGTTTAACGATAAAACGCTAAAAATTTTAGGCAGAAATCACACGTCTAAAGAAACCGAAGAAAAGTATGCGCTTGCAAAGAAATTTGGGTTTGACGTTAATATGGATTTAATCGCTGCTCTTCCTAACGAAACGTTTGATGATTTTAAGTACAGTTTAGATAAAGCGATTAGTTTTTCGCCCGAAGATATAACCGTGCATACGTTATGCATAAAACGTGGCTCGACGCTTGCCGAAAGCACCGAAAGGTTGCCGGAAGGGGAAGTGGAAAGTATGGTTGACTATGCAAGAGAGAGATTAGAAACTAACGGATATTCGCCATATTACTTATACCGTCAAAAGTATATGGCAGGAAATTTAGAAAACGTTGGCTATGCAAAGCAGGGGAAAGCTTGTATATATAATATTGACGTTATGGAAGAAATTGCAAGGAACGTTGCTTGTGGTGCAAATGCAATTAGCAAGGAAGTTATAAATGGCGGAGAAAGGCTTGAAAGAGAAGCATCTCCGAAGGACGTAAAAACGTATATTGATAAAATAGATCAGATTTTAAGTGCAAAAAGTAAACTTTTCGGCTAAAAAACAAGTTATTATTATAAATAATATAAAAAAACAGTTTACAAATATTTGGTAATTTGTTATACTAATTAGGCTTGATACTCTTTGCAAGGCTTTTGGTTCTCCACCTTTAGCGTTGTTTAGAGCGAATTATTCCATAAATAATAGGAGGTAAAAGAATATGGATAAAGCAAAGAAGAATGAAATTATAGCAAAATTTGGTCGTCATGAAGGCGACACGGGTTCAGCAGAAGTGCAAATTGCACTTTTAACTGAAAGAATCAATCACTTAAATCAACACCTTTCAGTAAATAAGAACGACAATCATTCACGTCGTGGTCTTATGAAAATGGTTGGTGAACGTCGTGGTCTTTTAAAGTATTTGATGGAAATTGACATCGAAAGATACAGAAAGATTATCGCTGATTTAGAATTGAGAAAGTAAAATCTTGAAAGGCGGCAAAATATTTATCCTTGCCGCCTTTTTAAGTTTTATATGCTTCGTTATGCGTCGTTTCTGCAAAATGATTTTGATTTCAATGACCAGAAGGTCTATTTCATCCAAAATCATTTGCGAGCCTTGCCTAACTTGCATCTAAACCTTAAAAACATTTTTAAGTTTTATTAACGTCGCAATACTGCGTTTCTGCCAACACTTCAGGACCTCAATGACCAGACGGTCAATTTCACCCCTTCAGTGTGGCGAGCCTTGTCTTGCTTGTTACTAAACCTTAAAAACAAGCGAAGAGTTTTAATCCGCTTGTTAAAAATCTAAAAATCGTAGAAATTGCGCCACTTTGGTAGAGAGTGTGCGTTTCGAAAATAAATCAGAGTTAGAATAGGAGAAAAGAAATGACAAACAGTTACAGAGAATTCAAAATCAACTGTGGCGGAAGAGAAATCATTGTTGAAACCGGCAAATATGCAGAACAGACAAATGGTTCATGTGTTGTTCGTTGTGGAGATACGGCTGTAATGGTAAACGTTACCATGGCAGATAAACCACGTGACGGCATGGATTACTTCCCCTTAGGCGTAGATTTTGAAGAAAAAATGTATGCTATCGGTAAAATTCCAGGTGGCTTCAAAAAGAGAGAAGGCAGAGCGTCCGATAAGGCAATCTTAGTTAGCAGACTTATTGATAGACCTATCCGTCCGCTTTTCCCAAAAGGACTTTTTAATGACGTTATCGTAATCGCAACAGCTTTATCAGTAGAACCTGATATTCAACCAGAACCCCTTGCAATGCTTGGTAGTTCAATTGCAATCAGCATTTCAGATATTCCGTTTGCTGGTCCTACAGGTAGCGTAGTTGTTGGCATTGTTGACGGGGAATACGTTATCAACCCAAACAGCGCACAAAGAGAAAAAAGCACGTTAAACCTTAACTTAGCAGGAACTAAAGATGCTATCATGATGGTTGAAGCAGGTGCAAAAGAAATTAGTGATGATGAAATGGTTGGTGCTATTTTATTCGGTCACGAAGAAATTAAACGTCTTTGCGCATGGCAAGAAGAAATCGTTAAAGAAATCGGCAAACCAAAGAAGGAAATGGAACTTTACCATATTCCAGAAGAAATCGATAAGGCTGTTAGAGAATACGCAAGTGAAAAACTTGACAAGGCACTCGATACGTTTGATCGTGCAGTTCGTCAAGCAGGTCAAGATGCAGTTGAAAAAGATTGCTTAGAACACTTTGCAGAAATTTTCCCTGACAAAGCAAGAGAAATTAAAGATTCACTTTACTATATCACCAAAGAAAAGGTAAGAGCAAAGATCACCAACTTAGGTATCCGTCCTGATGGAAGATCACTTACCGAAGTAAGAAAGATTTGGTGTGAAGCAGGCGTTCTTCCTAGAGTACACGGTTCTGGCGTATTCACTAGGGGCATGACACAAGTTCTTTCAACCTGTACTTTAGGAATGCTTTCTGAAGTACAAAAACTTGAAGATTTACAAGGTGAAACTTCAAAGAGATATATGCACAACTACAACATGCCCGCTTATGCCGCAGGCGAAGCAAGACCGTTAAAGAGCCCAGGCAGACGTGAAATCGGACACGGTGCACTTGCAGAACGTGCATTAGAACCTGTTATTCCAAGTGAAGAAGAATTCCCTTATGCAATCAGAGTTGTATCTGAAGTATTAAGTTCAAACGGTTCAACTTCACAAGGTAGCGTATGCGGTTCAACGTTAGCACTTATGGATGCAGGTGTTCCGATTAAAGCCCCTGTTGCAGGTATTGCTATGGGTCTTATTAAAGACACCGAAAGTGGCAAGGTTTCAATTCTTACCGATATTCAAGGTTTAGAAGACTTCCTTGGCGATATGGACTTTAAGGTTGCAGGTACTGAAAAGGGTATCACCGCAATCCAAATGGATATTAAAATTAAAGGTATTGACGAAGCAATTCTCCGTCAAGCAATTGCACAGGCAAACGTTGGCAGACAGCATATCTTAAACAAGATGCTTGAAGTTATCGATAGCCCGAGAGCAGAACTTTCAGAATACGCACCTAAGATTATATCTTTCAACATCAATCCTGAAAAAATCGGTGACGTTGTAGGTAAACAAGGTAAGGTAATCAACAAAATTATCGAAGAAACAGGTGTTAAGATTGATATTGACGACGATGGTAGAGTAAACATTGCAACGGTAGGCAACGTAGCAAACGCTGAAAGAGCAAAAGCAATCATTATGTCAATTGCAAAAGATCCTGAAGTAGGCGATATGTTCATTTCTGAAGTTGTAAGAATTCTTCCAAGAGTTGGTGCTTTCTGTGAACTTGCCCCAGGAAAAGACGGACTTATCCATATTTCCAAGATGAGCGACAGAAGAATCGAATCTGTTGAAGAAGTTCTCCATATCGGCGACAAGGTAAAAGTAGAAATTATCAAAATCGGTGAAAAGGGAATTGACCTTAAACTTCTTGAAATCATCAACGACTAGTCGATAATTGTATTGAACAGTGAAAGTATATGCAAGGCAATTTTGCCTTGCATATTTTTTCCAAAAGCATTTAAGCGTAATAAAAGAACGCCCTAAAAGCATACACTTGAAAGGGTGAAAAAATGAAAAATTCTAAAAAGCGTATTAAAAATGCAATAATAACAAATTCTATACTTGCAGTAATACTAATTGCCGTGTTCACGATAGGATTTCTGCCCGAAAAGATAGTACCTATATATAGTAATAACGAAGAAAGTGCGATATATAACGGCAATCGTGAAAAACGACAAATTTCCTTAATGTTTAACGTATATGAAAATACGGAAGTCGTTAACGGGATTATCGACGTGCTTGATGAAGTAGGCGCAAAAGCCACCTTTTTTGTTGGCGGGTGTTGGGCGGACGATAATCAAAAAACGTTAGAGAGAATTGTCGGTTGTGGGCATGAAATAGGTAACCACGGTTATTTTCATAAAGACCATAAAAAACTAAATTATGAGAAAAACAAAGAAGAAATCAACTTGACGGGGATAATAGTAAAAGCGCTATGTGGCGTTCAACCCACCTTGTTTGCGCCCCCATCTGGCAGTTTTTCCACGGCAACGCTAGAAGCCTGCGCCGAACTTGGTTATAGGGCTATAATGTGGTCTAAGGACACTATTGATTGGCGAGATAGCGACGTGGCAATATTAGTGAAGCGTGCAACTGAAAACCTTTCAAACGGTGATTTAATTTTGATGCATCCAAAGCCACATACGTTAGAAGCGTTACCACAAATACTCAGGGTGTATAAACAACAAAATTTCAAAATGGTTACTGTTAGTGAAAACATAAAAGACATATAAGGATATAAAATGATATACTTAAAGACGTATAAAAATGGATTGAGACTTATTCTTAATAAAATCGACGGGCTTTTATCTGTTACAGCAGGTGTGCTTGTTAAAACGGGAAGTGCTAATGAATCGGATACAGAGAACGGTATTTCGCATTTTATAGAACACAATCTTTTCAAAGGCACAAAAAAGCGTTCGTCTTTTGAAATTTCTGATTTTATTGACGGGATAGGTGCACAAATCAATGCGTTCACGTCAAAGGAGATGACGTGTTATTACACTAAGTCAACGTCTGATAGACTTTGCGATTCGCTTGACGTATTATCGGATATCTTTTTCAATTCGCAGTTTATTACAGAAGAACTTGAAAAAGAAAAGGGCGTAGTAATAGAAGAAATTAACATGTGTGAAGATACACCGGAAGACGTATGTATGGATTTGCTTGCAAAAACTTGCTATGGCGATATCGGGCTTGGAAAAACCATTTTAGGACCAGCGGAAAACATTAAACGCTTTACTAAAAAGGACATTGAAGATTACATGGCAAAGTATTATACGGCAGATAACGTGGTAATATCTATTGCCGGCAATTTTGACGTTAAAGAAGCGGAAAAAATGGTGGAAGATATGTTTGTAGAAAATTTCAGGAATGAAAAATCTGCAAGCCAAATCGTAAATTTGCCGTTTAAGAAGGGTGTAGGGCATAAATGTAAAAAAATCGAGCAATCACACGTTGCGTTTGCTCTTCCTGCAATAAGCGTTGAAGATGACAGGGTGGATGCGTTAAGTATCGCCAACACCGTTTTAGGCGGTGGAATGAGTAGTAGGTTATTCCAAAAAATCCGTGAAGAAATGGGGCTAGCATATAGCATATATTCATATTGTTCAACGTATAAAGATTGCGGAACGGCGGAAATTTACGCAGGCGTTAATTCTAAACTTAAACAAGATGCCGTTAACACGATAATTGATGAAGTTCAAAAGTTTTCGAGTAGCGGTTTAACGAAAAAGGAATTTGAACGTGGAAAGCAACAGGTAAAATCTGCGTTTGTGTTTGGGCAAGAAAATACTTCTTCGCAAATGCTTGTGGTTGGAAAATATTTACTTTTTAGGAATAAGAAATTCGATTTTGCACAGCGAATTAGCCAAATTGACGCCGTAACTATTGACGACGTAAACGCCATTTCCAAAGAAATTTATAACATTGATAAACTGTCTGTCGCAACTGTTGACGCAGGCAAAAGTAAAATTAAAATTTAACAAAAAATAAAAGGTAAAAAAGGACTTGAAAATAGTTTTTCAAGTCCTTTTTTATTGCAATAAAGAATATACTTTAATTATGAAAATATTAAGGGTGTTTTTGGCAAGTTTTATTGCTGTTTCCGTGCTAGTAACAATTTTTTTCGGCAGGTACAAAATAGCCGAAAACCCAAAATCAACAACAACGGACTATAAGGGGATAATCACGCTTTGGCAGGTGGATTCTTTTGAAGGCGGTGCTGGGTCTAGAAAGCAGTTTTTGCTTGATGTAGCCCGTGAATTTGAGCGTCAAAATCAAGGCGTTTTAGTTATGGTTGTAAATCAAACAGAAGAGTCTATGGAAGAAAATTATAAGCAGGGAATATTGCCCGATTTGATATCTTTTGGGGCGGGAATAAACGTTCAAAACGCCCACGAAATTAACGTAAAAAAAGAGTTTGTCGGTGGTAAAGTTGGGGATAAAATATATGCGCTTCCGTGGTGTAGGGGTGGATAAATTTTAT
>SVIE01000046.1 GCA_015069625.1 Clostridiales bacterium | reverse complement strand
TTACCTTAGAAATGGCTTGGCTTTTGAACCTAACACAATGCAAGAATATTCTGGTATTGGCGCTTTTGACGTAATGGCAAAAATTATTGAAACGGCAACAAAGACAGATTATTTAACCTTTCTTAAAAAGGAAATTTTTGAGCCTTGCAAAATGTTAGACACCACTTTTACCCCTTCACAAGAGCAACTAACTCGACTCATAGACATGCACCAAAAAACCAACGGGAAAAGTGCCACTTTTAAAATGGTTGACGGTTGTATTTTTGAAGATATTCCATGTTCTCACTATTTGGGCGGTGCTGGCTTAATTTCTTCCATTTATGATTATGGTAATTTTGCAAAAATGCTTTTAAATAAAGGAAAAACGGAAAGCAGATGCCTTTTGCGAGAAGAAATTTTTGACCTAATTTGCACACCACAAGTGTCGGAAAAAATCATGCCAGGGAACACCCGTTGGGGACTTGGTGTAAGAATCATTGTTGACAACACATATCCATATTTACCCAAAGGAAGTTTTGGTTGGAGTGGCGCATACGGTAGCCATTTTTGGATAAATCCAGCAGATAACGTTTTTGCCGTTTTCATGAAAAACTCTAAACACGACGGAGGGGCTGGTAATTATTCCGCAGTAGAATTTGAAAAGATTTTTTTCTTATCTAAAAATGATTGATAAAAGATAAAATTATCTGTTTTGTATATTTATTAAAGCACCAAAAAACCAATGAACTTTTGCAGGTTGTTTTTTGCAAAAAATAACGCAAAAAAAGCACGGCGAAAGTGCCGTGCTTTTTCTTTTATAAATTGTTTAATGTTATTGACGAAGCCGATAAATTATGTTACAATTATTTTAATTGTAAAGGCATAACGCCTAATAAGGAGAAAATTATGTGCAACAGATACGAATCTGCTAAGGAAATTTACGCAAAAGTTGGCATTGACACAGAAGCGGTGCTTTCAAAAATAAAAAATCTTGCCGTATCACTTCATTGTTGGCAAGGTGACGACGTTCAAGGTTTTGACCATGACGGTCCTTTAACCGGTGGTATTCAAACGACTGGTAACTACCCAGGAAAAGCAAGAACGCCCGAAGAACTTATTGCCGATATGGAAAAAGTTATGGCTCTTTGCCCTGGAAAAAAGAAACTTAACGTTCACGCTTGCTACGCTATTTTTGAAGACGGCAAGTTTGTTGACCGTGATAAATTAGAACCCAAGCATTTCCAAAAATGGATTGACTTTGCTAAAAAATACAACATGGGTATAGACTTCAACCCAACCTTCTTCTCTCATCCAAAGGTGAAAGACGGCTTAACCCTTTCTTCACCTGACGAAGCAACTAGAAAGTTCTGGATTGAACACGGTAAGGCTTGTATTCGTATTTCTGAGCACATGGCAAAAGAAACGGGTGTTCCTTGCGTTATGAACATTTGGACTGGTGATGGATATAAGGATATCCCCGCAGACAGAATGGGCCCACGTATGCGTTATAAACAGAGTATTGAAGCTATTCTTTCTGAACCGTATGATTTTAATCTTGTTAAACCTTGCGTTGAATCTAAAGTATTCGGTATCGGCGTTGAAGCTTACACGGTAGGAAGCGCAGAATTCTCACTTTCTTTCGCAGCAGAACATAAGGATAAATGTTTACCACTTATGGATAACGGCCACTACCACCCAACCGAAGTTGTTTCAGATAAGATTCCTGCACTTCTTTGCTTCTTTGATGAAATTGCACTTCACATCACTCGTCCTATTCGTTGGGACTCTGACCACACCGTTTTATTTGACGACGAAACCAAAGAAATGGCAAAAGAAATCGTTAGATGCGACGCTCTTGATAGAGTTTACATGGCTCTTGACTATTTTGATGCAAGTATTAACCGTATCGCTTCTTGGTCAATAGGTTTAAGAAGTTGGCAAAAAGCACTTTTACTTGCTATGCTTACACCTAATGCAGAACTTAAAGCGCTTCAAGATAACGGTCAACTTTGGGAACTTATCTTAAAGCAAGAAGGGGTTAAATCTCTTCCATTCGGCGACGTTTGGAACGAATACTGCGCACGTGAAGGCGTTGCTTTAGATTGTCAGTTAGTTGACGAAATTAAGGCTTACGAAAAAGACGTTCTCGCAAAAAGAGTTTAGTTTTTAATAATTATAATTATTAAAGGCGTTCGGAAAATCCGAACGCCTTTTGTTTTTTTGTTTTATCGATTACGGCTCGATTATAACCACCCTTGCGCCACTTTTGTACGCAAGCCCTATCGTTTGCTTTGTTCCACCTACTTTGCCGTTAAAACCCGCAATAACTAGCGAAGAATTTTTAACCATATATTCGTTGCGTAATTTCATGCAACCGTCCGTGTATTCTTCTTCCGTAATGTAAGTTACCACGTCTGCACGTTTCAAAATATCTTCATAGCGAAGGCAATTAACCTTGCTCCAACCATTAAACTGATTCTTACATGGAATTGCACACTCTAATTTAATTTCAGGGTTATCACGCTTAATATCAAGCACCACTTCGGCTGCAATTATATCCACCCCTTGCGCCATGCCCGTTATAAAATACCTATACCCTTCGTCTATTGCCTTTTCAACGGCTAAACGTAAACGGTGCTTAAATATAACGAATTCCACACCTGTTTCCTTACTTTTCCACGGCAATGCGACAGGTCTATGCCCTGTAAAACAACAGGTTTTTGCCTTTTTATCTTCCACTTGTATCTTCCTTTATTTTAGGTGCTTTCATTATATCCGTTTAGCCGTATTTTGTCAACGATTATAGGTTTTATGCTAACGTCCACTTGAAAAATGATGGTATATGTGATATAATATTTATATAATTTGTGCATGACTTTTTATAATAGGTGAAAGATGAAAAAGATAGCAAAGTTTGAAAAGGTTAGCCTTTCGGAATTTATAAAAAACGGAAATGAAGAAACTTATAACGATATTATACTCCCCCGCCGTGCAACGACAGGTAGCGCAGGTTACGACTTTTTTGCACCAACCGATATTAACGTTAAAAGTGGCGAAACGGCACTTGTTCCAACGGGTATTAGAGTTAAAATTGACGAAGGTTGGGTGCTTAAAATTTATCCCAGAAGCGGACTTGGATTTAAGTTCCGACTAACCCTTAATAACACAGTTGGCATTATTGATAGCGACTATTATTTTGCCGAAAACGAAGGGCATATTTTTATCAAGATGACCAACCTTGGCGAAAAGGACTTATTTATAGAAAAAGGCAAGGCGTTTGCGCAAGGTATTTTCGTTGAATACGGCATCACCGTTGACGACGAGTGCGATACTCTTCGCACAGGCGGATTTGGAAGCACGGATAAAAAATAATTATTGAAAATGTGCAAATAAAAACACGGTGAAATTTCACCGTGTTTTTATTTAGGGGTTGTCAACTTTATAATCACCTTGACATGTTATATAAAGCCTTATTCTAATTTTATGTAACGCCTTAAAAATATTATATTTCCACAAAACCGCTATTGCATATTCTGAACAGGTTGGCTTGCAAACACATCTTCTTCGCCTTTCTTCTGAAGCATAATGCTGATAACATTCAACGATTTTTATACTTAAATAGTTGGATATCAATAGCAAATCTACCACATAAACCGCTATATATACCAAAAATTCTAGTCGTTTTATATTAAATAGCGATATTATCCCGTATGATATAAAAAAGGAAACACATAAATAACCTAGAACTATTAAAATTACAGTAAATGCATTAGTTTTAGGTCTTCTTAAAGGACGTTCTAAAACATATTTTCTTACTTCTTCAATTTCACTTTGTGCTTTAAGTATTTCGGCTCGAAAATCCATTATTATTTTGAAAAGGAAATGCAACCTGCTTTTTTAGGCATAACGTAGGAAGCGTCTATTTTTTGAATTTTTGCCGTGTATGTTTCTGGTAATGATTTATCAACGCCTACACCGTACCAAATTTGCTGACGTGCTACACCTAACTTCCACGCTTCAACCGCAATGGATTTAAAGTTTGAACCGATAAATTCTTTTTCAATATAATCACCGATATGATAGAAAAGTAAGATACTTTCTCTTCCTGATTGTCTAATCTTTGTGCCGTATCCTGAATCGGGGAAGGTTCTTGCTAATTCATTAAGCGTTCTGTTTAT
This sequence comes from Clostridiales bacterium, assembly GCA_015069625.1. GTDB lineage: Bacteria > Bacillota > Clostridia > Christensenellales > Borkfalkiaceae > UBA1259. Next base: position 4,694 of record SVIE01000046.1, on the reverse strand, counting down.
AGTAAGCGGAAGGTCTTTATATTCGTTTAATATAGTTTTTAATAAATCTTCTTTATCTTCAACTGAAATTTCTGCGGTTGCAATTGCTTTTAATACAGATTTAATAGTAGAAATCAAATCAAGATAGTTACTGTATACTTCTATCTTCTTTCCTTCCCACATCTTATAATAAGCATAGAAAAATCTTGCTTCAATGTTTTCAGGATCTTCAATTCTTACCATATCGTAGAATTTTTTTGCATCTTCCGTGTTGTCTTCTTCACGTGCTCTTCTTGCAAGCGTAAGATACTTGTTAAGTTGTTCGTTTGCCATTTTTACTTTTCTCCTTTGAAATTAAATATATAAACCGTGATTACGGATTTATTCGCCAAAATAATACTGCCCATCGCTAAATTCTATACTTTCTATTTTATAATCAAAAATAAAATCACTAAATTTTCCATTATATAGCGCATACAATAAAGGTTCGCTTTCTAGATGGTTGGTGCAAATATAATTTTCATGAATTTGATATTTACCTGCTTTTAAGTTAAGCGACGAATTGTTGCCAAATTCAGAACGAATAGTCCCAAGCGATATTCCGTTTTTATCCGATATATAAGTTGTTACACTTAAATAATCTACGTCCACCCCAGATTTGTTTTCTACCTTAAACGTAATATATACGTACCACCGTCCATTTATATAAGGCGGATCGTATTCACGATATTCACTACGCATACTCGTTGCATTAATACTTATTTTTGTTTTATCATGATTATTTTTTGATGCACAATTTATAACAATAGGAATTAAAATTATTAGTGCGATTATCGATATGATGATTGCCCGCTTTATATGTTTTTTTCGTCTTTCCTGTTTTAATAACTCTTTTGCTTTTTGCCTGCATTGATGGCTTAATGCTAAACTGTCTTTATACCACGCTATATCTTCAAGCGCAAACGCAACGTTTCTAAAATCCGCGTTCGTCTTCGCGTGTCTTATTCTTTCTTTACAATGCTGATACTCTATTTCCGTTTTATCTATTTCTACTGTTTGTTCGGCTTCTGATTCGAAAACTTCGTTTATCATATTTACCGTGCCACAGTATTCACATCGTGCATATCCCAAGCCTTCCTCATATTCTAAGCTTGCGCCGCACATTTTACACTTTACAACTGCCATTTTTATCTCGTTTTTGACATTATTATACTAGACATTTTATCTAGTGTCAAGATATTTTGTCTAGTTAGTGTGTAAAATTTATATATGGATAAGTTATTTTGTAAAAATCTTAAAGAAATTCGCAAACAATGTGGTTTTACGCAAAAACAAGTAGCAACTTCACTTAACGTTGTGGAAAGTTGTTATGCTAATTGGGAACAAGGCAGAACAGAGCCTAACATTGACTGTTTGCGTAAACTTTGTAAACTTTTTGGGGTTTCCCCTGACGAATTAATTAACGGTTGAAGTTTTAACCGCTATCGTTTACGTTATATTATTGTTTTATTAAAAAGTAAAACCGCAGAGTGAAAGTTCACTCTGCGGTTTTTTATTTTCTCTTTTTCCTGAGTATGGTTTGTATTTAAAATTTTGGCGTTACGTTTAACGCTTCGCAAATTGCAAGCGAAAATTTTAACGCAGATTTTGGTCCGTTTGCAGTGATGAGATTTCTATCAATCTCTACGTCTGCACCCGTGTAATTCTCCCCAAGCGATTGTATAAATTGCGTGGCAGGGTAGCAAGTCGCCTTATATCCTTCTGTTAAGCCGTTATCGGCAAGCACCACGGCAGGTGATGCGCAAATCGACGCTACCACTTTTCCGTTTTCTATTGCACCCCTAATGCCTTCAACTGCTTTTACACAAGTTGCAATATTCGTTGCTCCTGGCATACCACCTGGGATAACAAGTGCATCATACATGGATAAATCGGCTTCTTCTATTCTTTTATCTGCCGTAACTAAGACGTTATGCGAACAAGTAACCACTTTTTCGTTTACCGAAATTAAATCACAGTCTATACCCGTTCTACGAATAACGTCAACGGGGGTTAACGCTTCTATTTCTTCACTTCCATTTGCTATCAAAACTGCAACTTTCATTTTCTTCTCCTTTTTAAATAAATCTAAAATATCTGCACCAAGCATAAATGAACACGCTTTTTTATGTTTGTTTTTTTCTATTATGCCATAAACGAATTTCCCTAAATAATACCCCACCACAGAGAAAATTACGCCTAGCACGTAGCCCACGATAACGTCGGTTGCGTAATGCACGATAAGGTAGTTTCTGGATATTCCCATTAAGATAGTTGGAATAATAACTAGCCAACTAAGTTTTTTGTTTTTACTCGCCCAAAAAATTGCATACATACAAGCGGTGAACACGGCAACGTGCCCTGACGGAAACGCCTTATCGCTTTCGGTGGGCGAACCAACGAACTGCCACCACTTTTCATATGGCGAATGAGTATATGGTCTTTCCCTTGCAACAAGCGGTTTTATTATTCCGTTTACAAACAAGGCGTTAACGCCTATCGCAAATAATGAACATAACCCTATCTTTCTTGTCTTTTTAAAAAGCAATAGCACCACGGATAAAACAATGGGAAAAATTCCACTTTTTCCGAAAGCGGAAATGATATTCATTATCGGTGTTAAAACGCTTCCACCCCAAATCGCAAGCGAGTGATAAAACTCGAAAAGTCTTCCGTCGAACATGGCAAAAGTTGTGTTAAGCCATTCTGAAATCATTTAATCTCCTATTTTCACGCTATAACGTGGTGCTTCGAAATAATTTTTTGGCTATTTTATAGCCCTTTTATTTTTCATCAATGGTGTATTTATACAGCGAAGATTTACTTACTCCCCTTTCTTTTGCAACCATTTTTAATGCTTCTTTTTTATCAAAACCTTTATCAATATAATACTTGATGTGTTCGGCTTCAGTAAGTTCGTTTAACGGGTTTTCTTGCTTTCCACCTTCAACTAAAATGACGTATTCCCCTTTGAGTTCTTCCCCTAACCCGTCTTTAAGATTAAAGCGAACAACACGTTCGTGAAGTTTAGTTATCTCCTTAACCGCCACCGCTTGTCTTTCGCCAAGTTCGTTATAAAGTGTTAATATATCCTTTTTAACGTCATGCGGGGCAGAATAAAAGATAAGTGTTGCGGGAATATTTTTATAAGTCGCTAAAAGGTCTTTTCTGTCCGAATTCTTTTCTGGCAAAAAACCTAAAAAGCAAAACTTAGAACTATCTAGTCCGCTTAAAACAAGTGCGTTTACAAAAGCGCATGCACCGGGGATTACAGTATATTCTTCCCCACTTTCAATGAGCATATTCACTAAAACGTTTCCAGGGTCTGAAATTATAGGTGTGCCGGCATCAGAAATAACTGCAATATTTTTGCCTTCTTTAAGTTTTGCAATTATCTTTTCGCCCGATTCCTTTTCGTTAAATTTATGATAAGAAATAAGCGGTTTTTTTATGCCGTACGCCGTTAATAGCGTTATTGAATGGCGTGTGTCTTCGCACGCTATTTCATCAACCGACGATAACACGTCAAGCGCACGTGTTGATATATCTTTTAAGTTGCCTATCGGCGTTGCTACAAAATAAAGCATCTTAGTTTACCGCTTCCTTTAATATTTTTATTCCGCTTTTTCCACCCTTAACCCCTTCAATTAAAAGTAGATACGGCTCTTTATTTCCACCCGAAACAAATTGCAACCGCTTTGGTTCAATATTATTACTTCGCATTTCCGTTATAACGTCAACAAGCCTATCCGCACGGTGACAAATTGCCATCCTTCCACCATACTTTAATGCATACGATATGCCCTTAATTAAATCTTTAAGCGGAAGATATATTTCGTTCTTACACATGGCAACCTTATCAGAAGACGCCACTTCCCCACGCCCCGTTTCCATATACGGCGGATTGCAAACGATAAGTGAAAATGCGCCTGCGTATTCACTACCTATATCTTGTATGCGTGTGTTGACAACGCTAAATTTTTCAGTTAGATTGTTTTCTTCAATGCTTTTTTTAGAAAGGGTGGCAAGTTCACTTTGCATTTCAAACAGCGTTACCGACTGAACGAAAGGATTAAGCGCATAAAGGTGAATTCCCACTATTCCGCTTCCCGAACAAAAGTCTGCAACCTTATCCCCCTTTTTCACCCTAGCAAAGCGTGATAAAAGCACCGAATCGGACGTAAACCGATACAGCGTGTTATCTTGGTATATTTTAAGATTGTTAATACCTAATTCTTCAAGTGTTATCATAGTTATATTATGGGTGAGATAGACCGTTTTTTTATTAATTTTAAGGGCTTAAAAACGAGTTTGACAAGGCTCGTGAAGTGTTTCGGATGAGATTGACCGACTTTTTATTAATTTTAAGGCTTAGGTGCAAGCAAGACAAGGCTCGCCGACGCAAACGGGTGAGATAGAACGTCCGTTCATCGAAGTCGTTTGCTATGGCAGTAACGCAGTATTGCGTAGCAGATAAGACTTAAAAAAGAAAGGTGCGGAATAAAAAACCGCACCTTTACCTTGGATTTTCCGCAGTTATTATTCTTCAACAATAGCTTCGGTGGGGCAACCTGCAGCACAAGCACCGCAAGAAATGCATGCTTCTGCATCGATTACATATTGGCTTTCACCTTCGCTGATAGCACCAACGGGGCAGGTGTCTGCACATGCGCCAC
>SVIE01000045.1 GCA_015069625.1 Clostridiales bacterium | reverse complement strand
GGTATTTTTTGAACACCGAATTAAAGATTTCTTTCGCCTTATCCTTACCTATTTCTTCGCCTTTAAGCCCCTTGATTTCACGCTCGGTAATGCCGTCGGAAAAAGGCCCGTCGTAAATAAGTTCGGGGTATTCACTAGATAAATTTTGAAGTTCGTCAAACCCTTCAACAATCATATCCTTACCACCGCCTGCCATCTCCTTAAACGAGTAGTTATCCCCCATGTTTTCTATCATTTTTTGAAGGGATTTTTTAAGGGTTACGTTTGCCTTATATAGTTGCTTTAAGCCCTCGTAATCTTTGCTAGAAAGTGGCTCTCCGTCAATTAGTTTATTGTTAAGATATTTAGCGTAATCCCCTATCTGGTTTATGAGTTTCGTGGTGTAATATTTGCTTTCGTCTTGAAGTGGAAGGCTTTGCAAATCGCTCTCTGCAATTTCGCTTTCTATCGCCGTATCCACCAAGTATCTTTGAAGTGCTCCGCTATCCTTTGTGGAAAGTGCCTTTGATAAATTTACGTCGATATTTTCCACTTGATAAGCAGTATCGTAAAACACCTTATTATACCCAGCGTCTAACGCCACGTCGTTTGCACTCGGAACAAGATACGAATAGGTTAAAACAGAAGATAACACAAGCGTTGCCACCCCTAACGAAATTATGGTTGCAATATAACCTTTCTTGCTCATCTTTCCGTTCTGGTTTTGACCGCCACCGTCTTGTACGTAACCTCCCTGTTTTTGACGCAAACGTTCTTCTCTTGCCGTCTGTCTTTTACGTTCTTTATCTCGTCTTTTAGCAAGTTTTTCCTTTTGCCTTTCATCCTTTTGGTGCGCCCTTATTTCAGTTTTGTTTCTTTGTTTTTCCGCCATAACCGCTTCCACTTTTTCTAGCGCATTATTTTTATTGTTTTCCATATTCCCCCCTATTTCGCAAACACGTGGTTGCCGATTGTAACCGTGGTCTTTCTAGTGAATATCCACGCACTTGTTGCAACTGCTGGATTATAATAATAAATCGCACCGTACGAAGGGTCCCACCCGTTCATAGCGTCTCGGGCGGCCTTCTTCGCCGTCTCGTTAGGGGTTAAGTTGATTTGTCCGTCTGCAACTGCTGTAAAGGCGTATTTTTGGTATATTACCCCAGACATAGTGTTCGGAAAAGATGCGCTTTTAATCCTGTTCATAACCACCGCACCTACCGCAACTTGTCCGACGTAACTTTCCCCACGTGCTTCTCCATAAATAAGGCGTGCTAAAAGATACACGTCCGCATCAGAATAGGTGGAACTTCCACTTGAACTACTACCCGTGGTGCTCATACCTAACGCTTTTAAGGTCTTATTTCCTGCAATCCCGTCAACCACAAGCCCGTTTTTACGTTGAAAATACTTAACCGCTTCTTTGGTCTTTGGCCCATAAATGCCGTCAACCGTGCCTTTATAATATCCCCAGTTTTTAAGTTTAGTTTGCATAGTTCTTACCTGAGAACCCGAACTACCTTGCTTTAACGTTAACGCATAGGTCGTGTTAACGTTCACGTTAGGCGCAACCGTTCCCGCCACCATGCCCATTGTGAACAGCACTAAAAGCACCGCCACGAATTTAACCGATTTCTTCATTTATCCTCCTATATGTTTAAACTACTATTATGACTGGGTATCCCCAAAAAAACTTTTGATAATAGCCCAGATTTTGCTTTTGTATTGATAGTTAGTTCCGCCACCAGTAAAGCATAAAGGCGGATATACCACGCACCACCAGTTTTCACCCTTTCCGTCGCCAAGTTCCACTATAAGTGCATCATAATAGCCACCGTCAAGCGTGAGATTTCCGTAAACCCTAGTTGGAAATTGTTCGTTGTTAATTTTAGCCGACGATTTATACTTAAATCCGCTAGAAATAAGCACCCTATCCGCAACGTTTTCAATGGCAGGAAGTTGACTTTTAATCATACTTTCCGCCTTTTGCTTTGTGTTGCACTCGGCAATATACGGGGTTAAGTATTCCACGATTTTATCTTTTATTAGATACTTAATGTCTTGGTCGACTTGTGCGTTAGAATTTGCCCTTACGTGAATACGCAAATATTCCTTATGCGTTAAATTTTGTGGCAAAACTAGTCCTATACCTATCAGCATTATTATGGCGAATAAGAAAAAACTTATGCAGGCTTTTTTCACGTTTAATTACCGTCCTTAATTTCATTACACACTTTATTGACGGATATTTTCATTTTTATACCTTAATTTTAAAAAAACGTACAAGATTAAACTTGCACGGCGTAAACTAAAAAAGGACGGTTTAGACCGTCCTTTTAGTTAGTTTGTTTTTTATAAGTTTTAGACTTACACGTTTCCTTGAGCCTTCATTGCTTCTGCTACTTTTAAGAAGCCTGCAATGTTAGCACCTGCCATGTAGTTACCAGGCATACCGTATTCTTTAGCAGCATCATCACAAGCCTTAAAGATGCTCTTCATGATACCGTGAAGTTTTTCATCAACTTCTTCAAAACTCCAAGAAAGTCTGATAGAGTTTTGGCTCATTTCTAAACCGCTGGTTGCAACGCCACCTGCGTTTGCAGCCTTAGCAGGTCCGTATAAAAGACCATTTGAAAGATATGTGTCAATTGCTTCAGGAGTTGAAGGCATGTTAGCACCTTCAGAAACAACCTTGCATCCGTTCTTAACTAAAATCTTAGCGCTTTCGCCATCAATTTCGTTTTGAGTTGCGCAAGGAAGTGCGATATCACAAGGAATAGTCCAAATTCCCTTGCAACCTTCGTGATATTCAGCATCAGCGTGGTAGTTAAGATATTCTTTAATTCTCTTTCTTTCAACTTCTTTAATCTGCTTAATAGCGTCAAGGTCAATACCGTTCTTGTCATAGATGTAACCGTTACTATCAGACATAGCAACAACTTTTGCACCGTATTCGGTAGCCTTTTGGCAAGCATAGATTGCAACGTTACCAGAACCAGAAACAAGCACGGTTTTTCCTTCAAAACTTGTTCCGTTAGCCTGTAACATTTCGTTGGTGAAGTAGCAAAGACCAAAACCTGTTGCTTCCTTTCTAGCAAGTGAGCCACCGTAGGTTAAGCCCTTACCCGTTAAAACGCCAACCCATTCGTTGCGAATTCTCTTATATTGACCAAACATATAGCCAACTTCTCTAGCACCCGTACCGATATCCCCAGCAGGAACGTCCACGTCAGCACCGATATATTTACAAAGTTCGGTCATAAAACTCTGGCAGAAATTCATAATTTCGTTGTCTGACTTGCCCTTAGGATCAAAGTCAGAACCACCCTTTGCACCACCCATAGGAAGTGTTGTGAGTGCGTTTTTGAACACTTGTTCAAAGCCTAAGAATTTGATAATTCCAAGGTAAACTGACGGGTGAAGTCTGATACCGCCCTTATAAGGTCCGATTGCTGAGTTGAACTGAACTCTGAATCCCCTATTAACGTGCGTTTTACCATTATCATCTACCCACGGAACTCTGAACATAATTTGTCTTTCAGGTTCAACGATTCTTTCTAATACGCCAGCATCAACTAAATCTTGTCTTTTTTCAATAACAGGTTCAAGGGTTGAGAAAACTTCGGTAACAGCCTGAATAAATTCGGGTTCACCAGGGTTTCTTTTTTCCGTTCTTGCTAAAAGGTCAAGAAGATATGCATTTTTGATTGCCATGAGTTTTTCCTCCGAATGATTAAATAAATTTAATATTAAATATATTTTATCACACTTTCTTAAAAATGCATTCTATTTTTTAACACTTTTTTAATATTTTTTTATAAAAATATTTATCGCTTAATTTTTTTTACGACACTATGCTCTTAAAAACATTGTTGCAAATCGACAAACACCGCAAACAGAATTAGCAGAACAAATCCCACCGTATGAACTATGCCTTCAACTCTCCTGCTAACAGGCTTTTTGCGGATACTTTCAATTATGCAAAACACCACTCTCGCCCCATCAAGCGCAGGAAATGGCAGAAGATTGAACACCGCTAAATTAACCCCTATGAACGACGCCATTTGCAGAAAATACCTAAACCCGCCTATCGCAATAGCATCTGCCGTCATTGTAATTGTGGTAACCGTTCCACCCATTGCGCCGATACCGAGTTTACCCGTTAGCAATTGCCCAAGCACCGTAAACACCGTTCCCGCAAGCCTAAACGAGTATTCAAAACTCTTGCCTATCGTTTCAAAAAAGCCTAGCCGAACGTTTGTTGAATATAGCTCCACCCCACTTATCGCACCCCCGCTATCGATAGAATAAACTATTCCAAACGCATCATATAACACTTTTACGTCTTCTACGTTTTTAATTGTAGCGTCAGTTCGAAGAGTAACGTTTTCTAATATTCTTTGTCCATTTCTCACCACTAAAACGGACACCTTCTCTCCTTCCTTCTTGCCATTTATTGCCGACATTATATCCGTTGTTAAGTAGATAGATTTTCCTTCGACTTCTAAAATTACGTCCCGTTCAATTAACGTGTGATTAGCATAGGCGTCTGACGGAGAGATTTTTCCAACCATAAAAGCCGTTTGCCCGTACGCACCAAACATTATAATTATCACAATTACCGACAAAACGTAATTCATAAGCGCACCCGATATAAGTACAATTATCCTTTTCCAAGGCTTTTTGTTATTAAATGCGCTTTCGTCCGTTAAATCTTCATCTTCCCCCTTAAACGAACAAAATCCGCCCAAGGGAAAAAAACGGACGGAGAAAATCTCTCCGTCCTTCTTCTTTCGTGAAAACAGTTTAGGCCCGAAACCTATTGAAAATTCTTCAATGCCGAACCCGAATATTTTGCCTGCTATATAATGCCCGAATTCATGCACGGTTATCATTATAAGCAGAATTAGAATTGCCAAAAGTATATACCCGATATACTCCATCACTTCGCCAAACGTGGCGAGAAACATTAATTCCATCTATACTCCGAAACGTTCTTTTACTGCACTTCTTGCAAACTTATCCGCTTGCGATAAAGATTCATAATCACTTGCAACCCCGCCCGTAAATTTTTCAAGCGCACAAGATATTCCTTCGTATATTCCGTTAAACCCGATTTTTCCTTCAAGGAACAGTTTAACCGCTTCTTCATTAGCACCGTTAACTACCGCTGGATATAATCCACCCTGTTTTCCCGCATCAACCACAAGTTTTAAGCATGGAAACCTATTATAATCGGGGGCAGAAAAGGTAAGTGATTTTAATTTAGCAAAGTCCACCCCTTCAAGCGCACAATCTAGCCTTTCCGGATAGGTGAGCGCGAGTTGAATAGGAAGTTCCATTGTCGGATAACTCATTTGCGCAATAGTTGCGCCGTCTATGAACTCTACCATAGAGTGTATGATACTTTCCCTATGAATTATGACGTCTATCTTATCGAAAGACGTATTGTATAGCCACCTTGCTTCGATAACTTCAAACCCTTTATTAACTAGCGTTGCGCAATCAATAGTGATTTTTGACCCCATGTCCCAGTTAGGATGCTTTAATGCGTCTTTCGCCGTAGCCGTTTTTAACTGCGCTTCGCTATAATCTCTAAACGCACCACCACTTGCAGTTAAGATTAACTTCTTAAACGGCTTATTAAAATCGAAATCAAGCGACTGCCATATGGCAGAGTGTTCGCTATCAATTGGTACGATTTTAACACCCTTTTCTTTGGCGAGTTTCATAACCAAAGAACCGCCTACAACCAAACTTTCCTTGTTTGCGAGTGCTATATCTTTACCTTTATTTATTACGTCTAAAACGGCAATTATACCTTTAAATCCAACAAGTGCAATAACAACCACGTCTGCTTCATTTATAATAGCGTCCGTAAACGCATTTTCACCAAACGAATAATTCACACCGTCTATACGCTCACAGTCGGGCGAAACTATCGTTGCAACTTTGGGTCTAAACTCTGCAACTTGTTGCTCAAATAGTTCTTTGTTTGAACCTGCCGAAAGTGATACTATTTGAAATTTATCGCTATGTCTTCTGACAACTGAAAGCACTTGCCTACCGATAGACCCCGTGCTTCCTATCAATGCTATTCTTTTCATTTACATCTCACTTTAAACTATTAAAAATATCACGCAAATCAAAAGGCTTGCAAAAATCATGCCGTCAATTCTATCCATAACACCACCGTGCCCTGGCATGATTTTACCCATATCCTTTAATCCAACTTTTCTCTTTATAAAACTTTCAAATAAATCTCCGATTTGAGTAAGTATTCCGCCTACAAACCCTGCGATAATCAAAAGCAACACGGGGGAGAAGAAATTAAGTTCTGGGCGGAAGATAACCCACACTAAGAAACCTGCAAGCACCCCGCCAACAAGTCCGCCTATTCCACCTGCCACCGTCTTTTTAGGGCTAAGACGAGGGCAAAGTTTTTTTGCTTGTCCTTTTCTAATTTTGTTATAAGTCATGCCAACAAGGTAAGCAAACGTATCTGTAAGCGGTGAAATAACAAATATTAAAAGGGTTGCAATAAAACCCGTTTGACCTATCATATCCGTTGTTAGATGCATAGTTAAAAGTAAAAGCGACGGATAGATAAACGGAAGCACGCTTACCACGTATTCGTTTGCCGTCTTATTCTTTATTATGCAATATATTGCAAATGCTAAAACGAATAAAAGCGCAAAGTCGATTGCAACAAGCCAACCCCAACCGCTAAATATAAAATGTTCAAAGACGAAATATACAGGCGAAAACAAAATCCCAAAAATAACGGCACACCAAAGTGCCCCTTTAACAGAATAATCTTTCACCGCACGTGCAACTTCAAACGTTCCCATAGCACCCATAAACCATATAAGGATATGGAAGATTTCGGGATACTTAGTTAGTTCTCGAATAAGAAAAAAACCAGTTATAAGCGCAACGTAAACTGCACCAGAAATAGTTCTTTTAAGCATAAACCACCCATAAAATCAAAAACGCATAAAATGCGTTTTTAATCACTTAATTATTTCACAAGTCCACCGTAACGACGAATTCTACCTGCATAACTATCTAATGCTTTATCAAGTTCTGCTTCGTCAAAATCCGGCCACAAAACGTCGGTAAAATATAATTCGCTATACGCCCCTTGATATACCAAGAAATTAGACGTTCTAAGTTCCCCTGCCGTTCTGATTATTAAATCAGGCTCACCACAAAATGCGGTATAAAGGTTTTCAGAAATACCTTCCATAGTAACTTCTTTACCATCTGCAAGCAGTTTTTTAACAGCGTAAACAATTTCCTGTCTTCCACCATAGTTTACCGCAACGTTAAGTACGTGGTCTGTGTATATCTTACTTTTTTCCACGTCTTCTGCTATAATCTTTTGAAGTGAAGGAGTTAAAACAGAAACGTCCCCGATAACGTTTAAGCGAACCTTATTTTTTATAACCTTTTTCATGAACTTCTTAAAATACGCTTCTAAAAGGCGCATAAGTTCATCTACTTCTTCTTTCGGTCTCGCCCAATTTTCGCATGAAAAAGCGTAAAGCGTAAGCGCGTGTACGCCCGAATTAAATGCGTGCGTAACAATTCTGTCAACGTTTGCAGAACCTGCGTTATGCCCGTAAGAACGCTTTTTTCCACGTTGATTCGCCCACCGTCCGTTGCCGTCCATTATTATTCCGACGTGGTGGGGAATTTTCTTAGTTTTGTCCATTATACAACCATTATATCCTTTTCTTTGTCTTGACAAAGTTTATCGATTTTTTCAACCGTTTCAGAAATTAGTTTGTCTATTTCCTTTTCACATGAAGCGTGTTCATCTTCAGAAATAGCCTTTTCATTTTTAAGTTTCTTAATTGCATCCATACCATCACGACGAACGTTACGAACGGCAATTTTAGCATCTTCTGCCATCTTTTTAACTTGTTTAACAAGTTCTCTTCTTCTTTCTTCGGTAAGTGCTGGGAATACAAGACGTATAACCTTACCGTCGTTTGCAGGGGTGATACCTAAATTTTCAACTAAAAGTTGTTTTTCAATAATTTTAAGCATGCTTGAATCCCAAGGTGCGATTACCAAGCATCTGCCTTCTGTTACAGACAAATTACCAACTTGGTTGATAGGTGTAGGCGTGCCGTAATAATCAACAAGCACCTTATCTAAAATATGTGGGTTTGCTCTACCTGCACGGATGGTTACGTAATCACTAGCAAGAACGGAAAGCGTTTTATCCGTCTTTTCCATGAGTTCCATCATTATCATTTCAAACTGTTCGTTTTCAATTGCCATTTTATATTTTCTCCTTTTATTTACGATATATGTTTATAATTTTCTACTTATTTACAAGCTACAGCAAAGTCAGTAACGACGCATAACGAAGGTTAATAATCCTTACAATTAAGGGATTAGAAACAAGTTAGGCTAGGCTCGACTTGCTGAAGAGATGAGATAGACCGTCTGGTCATCGAAGTTCTGAAGCAAAGTCAGTAACGACGCATAACGAAGTTTCAAATTACTTAATTAATGTGCCGATGTTCTCACCCGTAACAGCCCTAACAAGTGCATTATCTTCAAAAAGCCCAAACGCAAGAACGGGGACTTTGTTTTCCATGCACATAGAAACTGCCGTAACGTCCATAGCACGAAGATTTTTATCGATAAATTCCATGTATGAAACAGATTCGTATTTTTTAGCGTTAGGGTTGGTTTTGGGATCGGAATCATAAATTCCGTCAACGTTTTTAGCAAGAAGCAATACGTCTGCACCAATTTCAGTTGCACGAAGTGCCGCTGCCGTATCCGTTGTGAAATATGGGTTACCCGTTCCGCAAGCAAAGATAACTACTCTACCTTTATCAAAGTGGATACGGCAG
>SVIE01000044.1 GCA_015069625.1 Clostridiales bacterium | reverse complement strand
TTTTTAGAATTGATAACGCATTACCTACTTTATATGCAATTTCCCACGTTAAATCCTCGTTAACCTTACCACGAAGTCCGTCCGTCCCAAAAAATAAGCCCATGATTATTCTCCTTTAATTTCCTTTAAGTACATTTGCGCACGATTTTCTTTATTTTCCTGTCTAACCCTACCGATAACGAAATCACCTGATTTAACTTCTTTAGTTACCGTTGTTCCTGCGCATATATATGAATTGCTTTCAATATTAACAGGGGATACGATATTTGAGTTACTTCCGATAAAGCAATTATTCCCCACTTTACTTCTTTGTTTGATTTTTCCGTTGTAGTTAACGAAAATTACGCCACAACCGATATTGCATCCATCCCCGATATCGCAATCGCCAACGTACGCCAAATGATTTGCTTTTGTGCCATTTCCTACTGTCGAGTTCTTAATTTCCACGAAGTTACCAACGTGCACGTCGTTTTTTAGCGTAGTATTTGGTCTTAAACGAGAAAACGGCCCTATTTTGCAATTTTTGCCTACTGTAGATTTTTCAATTTGACTGTAATTTACAGTAGTGCCTTGCCCAATGATGCCGTCCACGATGTAATTATTAGGCAACAATGTTACGTTATCTGCAATAACTGTGTCGCCTTCTATTCTATTGTTTTCGTAAATTGTTACGTTATTTCCGATTTTTACCGTTTTGTCAATAAAAATTGATTTCTTATCTTTAAGGACAAGATTTTTACCATGTTGAAATTTCATCTCAGCCCCCTAATTTTAAAATTTTTACACAGAATTTTCTTCTTGCGATTATATATTATATAGCAAATATGAATAAATGTCAATGCGAATTTGTTAAAAATTATAAAATTTGTGCTATTTTTTATTAAAAATGAACAATTTTTGCCATTTTTCACGATTTTAAAATTTGGGGGTTAAAATTTTATATAAAACGGCAAAATTTTACCCCTTATGAAATAAATTTTACTTAATCTTTTAGCAATAAAAAAATCTTTTTAGTATTGACATAATATTTATTATATGTTATAATAAATCAAAATTAGGTGTATTATGATTGGCATTGTTGTCGCTTTACCGCATGAAGCAGAATATTTTCTAAACGAATTACAACAAAAACGGGAGATAACCGTTATTGATAAACCTGCATATATCGGCACGTTTTCAGATACGGACGTTGTTCTTGTAGTTTGTGGCATCGGAAAAGTTAATTCAGCATTAGCAACACAAGCAATCATTGATAAGTTCTCACCTTCTGTCATCATCAACTTCGGTTCAGCTGGTGGTTTTGACGGAAAAACACAAGTTCTTGAATATTACTGCGTGGATAAATGTTGCCAGTATGATTTTGACCTATCTGAACTTGATCCTGTTCCCGTTGGTTACATTCAAGACTACGACACCGTGTTTTTTAACACCGATTCATCTAAAATCAACTTTTTACCAAAGGCAAATCTCGCTTCTGCAGATAGATTTACCGACAAAGCAGAGTTTTTAGATATCATTCAATCTATCGGATGCACTTTAAGGGATATGGAAGGTGGCGCAATAGCACAAGTTTGCACCGCAAACAAAACCCCACTCGTTTTAATTAAAGGCGTTTCAGATAATTATGGAAGTTCCACTTCTGCCGATCAATTTAGAAATAATTTAACGTCAGTATGCAAAGGCTTTCCTAAAATTATTAAAAAAGTAATTAATGCACTTTTATAATATGACGCACCTTGAATAAAAGTTAATTTACAATATACGCCATACTTTGAATAAAATCAAAACTGTGGCGATAAAATATTAACATCATTGTTAAACAACAAAAGGAGAAACTATGGACAAAAAAGTATCTGTTAAATCCTGTATCTTTATAGCGGCAATTGCAGGCGTAGCATTTTTAATTGCTATCCTTTGCCCCTACGTAATTGGATCTAAAGCAGCAGACGGTTCTTGGAATTTAACTGGTGGCGTTCAACTCGCTATCGGAAAATTCTCTGGCTTTACGGGAACGGCTTTTAGCCACCCACAATACATGTTTGACGCATTAACACATGCAGGCGCTCTTCCTGAACTTTCAGGTCTTATCGACGGCACTTTTATTAGTGTGTTTACGTTCTTCTCTTATTGGATTCCTTACGTTTTCTTGTTTATTTTACTTGCAGACGTTGTTATGGCTCTTCTTTTACTCTTGGTTTTCAAACGTGAAGATAAATTTAGAAGGATTTTCAAAATCATTAGCCTTGTATTCGCTTTCGCTATGATTCTTATCTTCCTCTATTTCTTAGTTTACACAATCTTCTGCTTATTCCACGAAATCACAATTTGGCAGGGTAGCGAATATATAACCGGTAGCACGGTAGCTCAAAGCATCTTCTCTAGCGGTTTCTTCTGGGCACTCTTCTGCACTGGAATTTCTGGTTTCCTTATTAGCAAACAATTCAAGTGGTTTAGCGAAGTATATTAAGATAACCTGTAAAATTAACAACATCTCCGTAAATTTTTACGGAGATGTTTGTATTTATACAATTTAATTTAAAAAGCATAACGCCCGAAAAAATCAGGCGCTATACTCAGGAAAAAGTTTATTGAGAGTGTGTGGTGAACTTGTTAACCGTAACCCCTTTGGGTTACTTACACCTATATTCTAAATCTAAAATCTTGAATATTCCTTGAAAAAACTTAAAAAATAAAAAAATTTTTAAGTTTCATTCAATACTATTATTTTACAATAAAATCATGAAGATATTATTAGTTGATGACGAAAGACAATTAACGTCCGCACTTTCGGTTATATTAAAGCAGAAGAAATTTGACGTCGATTGCGCAAATAACGGAGAAGACGGGTTTGATATGGCACTTACTGGGATTTACGACGTAATCGTGCTAGACATTATGATGCCCAAAATTGACGGCATAACCGTTCTAAAAAAATTACGGGCAAATAAAATATCCACCCCTATTTTATTGCTTACCGCAAAAGGCGAAACGGAAGACAAAATTTACGGTTTAAACATGGGCGCAGACGATTATTTAGCAAAGCCATTTGATACAAACGAACTTATCGCTAGAATTCGTGCCTTAAATCGTAGAAAAGCAGAATTTACAGGTGATATTTTAGAGTTTAACGATATTTCACTTAATCGTGACACGTTAGAACTCTGTTGTAACGGGCACAAAATCTCACTCGGCAAAAAGGAATTTCATATTCTTGAAATGTTAATCGTAAACCAAGGTAAAAGCATTGACAAAGAACGCTTTATCGAAAAAATTTGGGGTTACGATACTAATGCCGAGTACAACACCATTGAAGTTTACGTTTCATTTATTAGAAAAAAACTAACAGCACTCCACTCTACCACGGAAATAAAATCTATTCGTGGTTTTGGGTACACTTTGGAAGTTAAAAATGATTAGAAAAGCACAAGTAAAATTCGTAATAACCTTCATGTCGATATTACTATTCGTTTTTATCGCACTATACGCATGTATATATAGTATAATGCGTGTGCAAAACACAGTTTATATTGACAAGGAAATTACAAACATATATACGGTTTATCAAGATTACGGAACTAATTCGTTACTAAAAAACGAAAAACTTATACTTATCGACGGCGAGACTCGTATTTACGATAACAATTTTTTTAATAGCACAAAAGTTGATTATATTTACAAATACGCAAAAGAAAATAAAGTTAATTTCGGCAATAACGATACAATATATTATAAGTTTTTTCAAACAGAAAGGGGCAGTTTAGTATTTATCGCAGCCGATAAAACCGAAAATATACTCGAAATCAAGCGCGGTGCTATAAATTTAATTTGGCCAATGCTTTTAATGTATTTAATATCATTTGTTCTTGTTTGGGTTTTATCATTTAGAACGCTTGACCCAATTAAAGACACTTTTATTAAGCAAAGACGCTTTATTGCTGATGCGAGCCATGAATTAAAAACCCCCACCACCATTATTTCTGCAAACGCCGAAGTACTAAAAGAAATTCACGATAGTCAATGGGTTGAAAATATAAAATCACAAACCGAACGCCTAAACGTTCTTATTGCCGACATGTTAGATTTAGCGAAAATGGACGAAGGCAAATTCAAACTCTCTAAAGAACACTTTAATCTTTCAGAAATTGTAATGGATATCGCTCTTTCTTTTGACGCTGTTGCATACGAAAAGAAAAAAGAACTGATTATTGACGTTGCTCCATCTATCACGGCAAACGGTGATAGCACGTGCATTAAGAAAATTATCACAATACTTCTCGATAACGCAATAAAACACTCGTCCGATAACGGTCAAATTAAAGTAACACTTACTTCCAATGGAGAAAATAAAGCAACCCTTTCCGTATTCAACACAGGAAGTTGCATTCCAAACGATCAAGCAAATAAAGTTTTTGAACGCTTTTACCGTGGTGAAAATTCCAGAAACCGTGAATATGGCGGAAGCGGACTTGGGCTTTCAATTGCTCAGGGGCTTGCCAAAGCAAACAAATGGAAACTAACCGCAGTCTCTAAACTTTACGAATCAATGGAATTTATACTTATTATATAAATTTACAAAATGCAAATTTTAATAAGAAATCAGATTTATATCCCGTCTGATTTCTTTTTTTATTTTGCAATCATTATTTAGATTACGCTTTTCCCTTTTTTATCCCAAACAAATTTAAAAAACGTTTACAGATAAGTTGACAAATGTAAATATGTTTGTTATAATTTTCAAGATTGAAATTATAGTACGAGGTTTTACATGAAGACTGACACGAAAAACAAAATCCTTGAATTAAAAAAGCAGAAAAATGCTATAATTCTCGCACACTACTATGCCCCCGCAGAAATACAAAGCATTGCCGATTACGTTGGCGATTCCTTCTATCTTGCAAAGATTGCAAAAAGCAGCAATGCTGATGCAATTGTGTTTTGTGGCGTTGCTTTTATGGGCGAGAGCGCAAAAATACTTAATCCTACCAAAAAAGTTCTTATGCCTGACCTTTCTGCCGATTGCCCAATGGCGCATATGGTCAAAAAGGGCAAAATTGAAGAAATGCGAAATAAATATGATGATTTAGCCGTAGTATGCTACATAAACTCTACTACTGAACTCAAATGCCAAAGTGATGTTTGCGTTACATCTTCTAACGCTGTAAAAATCGTTAAAGCTTTGCCAAATAAAAACATATTCTTTATTCCAGATAAAAATCTTGGTAGATACGTTGCAGAGCAAGTTCCCGAAAAAAACATCATCTTAAACGACGGATATTGCCCTATCCATGCTAAAATCTCCTTATCGCAGGTGGAAAAACAAAAGATGTTACACCCTAGCGCACTTGTTTTAACACATCCTGAATGCGAACAAGAAATACTGAGTGTTTCTGACTTTATCGGTAGCACAGCGGAAATTATAGATTTTGCGAAAAAGTCTAATCACGAAGAATTTATTATTTGCACCGAAGACGGTGTAGAATTTAAGTTGTTACTAGATAACCCCACTAAAAAATTCTTTTTCCCCGAAACAAGGCCCTGTTGCGTTGATATGAAGCTAAACACTCTAGATAAACTATTACACGTCTTAGAAACAGAAGAAAATGCAATTGATATTGAAGAAGAAACTGCTAAAAAGGCAATTATGCCATTAAATAAAATGTTGGAACTCGCTAAATAAGATATGAAAACGGATATTGTAATTGTAGGATGCGGTGTTGCTGGTCTTTATTGCGCACTAAATCTACCAAAAGATAAAAATATAGTTATAGTAACAAAAAGCAAACTTGAAAAAAGTGATTCATTTTTGGCGCAAGGTGGCATTTGCGTACTTCATGATGAAAATGATTACGATTCTTTTTTTGAAGACACCATGAAAGCCGGCCATTATGAAAATAATCCCGACTCGGTCGATATTATGATTCGCTCTTCTCGTTCTGTTATCAATGAATTAGTTTCATATGGTGTACGCTTTGAAAAAGACGGCAACGATTTTGCATACACCAAAGAAGGCGCTCACTCAAGGCCAAGAATTCTTTTCCATGAAGATGAAACAGGCAAGGAAATTACTTCTCATTTGCTAGAAGCAGTTAAAAAACTTCCAAACGTTACCCTTATAGAAAACTATACAATGGTTGATATCATTTGTAAGGAAAATACCTGTTACGGCATAATCGGACACGACCAAAACGAGAATTTTTCATATATTTTAGCCGATTACACAATGTTTGCTACAGGTGGAATCGGTGGGCTCTACGCTCACTCAACAAATTATAGCCACTTAACAGGGGATGCACTTGCTGTTGCACTAAAATACGACATTAAATTACAGCATATTGATTATATTCAAATTCACCCAACTACTTTTTATAGCAAGGCCGACGGAAGAGAATTTTTAATTTCCGAGTCTGTTCGAGGTGAAGGCGCTATCCTTCTTAATTCTAAAGGTGAAAGATTTGTAAACGAACTGCTACCCCGTGACGTTGTAGCAAATGCTATATTTGATGAGATGAAAAAGGAAAATAGCGAACACGTTTGGCTTTCAATGTTACCTATCCCAGAACACGAAATCAAAACTCATTTTCCTCACATATATCAACACTGTTTGGAAAATGGTTACGACGTAACCAAAGAGCCTATTCCCGTTGTCCCCTCTCAACATTATTTTATGGGTGGTATTGACGTGGATAGATATAGCAAAACTTCTATGAATAGGCTTTATGCATCAGGCGAAACGGCTTGCAACGGAGTACATGGTAAAAATAGACTAGCAAGTAATTCTTTACTAGAAAGTCTTGTGTTCGCAAAACGTGCAGCATTACAAATAACTGAACTTTATACTCCCGCTAATTTTAGCGAAGTAATCAATATCGACGAAAATCAATATAAAAACTATAAAGAAGAATATAAAAACGCCGTTCTAATGGCAATTGAAAAGGAAAAAAGGAGAAATTTACAATGAACAATATAACAATGAAAATGAATGCGGATGATTTAATTTTAAGTGCACTTAAAGAAGATATCACAAGTGAAGATATTACAACAAATTCAGTAATGCGTAATTATCAAGAAGGCGAAGTTGATTTAATTTGCAAGCAGGACGGTGTTGTTGCAGGTCTTGACGTTTTCAAAAGAGTATTTGAACTTTTAGACGTTAATACTAAGGTAATTTTCTACTGCAAAGATGGTGACGACGTTAAAAAAGGTCAAAAACTTGGTGTAATCCGTGGGGATATTAGAGTATTGCTTTCAGGCGAAAGAACTGCATTAAACTATTTACAAAGAATGAGTGGTATCGCAACCTATACCCGTAGCATTGCAAAACTTTTCGAAGGAACTAAAACTAAACTTTTGGACACTAGAAAAACAACTCCAAATATGCGTATATTTGAAAAGTATGCCGTTAAAGTTGGTGGCGGTTATAATCACAGATATAATTTAAGCGACGGTATTTTATTAAAAGACAATCATATCGGTGCAGCAGGCGGTGTAAAACAAGCAATTATGATGGCAAAAGAATATGCACCTTTTGTAAGAAAAATCGAAATTGAAGTAGAAAATTTGGATATGCTTAAAGACGCTTTAGAAGCAGGCGCAGACATCATCATGCTTGACAACATGTCTGTTGAAGATATGACGGAAGCTGTAAAACTTTGTGCAGGCAAAGCTGAAACGGAATGTAGCGGTAACGTTACCAAAGAAAACGTTGCTCGTCTTGTAAATATTGGCGTTGATTATATTTCAAGCGGGGCGTTAACACACTCTTCTCCTATTCTTGATTTATCGCTCAAGAATTTACATGCAATTTAAACTTTTCTAGGTGGTTTATAATGAAAGTAAACGATAGACGTAAAGCAATTGTAAATTTATTATCGGCAAGCAAAGACCCTGTTGCTGGTAACGAATTATCCAAACAATTCGGCGTGTCTAGACAAATTATAGTGCAAGATATTACGGTATTGAAGGGATTAGGTTATGAAATCTTTTCCACTCACCACGGATATGTTTTGCAAAAATCTCCGCTAGTTGAAAGAGTGTTTAAATTAAAACACACTACTGAACAAACGGAAGACGTTTTAAACAGTATTGTTGATTTAGGTGGCACTATTATTGACGAATTCGTTTGGCATAAAGTTTATGGCAAAATATCCGCTACTCTTAATATTTTTTCAAGATTACACGTCAAACAGTTTCTTGAAGGCGTAAGAACAGGCAAATCTACTGAACTGATGAACATTACAGGCGGATATCATTACCTTACTGTTCGTGCAGAATCCGAAGAAATTCTTGATAACATTGGGCTTATGCTCAAAACAAAAAATTATATTGCATTAGGCGATTAACCCCCTACTGCAAACAAAAATTTTAAGGCTTAATTATATTATAAAAGACATCCTCCATGTTTTTTAGGTGATGTCTTTTATGTTTTTTACAGTAAAATAAGTTTTGTAGCCCCTATTAAATTTTTAATAGGGGCTACTTTTTCTAATTTACAAATTAATCTCCGTTAATTTATTTTCTACCTGATCACAACTTGTAAGATAATAATTTATACCGTTTTTAACAACCAACTTGTCTGCACGCACGTCTTTTCCGTGCAGATGCCCGTAGATAACCGCATCAACATTATGTTCTTCAAAAATATCTGTAAACGCAGAATTTTCACGACGCACGTTAAAAGGCGGATAATGAATAAGCGCAATTAGTTTATCTTCGGGCTTTCTAATTTTTTCTACCGCCTTAAACGAGAGTTTAAGCCTTTCCGTTTCACGAAGATATAATTTCATATCTTGCTCGGTAAAATCGTTTGCTCCTGGGACTGTCCAACATCTTGAACCGCAGATTATAACGTTATCAAACTTAATGCAATCGTTTTGAAGCGCATAAAATCCTTCTGGAAGCATTTCACGA
>SVIE01000043.1 GCA_015069625.1 Clostridiales bacterium | reverse complement strand
GCCGCTAAGATTAGGAGCAAGCCCCCAATCTCCGCTCGACTTGCATGTATTAAGCACACCGCCAGCGTTCGTCCTGAGCCAGAATCAAACTCTTGAGTTTAATTATTTAAAGCCGAACCTTGCGGTTCAACTGCTCTAACGATTTTCGCTTTTTAATTTGCGTTTTGTGTCATATAATGACTGTTTTTAAGTACATATTTCATACTTCAAAGATTTTGACAGAAACATTCAAAATAACTATTATTTCGTCTTATTTCCTTCTATTCAATTTTTAAACAACTCCCGTCAACATCGGTTGACGCTTGCTATCTTTCGCAGACAGCCTGTACATAATAACATAAGCAAATTATTAAGTCAAGCATTTTTTCAAGGTTTTTTAAAGATTTTTTAAGTTTTTTTTAGAAACTTTTTTTATCTTTAATTTTTTCACAAAATCTTGTATCTCTACTTTTAAAAACATACGACATTTTGCGTTTCAATACCTTAAATCGTTTGATAATACCTAACGATTTGCCTTGCGCTCTCTTCATGAGAGCAATAGGATTATACAGTATATCCATTTTTAAGTCAACCGTTTTTTCCTACTTTTTTAAAAAAAATTTAAAATTTTTCAAAAACTTTGTTTTTCTTGCCCTTTTGTTTAAAAATTAACAAATTGTGATAAAAATAATATTGTTTACGTGTACGCGCGCATGCGCATGCACGTATATGCACGCATTTATATTATTGTTTTTATTAAACACCCCGTCACTCTTTATAGCAAAAAGAAAAGCACCGATTAATCGGTGCTTTTGCTTTTTAACTTTTAATTACTTGTTTTCAAGAATAATTGCGCCAATACTGTTGATGATATCTCTTCCGATTTCTTTATCAACGAATACTTTCATTTTGTTAAGATTACGGAATGAACGGCCACGTTTTGCAATGCCAACATCTGGAATACCACCAATCGTAAATGATCTGCCGGTATATTCTTTCGTGATAACTTCAAGTTCGAATACACAAGATTTTAATTGTTGATTCAACTTGATTGCGAACGGAATACCGATTAATACGATACAGAAAACAAGACTGATATAGAATTTAATCTTGGTCCATAATGAATCGTTTTTGCGATATCCACCTTTTACTGCATAAACAGAAGAAAGTGGAACTTCATCATGTTTAAGATCGTATTTGCCTTCTTCACTTGCAACAATACGTTTGTTGGTTACAGTAAGATATTTTTGAGTTTTATGCTTATCAAATCTGCGACCTTGTTTTGCGTAGTTCCATTCTTTGATAACTACTTCGTCTTTTGCCAATATTGCTTCCATTTAACACACCCTCCTGAAGCATATTTTAATACTATTATTATATCACTATTTATACGCTTGTCAATATGGGTTTATGAAAAAAATTAGCAACTATTTGATATTTATAAACGTTCCGCAGTACGGGCATCTATCCACGTCCCCTTCTGCAACGAAGGTTGCGCCACAGCCGGGGCATTTAACGGCTTTTTCTTGCGTTGCTGCCGCTTCTGCTTCCGCCTTATATTCTTCTTCTTTTACAACTTTGTTTCCAATACGGATATATCCAACGATATCACCGTTTGAAATGCAACGACCTATTAAAGAACGAGTATCATCCCCCGTCAACTTACAAGCTTTTGCAATTTCATCAATATCTTCAATACCCTTTTTAGTGATAGCATTAACAACACTCATAAGTTGTTTTCCATCTATACGCCAATACCAAGTGAAACCCGTTAGTGCTAATCCACCAAGCATTAACACCACACCAACAAAAATACCGATAATTGCCGTAATTGCGCACACAATCAACACAATAAAACCAATTAACGCCACAGCCAAAGATGCCCACATGCAGATTGTCAAAAGTTTAAACCTTTTCTTTGTATCCATAACTTTTTCCTCCAGTTAAATGATTTTTAATTAATCAAACAACGCTTTTTCTATAACGCCGCCACCGATACACTTATCGCCATCATAGAACACGGCAAACTGACCTTCGGTAATAGCACGTTGTTTTTCCTTAAACCTAACTTCAATACATCCGTCTTTAATATACACGGTACAACCCTGTTCTGGCTGACGATAACGGAATTTAGCGGTGCAATCAAACACTCTCTCTTTCGGCTCGCACGGTATCCAGTTAACCGAATTCATTATTAAACCGCTACTATATAATCTTTCTTCGCTTCCGTGCGCAACGTATAAAATATTATTTTCTAAATCTTTTTCTATAACAAACCAACGGCTTCCGTCATCACCTTTTTGCCCACCGATACCAAGCCCACGACGTTGACCTATCGTGTAATACATAAGCCCTAAATGCTCGCCAAGCACTTGCCCGTCATACGTCATTATCTTACCTTTCTTCGCTGGAATATAATTAAGTAAGAAATTCCTAAAATTACGTTCACCTATAAAACAAATACCCGTGCTATCCTTCTTTGTTGCGGTTGCAAGTCCGTTTTCTTCTGCTATCTTTCTAACTTCAGACTTATCCAACTTGCCAAGTGGAAATAAAACCTTATCTAATTGATTTTGAGAAAGTTGGTTTAGAAAATACGTTTGATCTTTGCTTTGATCTTTTGCTTTAAGAAGGTAATGCACGTTACCGTCGTGCAAAATATCACAATAATGCCCTGTTGCAATATAATCCGCACCTAGTTTCATAGCCGTTTCCTTAAAGTCTTTGAACTTTATTTCACGATTACATAAAACGTCGGGATTAGGCGTTCTTCCCGCATTATATTCTTTTAAGAAATAGGAAAAAACTCTGTCCATATATTCTTTGGCAAAGTTGACCGAATAATAAGGAATTCCGATAGCGTTTGCAACACGACGAACGTCTGCAAAATCTTCTTCCCCTGTGCAAGCGCCACACTCGTCCTTTTCTTCCCAGTTATTCATGTATAGGCCGACAACGTTATAACCTTGTTGTTTAAGTAAAAGTGCGGCAACCGAACTATCTACGCCCCCACTCATACCCACTACGACCGTCTTTTTTGTGTTATTTCCCTGTTCCATGGTTATATAATAGCATATACTATTAAAAATATCAATTACTAAAAAGTGTAATTATTCAATAAATTTTACCATTATTAAAAATGCTTGATTATTTTTTTATTTTGATATAATATTATATGTATATATTTTATTTTTGGAGGAAATTATGCCAGAAGGCACAGTTCCACTGCTAATTGCAATCATTGTTTTAATTTTACTTTCGGGATTTTTCTCATCTACGGAAACGGCTTATTCCTGTTCAAGCGTTATAAAGTTACGTGCTCTTGCCACTAACGGTAACAAACGTGCACAAAGAACGCTAAACCTTGCAGAAAAAAATTACGATAAACTCATTACCACTATTTTGGTTGGAAACAACATTGTAAACTTATCGTCAGCAACGCTTGCAACTTTGTTTTTTACAGACGTTCTTAAACATGCATCGGTTAACAGTTCACTTATCTCCACAATCGTAATAACGGTGGCAGTTTTAATTTTCGGTGAAATCACCCCTAAATTTATTGCTAAAAACGCACCTGAAAAAATGGCAATGACGTTTTATCCGTTAATCATTTTCTTCTATTACCTTTTCTATCCGTTCAACTTTATTTTTAGCGGTTGGAAATGGCTTATTGCGAAAATCTTCCGCTTTAAAAACGAAGACGTTGTTACAGAAGACGAAATTATGACTATCGTTGAAGAAGCCGAAGAAGACGGCACGTTAAAAGAAGAAGAAACTGAACTTATTCGTTCGGTTATTGAATTCGACGATTTGGAAGTTGCAGATATTTTAGTTCCACGTGTCAACGTTGTTGCGGTTAATCGCACGGCAAGTATGGAACAGATTAGAAAAGTGTTCGCAAAGGAAGCATATTCACGAATCGTTGTTTACGACGGTAGCATTGATACGGTTATCGGAACTATTCACGAAAAAGATTTCTTCAACGCTTACCTTGCTGGAAAAAAGAATATTTCCGATATAATGCAACAACCCGTTTACACCACCGAACATATAAAAATTTCCGTTCTTCTCCGTCAACTTCAAAAGAAGAAAACACACCTTGCAGTCGTGCTTGACGAATATGGCGGAACGTTAGGACTAGTTACGCTTGAAGATATTCTAGAAGAACTTGTTGGCGAAATCTATGACGAACACGATACTGAAATTAACCACTTCAAAAAGATTGACGAAGATACCTATCTAATAGACGGTAACGCACCTTTATCCGATATGTTTGAAGAATTTAATCTCGGCGACCCCGAAGAAGAATCGGACGCTAGCACGGTTAGTGGTTGGGTTATAGAAACGCTTGGTGAAATACCACGCTCGGGCGTTAAGTTCGATTATGCAAACGTTACGATTGAAGTTACAAAGTCAACCGTTAAACGTATTCTCCAAGTAAAGCTTACAATCTTAACAAAAGAAACGAAAAAAGACGATTAATTACCGCCCGCAAGGGCGGTTTAAGTATCCGTAGTCTAATTGGATAAAACGGTGCCCTCCGACGGCGCTGATCCGAGTTCGACTCTCGGCGGATACACCAAATGCTAAGGGCAACCAAGAAAAACTCGGTTGCCCTTTTATGTTTGCGCTATACTTCTTATTAAAAATTGTTAAATCCTAACTTTTTAGCAGTTATCCCCTTGCTTGTAAGGTAATCATCAACTGCATCTAATATATTGTTTACTGACACCGATGCCAACTTCCTTACCGTAGTCCTTAAACTAGACGTAGAAATATTATTATATGAATAACCCAATAAAGAATTGTTAGTCCAAGTCGAGGCTATAATTGATCCAGACATAAAATCGTCATAACCATCAATATAGCTCCAGTCATACACCCCATCTACTTTGTCAATTTTAATAGAAACTAAATAACTCATACTACTAGAATATGCAAACATGCGTAATGAAACTTCTTTAGACGACGTGTCGTAAGTCATATAGTATTTATAACTAGTCGTATAATCAGAAGAATAACGCGTGCCTAATACAGCTTCATACTCACCATCTTCATAAGTGCCATATGATATAATATAATTTTTCATAACTGTAAAAAGATCGGTTGTTGAAGAGGATGACGATGAGAAACTTGTAAACCCTAATGCTTTTATCGTTATTCCTTTCGATGAAAGTTTTAAATCGATTCCAGTCAATAAAATATCAAGGCTCGTTGATGCCGTACTTTTTAGATACGTTAATGTGTTTGACGTTTCAATCTGATAGCTACTAGCACTTAACGTTGAACTATCTTTCCACGTACTCGCATATAACGTTCCCGACATTTTGTCATATTTAGTATAAGAGCTAGAACTGCTACTACCAACATAACTCCAGTTATACACACCGTCAACACTATCGATGTAGACAAAAATCATATCAGCTGTTTTTTTATCGTCACTAATATAGAACAAGGAAAATGAAACTTCCTTATCGTCCGTATCATAACATAGCGTATAAATGAAATTATCTGTTTTATAGAACTCGTATTCATACTTTCCGTCTTTATATTCCCCATTAACAACAGCAACATTTTTCATCGTTCCAAATAGCCCCGTAGACTCGTTATCTACACTTGGATTTTGAGAACCATAATCTATCGGATTTGAAAAGTCTAATTTGTTAATTTCCGAATAACTAATTGCGAAATTGAGATTTTGAGAGTCTTTTATCGTCATAGTATTAATCCCTATAACTTCGCCATATTCATTAACTAACGGGCCTCCTGAATTTCCACTAGAAATCGCCGCATCGTGTTGAATATAGTTAACACCATCAATCTCTCTACTTGCCGCCGTTATTATTCCCTGACTAAACGTCGAAGACAATCCTTTGCTACTCCCTATTGCAAAAACATTTAGCCCTACCTCATGCGTTTTTGTACAAAAAGTAACCGTTTTAAGATTTGTTGCTGAAATCTTGAGCACCGCCAAATCAACGTCTTCATCATAGGCCAAAATTTTACTTACAGTATAAATACTCCCGTTGATGTCAACTTTTGCCGAATATGAATCTTCTATGACATGAAAGTTTGTTATGATTTTTCCATCGGAAGCATACACAAAACAAGTTCCTAATGCTAATTCTGCACCAAATTCATCGTAAACTGTGATTTCCCCCACCGACATCTCAATCATATTATATACTTCAGTAGCCGTATACTTGTGAAAATGTTCACCTTCACCATTGCCATTTGGCGGTGGCGCATCATTACAAGCAACAAATGAAAATACACAAACACCTAGCAAAACGGCACATAAAACCCTTGATAACAATTTTTTCATCTTTAGTACTCCTAATGCTATTTTATTAATATTATATGGAACATTTTGTTCCGTGTCAAATATTTTGGAACGATTTGTTCTAAAATATATAATATGAATAACAAATTTTATTTAAGACTAACAGAATTACGTAAAGAACATAATATTTCTCGAAGTGATTTAGCACAAAAATTAAATGTTTCGGTCAGATTGATATCATATTGGGAAAACGCAAAGAGAGAATGTGATTTTGATATGCTATTAAAAATCTCAAACTTTTTTTCGGTAAGTACTGACTACTTATTAGGAAAAGATGACTATTAAAAAAGACAACCAAGTTCTTCATTGGTTGTCTTTTTGTTGTTTTTAAAGATGTTTGTGCTTATTACTTTGAAACATTTGCCCTTTTTATTTGCGCTATAAATTTTCACCGTTCGTTTTAATAACTTCAGCATAAAAATCTGCGGAATCTTTTAATATTCGTTCACCCGTTCTATAATCCACGTAAATTAAGCCGAAACGATAAAAATATCCTTCCACCCACTCAAAGTTATCCATTATCGACCAATAATTATAGCCGATTACTTCAATTCCTTCGTCAATTGCCTGCTTTAACGCCAACAAATATTTTTTAATAAAATCAATACGTTGCGGATCGTGAACTTTACCGTCTTGCATAACAAAATCAACGTTCGCCATGCCGTTTTCCGTAACCATTAACGGCAACTTATATCGTTCGCTTACGTAACGTGCAGACCAATATAAGCACTCCGGAGCAATAACCCAACCTGTTGCCGTTCTAGGAATCCCCGCATAACCACGCTCGCTTGCAGTATTCGGCATACTATTGTAATCCATTGACGTATAACTGTTAAACCCGTAAAAATCAAGTGGTTGAGCAATTATTTTAAGATCTTCATCACTTAAAAATTCCATGCCTTTTGGCCTTTTACCGAGTACAATCGGATCTGACCACCAAGTTATTCTGCACGCTAACGCTTCGCCAAACGTAGCCTTTTTTGCTTCTTCAATACTTTCTGGCGTATTATCCTTTGGTGTAAAGATGTCGCACGTTGGCGCAAACCCTATTTTTAACGGTTGTTTTGCAACGCTTCGCATTACTTTAACCGCATTTCCGTGCGATAACATTATATTCCGTGTAACGTTTTCGATTTCTTTTCCAGTAGACGTTACGAAAGGCGCATGCATTCCATAAATATACCCCCACCAAACAAAACATTGTGGCTCGTTGAAAGTAACCCAATATTTAACTTTATCTGATAACGCTTCCACCATGGTTTTAGCATACTCAACGAAATATGGAATTATTTCTGCACTTTTCCACCCGCCTTTTGCATGCAACCACATAGGCAAGTCCCAATGGAATAACGTGCAAATAGGTTCAATGTTTGCAGAAACTAATTCGTTTACTAAATTAACGTAAAACTGCAAACCTTTTTCATTGATTTTACCGCTATCATCAGGAAAAATTCTCGCCCAAGAAATTGAAAACCTATAACTTTGAAGTCCGATTTTCTTCATAAGGCAGACGTCTTCTTTATATCTGTGATAATGGTCGCAAGCTATTTTATTATCATCACCGTTTCTAATTTTACCATCAGTAAGCGCATCCCAAACGGTTGCACCCTTGCCGTCTTCATTATACGCCCCTTCTACTTGTGCTGATGCGCTTGCCGCACCCCAAAGAAAATTTTTCGGAAAAGCCATTGTTCGCTCCTATAAGTTTCATTTTTATAATTATATCAAATACTATAAGTGTTTTCAATATGCAAAAATAAAAAGATGTTCAGTAGAATTTATCTGCAAAACATCTTTTGGTGCGGATGAAGGGGGATTCCCCTGCTAGGGGAAATGTCCGTAGGACAAAAGGGTTGCCGTCCCCGACTAGGGATTGAACCTTGGTTTAAGTCCCTTCTTAAACTTTACTAAAACAAAAAATCGGCCTAACCAAACCTGATGGTTCGGCTCAGACCGATTTGGTGCGGATGAAGGGGGATTCCCCTGTTAGGGGAAATGTCCACAGGACAAAAGGGTTGCCGTCCCCGGCTAGGGATTGAACCTTGGTTCAAGTCCCTCTTCCTACTTTTAATAACACAAGAAAGAGCCCGTATCAAACCTAATGGTTCGACTCGAACTCTTTTGGTGCGGATGAAGGGACTTGAACCCCCACGCTCTCGCATTAGATCCTAAGTCTAACGTGTCTGCCAATTTCACCACATCCGCTTTAGCCACTATATTGTACGACAAATCCAAAAAAAAAGCAACTATTCAACGCCTTTTTATTTAACTATTTTCTCTAAAATCGGAACAATTGTTTCTATCGGAAGTCCGATTACGTTTGTCAAACTGCCCTTATAACTTTTTACAAGCGGAAACGGATCTTGGATGCCGTAACTTCCCGCCTTACCTTTATATAGTCCACTTTCAATATATTTGCTAATAAGTTCATCTGAAAGATTATTAAACGTAACTTCTGTTGTAACGCTACCAGAAATAATTTCATCCTTTGTTATAACCGCATAACCTGTTACGACGCTATGCGTTCGACCCGACAAACGTTTAAGCATTTTTTTCGCTTCTTCTTGGCTTTTAGGCTTACCCAAAATCTCGCCACTTTCAAATACGACTGTATCCGCACCGATA
>SVIE01000002.1:56135-60130 GCA_015069625.1 Clostridiales bacterium | reverse complement strand
CTGTATGAAGTCTATTTCGTTTTCTCTAAAAACGGAAATCGACATCCCCGTTTTATTAGTAAATTCTTCAATAAACGCTTTTAATTCGGTATTCAAAGTAACACCCCTTTATAATTAGTGTTTTTATTATAAACCCCATTGAATAATTTTTCAACATAAATTCACAATTTATTTTGTGCAATTTGCATAAAAATGTCAAAAGTTATATAGTTACTATTACAACACGAAACAGTTAACGAAGCATAACGAAGTTTAGATATATAAATAAAGGGTAGGTGCGAGATAAACAAGGTATGACAAAGCAAACGGATATAAAAAATTAAATAAAGGCTTTGAAACGAGTTAGGCAAGGCTCGTTTAAATAAATGGTTAGTAGCGAGATAGACAAGGCTCGACAAAGCAAACGGATGAGATAGAACGTCTGTTCATCGAAGTCGGTTGCGAAGGCAGAAACGCAGTATATCGACGCTAATAACCAAATAAAAAAGGTCGAGATTTCTCTCGACCTTTTTATGTTTTATTTCTTATTTGCGTTTTTTCTTTTTGCTTGGATTAGCAGCTTCTTCAGCGGCTTTAAGCATAGCCTTTTCCATTTCTTTAAGTTTAGCTGCTTGTAATTCCTGAATATTTTCTTTTTCGATTACTGAACGAGCTAAAAGCGTGATTTCAGTTTCTTTATCGAACAAGTGGCAATGAGCAACGTTAAGCGCAACTTTAATCTTATCGCCAGCCTTGGTGATAGAACGTGAATCAACCTTTGCAACAACGTTAGAAACGTTATCAGCAATAACGTCAGATTCAGTTAAATCTTCTTCGTCGGGATTATATGCAGAAGGCTTTCTGGTTTTGCAGTATAAAATGGTTTCAGAACCTAATGCTTCAACTACGTCAACCGTAACTTTAATGGTAGGACAACCACTTGATTTAACCCATCTTTCTTCATCATAAATATCTTCAGGACGAACACCGAATACAACTTCTTTGCCCGTGTTAAGATATTGATCAAGGTTGCAGATAAGTTGGATTTTTTCCTTAGGAAGTGGAACTTTTTCCATATCGAACTGAACGAATACTTCTTCAGGCGTTCCTACGAGTTTACCTGTAAAGAAGTTCATTTGAGGAGTTCCGATAAAGCCTGCAACGAATTGATTGATTGGGTGATCATAAAGGTTGATAGGCGTATCTACTTGTTGCATGAAACCGTCTTTCATAACAACGATTCTAGTACCCATGGTCATTGCTTCTACCTGATCGTGCGTAACGTAAATAAACGTTGTTGCAAGGCGGTTGTGAAGCTTTGTGATTTCCGTTCTCATTTGTGAACGAAGTTTTGCGTCTAAGTTTGAAAGCGGTTCGTCTAAAAGGAATACCTTTGGTTCACGAACGATTGCACGGCCGAGCGCAACACGTTGTCTTTGACCACCGGAGAGAGCCTTCGGTTTTCTTGAAAGGTACGTTTCGATACCTAAAATTCTTGCTGCTTCTTTAACTCTAGCATCAATCTGTTCTTTGGGCATTTTGCGAAGTTTTAAGCCGAATGCCATGTTATCATAAACGCTCATGTGAGGATAAAGTGCGTAGTTCTGGAACACCATCGCAATATCTCTGTCCTTAGGAGCATAGTTGTTAACTAACTTTCCGTCAATCCAAAGTTCACCAGAAGAAATTTCTTCTAAACCTGCAATCATACGAAGAGTTGTTGACTTACCACAACCAGACGGACCTACGAATACGATAAATTCTTTGTCTTCAATGTTAAGATTAAAGTCGGTAACAGCGGTAACGTTGTTTCCATAAATCTTATAAATGTTTTTAAGTTGTAAACTTGCCATATTTTCCTCCTGTTCCAAACGGAACTTTTTTTATCTCTTATATTTTACAATATAATAAATATTTTTTCAACTACCTTTTCTACAAATTTATATGCGATTTTTGTACAAATTGCACAAAAACACCCTATCTGAAAACGTCATTTTTCTAGAATAGAGTGTTTTTTACTATTTGAATTGTTGATTAGATTAGTCAAGTTCGTCAAGGGTTAGTTTATACGCAGGCAAAAATTCTTTTAGATAATAATCCACGTCTAATCTACCTAAACCAACAAGTTCTTTTTCTATCGTTGTTTTAGCCTTTTTGAATTCCGTGTTGCCTGCCTTAATTTCTTCTAAACACTTAATAAGTGCCGCAAGTCTATCTGCGCATTTAACTATTTTGTATTCTTCGCTATTTTCATCTGGAAAAATATACTCACGATAACATTCTTTAAGTTCGTCAGGAAGCATATCAATCATGCGGACGCAAGCATTATGTTCTAAATCCTTATAGGCCGTTCTAATTTCAGGGTTAAAATACTTAATAGGCGTAGGCAAATCCCCCGTAATAACTTCGCCAACTTCGTGATACTGTGCATATAAAACTGTTTTATTTACGTCAACCGCTCCGCCTAATATATTATTATTGATTAACGCAAGCGCATGCGCAATAACAGCCACCTGTTGACTGTGTTCCATTATATTTTCTTCTCTAACCGAGCGCATTAACGACCAACGTTTGATAAATTTCATTCTGTCTAGGAAGGCAAAAAACTTATGCATTTCTCTCTTTCTCCTTTTCATTAGGAAAGTTTTTTTATTGTAACACAAAAAAACGCTTGACGCAAGACTTTTTGTGATTTATAATAAAGCCATCAAAATTAAATATTCGCTATGGGTGCCTATTGGCTGAGATTACACCATTGAATCCGCAAGGTAATGCTTGAAGGAAATGCAGAATGTAAATACTTTTGTTAACAACGCTCCCATAAGGAGCGTTTTTTTGTTTGCCCCAGCAACACTTCGTATTTATAGCGAATAGAAGGAGTTTTTATGCAAGATTTAATCAATTCACTTGGTAAAGACGGCTTGAAATCGGCTTATAGCCTAATCGAAAGTTTCACTCTTTACCTAACAATTGCACTTGCGGTGATATTACTTGTTTCATTTATAGTAATTCACTTCCGTGCAAAAGACAAGATGGCATCATTTAAGTCCATTGCCCTTGGCGTTGTTGTCGGTTATGCGATAACCGTTACTGCTATCATTACCTTCTTAATGGTTGCACGTATGGGATTAAAAGAAGAACTTGACACTAATTATTACTTAATGTTTGGTTTCTTTATTCTTCTTTTCGTTTACGCTATATCTGCACTCATCACGTCGCTTGTTAACAAGAAAGCGTTTAAGATAACCAACTTTATAGGCATAGGTTTATCTACCGTTTACGGCATTATCTTATTATGTTTCCTTCCAACCGTTGACGCTGATTACGCACCTTTATCCGAAGCAGGCATGTACACGTTTACCGCCATTTTAGTTGCGTTAATCGTTGTACCCACCATACTATTTGGCAAAGACAAGGGTACGGCAGCACCCACTAAATCGGTAGCGTATGCAGGGGTATGTATCGCACTCTCTTTCGCTCTTTCATACGTTAAACTTTTCTCCCTTCCACAAGGCGGTTCAGTAACACTTGCTAGTATGCTTCCACTCATTATTTACGCTTACGTATTCGGAGCAAGAAAAGGTGTGTTTGCAGGCGTTATTTACGGTGTTTTACAATGTTTACAAAGCCCGCAAATTTATCAACCTGTTCAAGTGCTTTTAGACTACCCTATCGCATTTGCAACCATAGGTCTTGCAGGTATCGTGAAGAATTTCAAATGGCTTAAAACACCGCTCGTAAAGTTTATTTTCGGTGCTTCTCTCGCTTGCGTTGGTAGATATCTTGCTCACTTCTTAAGCGGATATTACGTATTCTCATCTTGGGCAATGGAAGGCTACACGGCACTTTCTTGGTCAATCGTTTACAACCTTTACATTATTGCAGAACTTGCGATTATCTTATTCGTTGGTTGCGCATTATTCGCATCTAAGGGAATCAACAAGCAGTTAGACACGTTAAACCCTGTTTTAAGTACTGAACTTTCTAACGACGTTGAAAGTGAAATTATCGACGCA
>SVIE01000002.1:0-56125 GCA_015069625.1 Clostridiales bacterium | reverse complement strand
TAACATTGAATAGACAGTTAAAAGTAAGTTGCTAATTAAAAACGCCCACTCCAAACGAGTGGGCGTTTTTCTTATTCACAATCAATTAAGCGGTTGGACCTGAAAGAAGGGTTGTTACGAGCAAGAACCCTGCCTCAATGAATATGGGCAATATCATCATTACAATAAAGAAAATCCTTGTCGAAATCAAACAATGCTCTTTTTTTACGCAAGAAATAATCAAACCGATAATAGCAAATATCTCGGCTATCCCCCCTGTTATAGCACCTATTATCACGATAAATATGGCTATATAAAAGGCTTTTGATATAGAAAACGACTGTGCTGTGGTTGCAGACGCAACGTCAACAAAGCCTATAATTAACAACACTAGCAACACTATTGTAAATAGCATAGAAAAGAACTTTAACGGGATAAGTTTAACTTCCTTTTCAAAATCAAATTTCTTTTCCACTTTATCAGGTTGATTTGTTTGAATATCCTTTTCTTCCATATGCCCCCCTTCTAATGTACTTTTTATCTAATATACATTATATTTACTTTATATATTGTTCAGTTATTCTAGCAACTATACCACAGATTTCTGCGCAAGGACGTTTTTTATAATATTCTTTGGTCCTTTCTTCTGGAACGTGGGTAATCGGTTTCCCCACTTCTCCTAAAAGTTCACCGCAAATTATAGAGCCAAGTTCACCCTTAATTTCATCACATGCAGACTGAATTAACCGATAA
The DNA here is from genome assembly GCA_015069625.1 of Clostridiales bacterium. Classification (GTDB taxonomy): domain Bacteria; phylum Bacillota; class Clostridia; order Christensenellales; family Borkfalkiaceae; genus UBA1259. The sequence goes on along the minus strand of SVIE01000002.1, from coordinate 55,393 downwards.
ATTTCCATTTTATCATTTCCATTTGACTTAACTTTGCTAATAACCATCGCCATTGCGGAAACTGCACCGCATATTAAACGTTGACGGGCAAAACCACCACCAAATCCGATACTAAGTTTTTTAATTTCTTCTTCATCTAAATCCATTTCTTTTGCAAACGCAACCGCCACGGCTTGCGCACAATTAAGCCCCGATTTGAAATTTTCTATCGCCAATGAATACTTATCCATATCTCTCTCCATAAGTTTTAAAATATTTTATCACAACCGCACGCTAATTGCAATATTAAATTTTCCTTATGCCGTTTTTCACTCAATACTTAAAAATGGAAATTTACTCACTTTTAATGATAATTTTTAACAAAATGGCTAAATTATAACGAATATATGTGAAAAATTTTCAAAAATATTTTTAAAAACCATGTTAAAACGCTTTACAAAAAATTTTAAAAGGTTTATATTATCATTGACCGAAGGCACAAAGTCCTAAGGCATAAAAAAGCTCATCATTTTCCCCCTTATCATATATTATTCAAGAAGCAGTAAACAACAGTTTATTGCTTTTTGAATTTTTATACGCTAAATACAACAAAAAAAGCAAGTCGATTGACTTGCTTTTAATTTTGTCTTTTTCAACGTTCTTGTTAGAACATTATAGATTATTCACCCTTGAATGGTAATAAATCCGCAATTCTTGCACGTTTGATAGCTTTTGCTAAAACTCTTTGGTGCTTAGAGCAAACGCCGGTCATACGTCTAGGTAAAATTTTACCACCTTCAGAGATATATTTCTTTAAGGTGTTAACGTCCTTATAATCGATAACTTCCGCTTTAGCTTGGCAGAAAGCACAAACTTTTTTGCGGGGGATTCTTTTAACGAATTTTTTACCTTCTTTTGCAGGCGCAGCAGTCGCTACTGCCTGAGCGGTAACGTTGGTATTTTCTTCCATTTTGATTCTCCTTAAAAACTTAAAACTGGATTGCTCCCAAAATTAGAATGGGAGACTGTTGTCGTCAATTTCTTCAAGTTGAGGATGTCCGTTTTTAACGGGAAGTTCTTCGCCTTCACCCTGAGCATTCTTAGGGGTAAGGAATTCAACTTCGTTAGCAACAACGTCAATAACGTTTCTCTTAATACCGTCTTTATCTTCATAAGAACGGGTTTGTAAACTGCCGATAACAGCAACTTTGTTGCCTTTCTTTAAGTATCTGCCACAATTTTCCGCTCTACCACGCCATACGGTGATATTGAAGAAATCCGTTTCACGAGTGCCGTCACTAGAAGCATAATCTCTAGAAACTGCAATAGCAAATTTGCATACGGATACACCGGTTGGAGTTTCCGTAAGTTCGGGATCACGGGTTAAATTTCCGATTAAGATAACTTTGTTCATTTATTTTTCCTCACTTGTCATTTGTCTTTTACTTACATTTTTGTAATCAATCTTCTGATTACGCCATCGGTTATGCCGATTACACGTTCGAGTTCTGCAATGAACGCTTTTTCTGCTTGGAAAGTTACTAATACGTAGTAGCCTTCGGACTTATAATTGATGGGATACTGTAATTTTCTTACACCCCAACGATCGATTTTTTCAACCGCACCACCGTTTTCGGTAATCATGTCCTCAAACTTCTTTACGAGACTTTCTTTCGCATCATCAGCAAGAACTGCATCAAGAACGAGAAGCATTTCGTATTTGGTCATAATTTTTTACCTCCTGGACTTATTCGGCTTGCATTTTAAGCAAGCAAGGTTTATTGTGCACATAAAATCTGCGCATATTTAGATTTATATTAACAAATTATTTAATACTTGTCAAATAATTTTACTATATTTATTATATTAGTAGTTCAATTTAACTGATGGCACGAAGTACTTGGTCAAGCGTACTTGCATAGATTAGCGGGCTATAATCACCGTGTGGGTTAGTTAAGATACCGATATCTATAAGTTGCTTAATGGTTGCATTTTCAATATGGTCGTTAATTTCGTCAACCTTTTCTTCTAAACCACCCATGGTGTATGCGGTAGGTCTATAAAGGGTTGCATCTCCATCAATATTAGTTCCACCAACTGTGCCGTAGAAAATAAAGAACCATGCGCCCGATTTTGCGCTAATGTAATAATCCCCAGAAGCATCTAACGTGTAACTTCCGTCTGCTTCGTTGTAAGAATATTTTGCGGAAATTCCAGAAGCGTCTGCTTCGTTAGTAGTAAAGCAATCAACCTTATAAACTTCTTGAATAGGCGTATTGTTAATTCTATTACTCAATTCACCGATAGTTACCGTTCCATCGCCATAAACCGCTTTCAATATCTTATTGCTTGCAACAGCCGAAGACGATAAGAAAGTGGAAATTTTAACGTTTGCAACGTCGAAATCCATCAAATCGCTAACTTTAATTTCTTCGTTAGTAGCCTTTCCCGTGCCGTCACGCAAAACGTCATAAATCATTTCGTTTCCAGCAACGTCAAGAATGTTAACAATATAAATATTGTCAATGTTAAATTCTTTTAAGTGGCTTACCTTAATTTGACTATTTACCGTAACACCTGTTGCATCACGTAAAATAGCATAAATATCTTCGTTTCCACTAACCGGCATAACTTCAACAAGATACATATCGTCTATGTTTTTTAGCGTTATGCAATCTGCAAGGCCAGAACTTAAATTTGCAAAAGTAAGTTCGCCGAACGCTTCTTCATCAACAGTAACGTACTTTTTAACTTCTTCATCATTTGCAAATTCTAAAACTGCATCTTTAATAATCTTAATGTCGTTCATGGTGAATTCACTAAGTCCAAACGCAGCGTCAAGCACGGACTTTGAATAAACCTGATCACTCATAACGTCTTCCGCTTCTACGCCAGCCATGTCCGTGTAAGACTTAATCGGAACAAACTTCAAAACGAGAAAGATTGCGCCTATCGCAACGATAATTCCTACAAAAAAACTAATAATCCCTACAATAAAACTTTTCATAATTTTTTCCTTCTTTTATTGTTATAATAAAGTTTAACACTTGTATTAAATATTGTCAATAGCAAATTAAACGTACTTTTTGGCAATAGTTAGCAAATATCCCCTATTGTTTTTATCAGGATTTGCTACCGCCATATCGAACAGGTCGTCTAAGCACTTGCCTACCCTATCACCTTTCATGCCCATACCTATCAAGTCCTGTCCGCTTATTTTAAGTTGTTTCAATGAAAACGGCGTACCGTCTTTCTTCATTATTTCAAGCAAACTTTTCCATTTTTTTAAAGTTTGCGGTTGCCCTTCTTCATCCTTGCACGCTCTAAAATCTGCAATCTTTATGGCGAAAAGTTTTTCTAATCTATCTATATTTTTAACAAAAAATCTGCGAAGTTTCATCTCACGCACGTCTTCTCTCATATCAAGCATATGGTAAGACGTTAAAAATTCCGCTTCTTTTTTAACCTTTTCAGGTGCTTTTAGTCTTGTTAATATCTGCTTGACTAGTTCCGCACCCTTTTTATCGTGTGCGTGATATTTCCCCGTGTTAATCATTTGATAGGGCTTGCCAACGTCGTGCAAAAGCGCAGATAAACGAACTTCGGGGCTCGCATATTTAACCGCCCTTAAACTGTGTTCTAACACGTCGTGATTGTGAAAATCCTTTCTCTGTTCCATGCCACGCCCCAGCGTTAGTTCTGGCAAAATCCTATCAAGCACACGAGTTTTATCTAAAATTTTAAGTGCATTATAATGCCCGTCTTTTGGCGAAAATGGATATTTTTTATCGGCAAGTAAAATCATATTAAGTTCGGTTAAAATACGCTCTGCCGAAATATCTAAAATATTATCCGCACACTTTTTCGCTACACTTTGCACTTCTTTTGTCGGCTTGAAACCAAGTTCCCCACTAAGCCGTGCAAGACGCATAAGTCTTAACCCGTCGTGCGCAAAAACTTCTTCGGGCGCAATAACGGTGTCGATAACTTTATCTTGAATATCTTTCACCCCGCCAAGTGGGTCTACAAGTTTTCCGTTTTTCACGTCGTAATAAATTGCATTACACTTAAAATCTCTGCGCTTAGCATCTTCTAAAATATCATCCGTTCTTTCAGTCGATATAGGCGTATGTCCACCGCCTTTTGCATAAACTTCACTTCTAAAAGAAGTGAATTCACATTTTTGTCCACCAAGTTTAAAAGTAACCGTATGCGTGCGCTTATAGTGCCCTATATCTTCCGCACCGAATTCGTTTAAGGCATGCAAAAAAAAGTCGCTATCAATAGGTGCAGAAAGGTCAACGTCGGTAGAAATCATCTTTTCATCAATCAAAAAATTCCTAACAAACCCACCGACAACGTAAACGGGCTTATCAAAAGACGATAAAAATTCAGTTAAGCGAGAATTTAAGTAATTTTTCATACTTTTATTTTATCATAAAACTTGTATTTTTGCGACAATTATAGTAAAATAAATTCATAAATTATAAATTTTAATCAAAATGACGATTGTTCTCAACAATCTGCTATGCGAAAGAAGGAACTTATGCTTGACTTTATCGTAAACCCAACCGCTGGTGGCAAACACGGCAAGAAGACGGCGAAGACCGTGGGAAAATTAACCGCTATTCTCAAAGAAAAAGGCGTTGATTTCACTTTCCATTACACTTCGGAAAAAGGACAAGGAGCAACTATCACCAAAAATCTTATTGAAAACGGTGCAACCGACATTATCGTTGTGGGTGGTGATGGCACGCTTCACGAAGTTATTAACGGTTTTTCTAATTTCGAAAATGTTAACATGGGGCTTATTCCCTGTGGCACGGGTAACGATTTCGCAGATGCTCTTTCCATTTCGCTTGACCCCGAAAAAGCACTTGATTTAATACTTAACGGCACGCCTAAATACGTTGACTTTATGCAGATGCCTACCGTTAGAGGCATGAACGTTATCGGCATGGGAATAGACGTTCAAGTGCTTAAATATTATCAATCGTTAAAGAAAAAAACCAAGTTCGGATACACTAAAAGTCTACTAAAAACGTTATTTAAGTTTAAGGCTCTTTCTTTTGACGGAACTTATAACGGAGAAACGAAGCAGTACCACTCATATATAGCGGCAATAGCCAACGGGCATTGTTTTGGCGGTGGAATTCCACTTTGTCCTATTGCGGATGCAACTGATGGAAAACTGCATTATATTGCCGTTAAGCAGATGTCTAAATTAAGGCTCATCTATGCATTTTTAAGGCTTAAACAAGGCAAGGTCTTAAAACTTAAACAGACCTTCCACGATACTCTTTCAGAAATTAAAATCGACAAAGCCGAGCCTTACACCGTTAACGTTGACGGAGAACTCTACGAAAATATTCCGTTTGAAGTTAAAGTAGTTTCCAACACTCTTAAATTTTATAGATAATATAAATAATGCTCTGTTATAAAAAAATTAAACCTAGAACTAAACTTGTTCTAGGTTTCTTTTTTGTCTTCTCACTCTATTTATATGCCTTTCAAAGTCCCCGCTATTCAATAATTCCTTAATTAAAAACTGTTCAAACGCAGGTACGGTACAAGAATAAAAACCTAATCGTTCATTAAACGATTTAACTAAACGTTTAGGCAAAACCATATACCCGACTCTTAGTGACGAAGAAATGGTTTTTGAAAAAGTATTCATATATATTACGTTGTCGCTTGGCGACAATGAAAAAATGGTGTCCTCGGGTTTATTAAGCGCAGAAAACTCCGATTGAAAATCATCTTCAATAATAAATCTATTTTCTTTGTTTGCCCAAGTAACGTATTCGTGCCGTTTAGAAGCATCCGCAGTTATCCCCGTAGGATAACTTTTATAAGGTGAAATATGTAAAACGTCTGCCTTTGTTTTAGCAAGTGCGCTACTAGCGACACCCGTTGCATCAAGCGGAAGTTTTTCAATTTTCACCCCAGACGCAATATAAACTTTTTCTATTTTTTCATAAGACGGGCTTTCAATACCAAAAATCTTATTCCTACCAAATAAACTTGTAAGTAACCCGTAAAGATATTCCGCACCTGAGCCGATTACAATTTGATTTACGTCCGCATCTATGCCCCTATTCCTAATTAGATATTTTTTAATTGCCTGTCTAAAAGACACGTCGCCAAGATTGTCAGTTTTTTCTAGCAAGTTTTCTCCATAATCGGCAATAACCTTTCTCATTGTTTTTGCTAAAACTGAGAAAGGAAACTCCCCGATATTTTTTTCATTGTGATACGGGGGGCGTTCTTCACGTATATATTCTTCTTCTAAATACATATCTCCCGTATTGAAAACAACAAAAAACCCGCTTCTCTCTCTTGATTCAACGTACCCTTCTTCCACCAACAGCCCGTATGCATGTTCAACTGTAATTATACTCACGCCTACGTCTTCCGCCACCATTCTTTTAGAGGGTAATTTACTTCCAAACGGATACACTTTATTTACAATATCTTTTCTAATCTGTTCGTAAAGTTCCAAATACATTGGCTTATTTTTTTCTCTCAATTGATATTTCATCTGGTTATATAAAATTCTCCCGTTTTGACTATTTTAATATGTTCAGATTTAGTATATAATGCACGTAAAAATAAATCAAGGCTTTTTGGAGAAAAAATTATGGACTACAAAAAAGTTCTAACAATTCAAGATGTTTCATGCGTCGGACAATGCTCGCTTACGGTAGCATTACCTATCATTTCCGCTTGCGGTGTGGAAACCTGCATACTTCCGTCCGCTATATTATCCACGCACACGGGCGGGTTTAAGGGGTTCACGTTTAGAGATTTAACCGACGATATGCCCTCAATTCAAAACCATTGGATTAGTGAAGGAATTAAGTTTGACGGCATTTACACAGGGTATCTTGGTAGCATTAAACAGGTTGCTTACGTTAAAAATATTTTAGATACAATGGGAACAGATGATAGCGTTAAAATTATTGACCCCGCCTTTGCAGACAACGGTAAACTTTATTCGATATTTAACGACGAATACGTTGATGCCATGAAGACGCTTATTCCTTCTTCAGACGTTTTAATTCCTAACGTGTCCGAAGCCTGCTTTTTATCCGGAGCAGAGTATAAAGAAACTTATGATGAAGAATACGTTAAGTCGCTGTTTAATAAACTTGTCGATTTAGGTGCAAAAACAATTGTTTTAACAGGCGTTAGTTACACCCCAGAAACAACAGGTGTTGCCGTTTATGAAAATGGTAAAATTGAATATTACGAACACGAAAAAATTTCCAAAGGTTGTCACGGCACGGGGGACGTTTATGCTTCTGCTTTTACAGGTGCGCTTATGAACGGCTTTTCCGTTTTTGACTCTGCAAAAATCGGCGCAGATTATACCCTTCAATGCATAAAAAATACTATCGGGGATAGTTCACATTGGTACGGCGTTAAATTTGAAACGGCAATACCTTACTTGTTAAAATTACTAAATAAATAATTTTTTAAAATCAAACGGTGTGGATTATAGGCGGTTCACGTAGGGATTTTTAAGGACATTATAAAAGAGTAGCAAAATTTTGCTACTCTTTACTTTTTTGCCTTGCAAAATACACGACTTTCATTTGAAAGTATAGTGTGCTATACTTTTTTAAATATTGCGGTATAACAATCCCCAAACGTCCAATCATTTGAAGAAACCGTTATAGTTTCGCTCCACAAATAATAATCGCTATGATATTGTTGATACTGCCAGCCCCAAAATTCATATCCTTCGTTTGCCACTGCTGTAACGGCTGTCGTATAATTACCAGCGTCAACTTCTTGATAGGTTTCGCCCTGAATAGTACCGCCTTCTCCTGCTACAAAAGTAAATTTATAAACCCTAACAAATTCCGCTTTAACTTCTAAATTCCCGTTAAGATTTAAATCTTGCCTTGTGGGGGACGTATTTCCATCGCTCCATTTCACAAAACGGTAATTTTCGTCGGGCGTCGCCGTCACTTGTGGTGCATTGAATTGATTGTCTATCGAAATAGTAAACGTAACGCTACTTACACCATTTGAATTGTAATTATTTGCATTTTGATCAAATGGCGTATATTCATATTTAATCGTGCCACCGTAAGTACTAGTATATTTCGCCGTGTATTCTATTTTTTTAAAAATAGCAGTGTATGTATTGCTAAAAAGCATGTCTTGCGTTGAAAGGGAAATCGTTTCGCTCCACAAATAATAGTCGCTATGGTATTGTTGGTACTGCCAGCCCCAAAACTTATATCCTTCGTTTGCCACTGCTGTAACGGCTGTCGTATAATTACCAGCGCCTACTTCTTGATAGGTTTCGCCCTGAATAGTACCACCATCTCCTGCCACAAAGTTGAATTTGTAAAACAACTCGAATTGTGCAATAACTTCTTTATCGCTTTCTATCTTATCTTGTCTGGTAATTTCTGTTTCTCCGTCTGACCAACCAATAAATCTATAATATCCCTGCGAAGGGTAAACAGTTACTAATTCTCCTTGGTAGTCGTTTAAAATCGAACCTTTCATTTCTACGACAGTTTCTCTATCACCGTTTAGCGTTCCCATTGACGTTCCACCACTAACTTGAACTTTATAAGTATAAGTATATTCAATCAATTCAAAAGTTGCGCTAACATTTACGTCTGATACAACGTTAAAATCTTGCCTTGTTGCATCTTTTACGCCGTCTGACCAACCTGCAAATCTATATCCTTCATCTGGTACGGCAGTCACTGAACTTGAATTTTCGCCTTCTTTTACAAGTTGGTTTGTTTCTCCATCTATACTACCATTTCCACCTGTGTGGTATTCAATGGTGTATGTTGGTATTATTTCAAAATATGCTGTAACTGAAATATTTTTGGTTACGTTTTTTTCTTGTCTTGTTGCTGTGGTGACACCATCAGACCAACCGATAAAACGATAGCCGTCTTTAGCCACCGCCGTAACGTTCGTTCCGTTTTGATAACTTTTTACGGTTTGGTTTAATTCTCCTGTAACGCTCCCAAAATTATTATCGTTGACAAAATATTCTATTGAGTAACTTGTTTGAGTTGTTTCTTGTTGTTCAGAGTTGTTGTTAGAGTTTTCGTCGTTATTATTAGAGTTGTTGTTAGAATTTTCGTCGTTATTATTAGAGTTATTACCAGAATTTTCATCTTGCAAATATCCTTCTTTTATAAAATCATAACTATTAAATGGCGTCCACTGCACTCGCAAGATATTACCATCACTTGTTATACCCATAGGATATTGATAATTCCATGGGTGATTCGAAAACTTATAGACAGTATAGCCATTAATTTTATAATCTAATCTTATATTGCCTGATACTTCAAAGCGTGTGTTCGGAATCAACATATAGCCCCAACCTTCCCTATAACACGCGTTACCACTATATGTATATTCTTTCTTATCAAAATCAATTTCAAAACAACTTGTTTCACCTTGACTGTTCGTGTAAATATATTTTACTGTGTTATTGATAGAACAAGCACTAATACCAAATAACATTGAAAAAATCATAACAACACTTAATAAAACAAGCAACATCTTCTTTTGCATAATACATTCTCCTTTTTTGTAAAAATAAAAAGTGCGACAACCGAAGTCGTCGCACAAAAACGCAGACTCCAATTGTCGCCAAACAATCCATCGTAGTATAGGTGAAACCTTACCATTAAGAAGGAGCCGCATTTTTACAAATTTGGTTTTCTTAATGGTATTGCCAAAAAAAGGTATAATATTCCTATAAAAGAAAAAACACCTATGGCTACGAGTATTCAGATTGTTTGGCATATTCATTATAACACTTATAAAAAGTTTTATCAAGCAGTTTTTCGTAGATAAAAGAAAACTCGACTTATTAAAAGTCGAGTTTCTGAACTATTTAATTTAAATCCCTAAGAGTGTCGCGCATATTTCCGCACCCTTTATTTTTGCTTTTTCTATTTTACACTTCGCAGTCAAACGAAAGCCTTTGAATCATTGACGGGCGAACAAGCCCTGATGCTATTTCAACGTGCAAAGGATGTTTTTGATAAGCAGATAGCGAATCAAAATTCTTAAACGTTGAATCCATCATCACGTCTCCAGAAGAACAATCAAATTTCTCCGTTAAAATTTTCATTTCAACAAGTCCTTCTATCTTGCCTACTAATCCTTCAAGTGCAAGTTTAATTTCGTTTGCCCTTGCGCTTTTATTTTCCACTTCGTCTTTCATTTTCCAAATAATATAATGCTTAACCATAATTTATCTCCTTGCTTTTATATTAACATAGCGGCTAAAAAATTTCAACCTGTTTCAAAGTTTATCGGCAAGTATTAGTTAGGTATAATTTTAGAAAAGGTTAAAATCGGCAATATTAAAGACGAATAATAAAACTCAAACTAAAAAAGGATAGGTTAAGACTATTTCATTATGGAATTTTTATTTTCTATTCAATTTACACTCAACCAGCTTTATAAACTATTCTTTTTTTCTTAGTGCCTTCTTGTTTTGTGCATTGCACTATTTATAATTAAACGTAAAAAGAAACAACTAAAAAACGGTAGACTTTTACACCGTTTTTTAATTTAATCTAATTCTTGCACGTTTAAAATTGTAACAACATATCCTTTGTACCTTTTATAAACTACACGAATTGCTTCTCTTGCACTTTCTACTTCAACTACCATACTATCTTCTCGCTCTAGAATAGGATTAATATATACCACCAAGTAATCTTTGCTCGTTTCTTCTTCGTAGTCATCTCTTTCATAGTCATTCCAATCGTAATAAGACATATATAAATCTCTCCTTTATATTTAATTAGCAATATTATACAAGAAGATTTCTTCTTTGTCAATTATTTTAAGAAGACTTCTTCTATAATAATAGTATGACAATAGGCGAAAGAATAAAAGAATTGCGTTTAGGCGAAAATTTATCGCAAACTCAATTAGCAAAAATGATAGGCGTTAGCCAAAAAGCAATTGATTATTGGGAAAGGAACGTTAACGAACCAAAGGCTAGTTATATTATTTCACTTGTACAATACTTTAATATTTCATTTGACGATTTCTTTTCAGACATAATCAAAGCCATCACTTGAAGTCGTGGTTAATTTTTCGTTAAATCCACAATAAAAAGGATAGGTTTGCCTATCCTTTTTCTACTTATAATTCATTAAAATAAACTTGTTTCCACTCTGCCTTTTCTGTTTCTGCATGACAGACGGTTATAATGTGATTATCAACCACTTTTTCTGAAAAGGTTAATCCTTGCATATCTGGTGATGACGGCAAAACTTCAACTTCACTCATTTGAATTCTGCCACGCCCCGTATTTTTAACGTAACTTTCTTTTTTAGTCCAAAGACGCATAAAACTTTCATCATCAACAACTAATCCTTGTTCCTTTTTTGTAAACAAACGGGTTGCAACCTTTTTGTTAACAGGTCTTATTTTTTCCACGTCCACCCCAAGAGAACTATCGGCATATGCAATAACCGCCAAATTTCCGCTATGCGAACAGTTAAAATAAAAGTCTTGTCTTCCCCTTAAAAAAGGCTTACAGCCTTCTTCGTATCTTAACCGAATATAATCAACCCCTTTTTCTCTAAACGCATACGCAAGTAATAAATTTACGCCTAAACTTAACAATTTATCATCTAAACATTTAAGCCTATCAATTTTTTCTAGGGGGTTCATCCACGGACAACTGTTGTATGCTATTCTAAAATTATCACCGATATTTAATTCGTTAACGTCAAAATATATGCATTTCATATTCGTATCCCCCCTTTTTCGTTATTAAGATTTTTTGCCCAAATAGAGCAAAATTGTATGTTTTTTGTCTTTTTACGTCAAAAAACGCTATTTTCTACCGTTGGTAGAGTTCGTTTTTGCTTCTCTACTGACAGCGGTTATAACTGTATAATTCATTTCTTTAATAATAGGATGCTTTTTAGCCGTTTTCATGTATAATGATTTCCGTTAGCAAAAAAACGAAAGGAGCATCTTATGATTAAGATTTTCGTTGACTCAGGTAGTAGCATCAGACAAGATGAAACTCACATATATAACGTTGAAATTTTACCACTTAAAATACTTATTAAGGACGTTGAATATTCAGACGGCATTAACTTGACAATGGACACTTTTTATAAAGCCTTAATTGAAGACCATCAATTCCCAAAAACTTCACTCCCTTCGCTTGAAGACACCGAAACACGTGTTCTTAAAGCGGTTGAAGATGGATTTGACGTTATTATAATAACCATTTCTTCAAAAATTTCAGGTACAAACAATGCCTTTAATATGTTATTTAAGGATAACCCGCACGTGCGAGTTATAGATTCACGTTCTGCCGTTGGCGGAATGAAAATACTTGTTAGAGAAGCGCAAAAATATTTAGATAAGCCGTTAGATTTCATATGCGACAAGTTAAATGCACTCGCCCCAAGAATTACCGCTCTTGCCGTTCCCGAAACGCTTGAATATTTACATCGTGGCGGAAGGCTTAGCATGGCAGGTTATGCAATAGGAACAATCTTAAAAATCAAACCCGTGCTTATGCTTAAAAATTCCGTTTCAGTCGCAGGAAAAGTTATCGGATTAAAAAGCGCAATGAGATTTTTATCATCTGCGCTTGATAACTGTGATACAGACTACCCTATTATCCCTTCTTACACATATGACACGGCAAACCTAAAAGAACTTATTTCTAGAACTCCGTCAGAATACGTTAAAATAATGACCGAGTTTGACAATATCGACCCCGCCGTTGCTTGCCATTGGGGACCAAACGCTTTTGGTTACGTTTTCGTTGAAAAGGAAAGCGAACAATAACGTTACTTAAAGTTAGATATCGCTACTTTTAGAAGTTTTTCTAATTGTTCTTTCGTCCCGTTATTTTCAACGACATAGTAAGCCGTTTTATCTAGCAAATCGTAATCAACTTGGCTGTTTATTCTATCAATAACTTCTTGCTCGCTTAAATTAGAACGAGCCATAACGCTTTCTATTCGTGCTTTTCTATCACGTGTGATAATAAGCACCTTGTCAAATTGTGTTTCTAGCCCACTTTCAAAAAGAAGTGGCACTTCGGCAAACGCCATATCCCCCCTTGCCCTATCAAGTGCTATGAATACCTGTTTCATTATAAGGGGGTGCAAATAAGATTCTAGTTGGTCTTTCTTAGCCACGCTGTTAAATACGGCGTGCGCTATTTTCTTTTTATCCGCTTTTAGTTTTATAATCCCACTTATAGCGTCAGGAAATATCTTTTTAAGCCCTTTTAACACCGAGCGTTTTTTATAAAGTTGTTTGGTGATTTCGTCGCAAGAAGTTACTTCAAAACCAAGCCCTAATAGTATTTCTACCACCGTGCTTTTTCCCGAGCCGATTCCACCTGTTATTGCAACTTTCATCTTTGCCATTTTATTTTGCATCAAACCAAGTTTCGCCTTCGCCTACGTCAACGGTAAGTTCTACGCTCAACTTGGCTGCGCCCTCCATTTCTTCTTGTAAAATCTTTTTAACTTTTTCTGCTTCCGACTTAAAAGCATCAATAATGAGTTCGTCGTGCACTTGCAATATGAGTTCGGATTTCAGACCTTCTTCTTTTAACCTTTTGCTAACGTTAATCATTGCAATTTTAATAATATCTGCACTACTTCCTTGAAGTGGCATATTCATTGCGACACGTTCGCCAAATTGACGAAGATTATAATTTGACGAGCCCAACTCCCTAATATATCTGCGTCTTCCAAGATACGTTTTAGCGTACCCCGTTTCTTTTGCAAACGCAACGTTATCATCCATATACTTTTTAACTTCGGGATAGGTGTCAAAATATGCGTTGATGTACGCACGGGCTTCAAACGGAGTGGTTTTTATGTTTTTTGCTAACCCGTATTCGCTAATACCATATATAATACCAAAGTTTACCGCTTTTGCGTTCCTACGCATTTGAGCCGTAACGTCTTCTAGTTTTACGTTAAACACCTTTGATGCGGTATCCTTGTGAACGTCCTTTCCGCTTCTAAACGCTTCTATTAACCCTGTACAGCCAGAAAAACTTGCAAGAAGCCTAAGTTCTATCTGAGAATAGTCTGCGCCTATTAAAATTCTATCTTCGCTTCTCGGAACGAAGAACTTGCGAAGTTCCCTACCTTCGTCGTCACGCACGGGAATATTTTGAAGGTTTGGTTCTTTACTTGAAAGCCTACCCGTCGCCGTAACCGTTTGATTAAACGACGTGTGAATAAGCCCCGTTCTTTCATCAATCAAAGGCTTAAACCCTTCCACGTACGTTGAATTTAATTTTTGTATTCGTCTGTACGCTAAGATAAGCGGAACAATCGGATGCGCTTCTTCTAAACCTTCTAACACTTCCGCATTTGTTGAATATCCGCTCTTAGTTTTCTTTCCCTTGCCTATTTTCAGTTTAACAAATAGTAATTCTCCAAGTTGCTTAGGAGAGTTAACGTTAAGCGTTTCATCCCCCGCAAGTTCACGAATTTTTGCGTTCAAATCAGCAAGGATTTCGCCATACTTTTTGCCCGCTTCTTTTAAGGCTTCCACGTCCACCTTAAACCCCGCTTCTTCCATTTCAAAAAGCACGTCAGAGAGCGGCAACTCAACGTCGTTATAAAGGCTTTCTACGCCTTGACTCTGCATTTCTTTTCGCAATTTTTCGCAAATCTTATAAAGCGAATAAGCCGGTAGATTTTCAGGATAGCCGTAAGATAAAATAACTTCTGAAAGTCTTTCTTCTCCGCCCCCAAAATCCACTAAGTATTTCATAAGCGCAACGTCACAAAAGTCGCAAGTCGGCACGTTTCCGATTATATTTTTAACCTTATGCATAAGGTCTTTTTTGCCGAAAACAGTCAATACGTACCCCTTTGAAAAGAATTTTGCTATACCTTTTATACCTTCCGTTTCAAAAAAACCGTCGTCAATCAAAAGTTTCTTTAATGGCGCAAAGTATTCCTTTTCTCCGCCTGCATACATACTTATTCCGTCTTCGGTAACCGCTAAACAAATCTCTTTTTTATCGTCAAAAACATTAAATTCTTCAAGGCTAGAAATTGTAATCTTTTCGGGTAAAACTTCCGATTCCTTTACATTCTCAATAGCCGTTTCTTCTGCCGATTCAAACAAATCTTCACGGTTTGCAAGCGACTTAAATTCTAGTTCGATAAACTTTCTTTTTACCGCATCAGAGAAAGGCGTTTTAACCGTCATTTTGTTCACGTCAGTATCCACACCACAATCGGTATCAATAGTTGCAAGCGTGCGTGAAAGATATGCAATTTCCTTATTTGAAATTAGCCTTTCTTTTAGTTTACCTTTAATCTCATCTATGCTAGCGTAAATATTATCTAATCCACCGTACGTCTGAATGAGCGAAAGGGCAGTTTTTTCTCCAACCCCCGAAACGCCAGGGATATTATCCGAAGAATCCCCCATAAGTGCTTTAAGTTCAACAACTTGCGCAGGCGTGATTCCTGTTTTTTCAGTAAAGTTTGTCAAATCGTAAACGTCTGTATCGGTAATTCCACGTTTGGTAAAATGAACGCAAGTTTCTTCATCAACAAGTTGGAAAGAGTCCTTGTCTCCCGTTATGATAACCGTTTGAATATTTGTCGCTTTTGCTATCGTTCCGATAATATCATCTGCTTCCGAACCTTCTTTTTCTATTGTGCAAACCCCCATAATGTTAAGCACTTCTTTAAGAAGTGGAATTTGCGGGCGAAGTTCTTCGGGCATAGGTTTTCTTGTGCCTTTATATTCAGCATACATCTTATGACGGAAAGTGGGTGCTTTAAGGTCAAAAGCAACCGCCACGTAAGTGGGTTTTTCTGCAGAAAGCATCCTGAAAAACATATTCATAAATCCATATACCGCATTAGTTGGAATACCGTCTTTAGTTACCAAAAGTGGCATTGCATAAAAAGCACGGTTGATTAAACTGTTTCCGTCGATTAACACTAATTTTTCCATAAAAATTCCTTATATTGCTTGCCATAATTGATTTTTTGTGCTATTATCTTTAAGCAATATCGATTGAGTAATTTTACACTAATAATAATTTTAGCAAAATTACAGATAATTTGCAAGGGTTTACAAAAATTTACGCCGCTGTGGTGAAATTGGCAGACGCGCTGGACTCAAAATCCTGTGGTAGTGATACCGTGCCGGTTCGACTCCGGCCAGCGGCACCATGCTTTGGCGACTTATCAAATCGCAACAAATTAACGCAACACCCGTTGCGTTTTTTTGTTTATCTGTTGGACGGATTTTTATTAGGGCTCCCAAAAAGTATCGCAGAACTTTTTGGAAAGAGGAGAAACCGCCTTAAAAGTTTACAAATTGCTCATAAGCAATTTGTTTACCCCGTGGCGTGTTTCGACGAAGCGGCACCAACAAAAAAGATGCAATTTTAATTGCATCTTTTCTTTTTCTATTCTTTTTCGTTATTAGAACTGTCTAATTCCAACAGCCTTTCCCACGTTGCCCAGCTTGTAAGTTCTTCTCGTTTTACTTGGAATTGTTTTCTTGCTTTTTTATACTTGAAAAGTATTTTAATACACATGCCAAGAAGTTTAAATCCAACGGTAAAAAGTTTACCCCTTTTTTGTTCAGTTACAAGCCCCTTGTCAACTTCACGATTGTACTGAATTGTAAGCACCGACTTATAATAGTACCGTGGCTTAACTCTGGTAAGTCTTATAAGCCTACCCCTTTTCACTTCGTCCTTGTCGTAAAAACAGTTGGGGATTAAATATCCGTTAAGAGTTAACACTCTGCGAATAGTTTTATCTTTTTTCGGTGCTTGCCAGTATTCCCTATCAACGTCATACCCCATGGCTTGAAGTTGTTTGCCTGAATACTGCTCTGGCGCCATCTTTCTTAGTTCTGCATGCAACGCTTCCGCATTAGTGCTTAATAAAAAGTCTGGACCTTTAAGAAAATCGTTAAACGCCTTAAAAACTAAATCGCACACTTCATATCTTTGCGAAACAATTTGTGCAGCGATTGCACGTATAAGTTTCTTCGCATGGAAAAAACCGCCCAAATCAGACCGCCACAACGCATTTATAATCACTTCGTTTCTTTTTAAGTAATATTCTAATTCACCACTATATTTAAGGTCGAAATCTTCATGCCAAACGGAAATACCGTTCATTGTCAAGAAGTCCCCTTCCCATCGAAAACCATAATCCACGTCGTCGCATTTAATAAAAAGCGGGAGTGGTAACCCCTTTTCCGTTATAGAAATAGGCATGCACGCAAAATACCACGCATTGTAATCGGCGGTGTTTTGCCACTCGTTAAGCGCAACGAACGTTTTATCACTAAGGTTATAGTTCCTATTGAAAAGTTCAAGGTTTAACCCTGCCCATCTGCCACCGAATTCGTATTGACAGTTCGCTTTTTCAAGGAACATCATTCCCCCGCCTATCGCTAGTTTATTCACGTCGCTAGCATAAGCAATTAGTCCGTACACCTTTTCTAGTGCGACGGGATTTAGCACAATATCGTCGTCCATTAATAAAAAGTGCGAAAACTCTCCACTTTTTTTAATTTCCATTATTGCACGAGCAAATCCACCCGAACCGCCAAGATTTTTATTCTCTATTAATCTTGCAAAGTTAAATTCATCAAGACTACCAAGCGTTTTGCCGTTATCTACAACGAACACACGGAAAGCATCTTTATATTCGGCGTTATCTTCTAAAAACTTTTTTATTCTAGCAAGTGTGCTTAAAACAAACGTTTCACGCTTATACGTGCATATCCCAATAGCAATTTTCGGCTCATTTATCGGCTCGGTTTTAGCGTTATATCTTCCGCCGATAAGCGCACCCTTTTCGCTTGAACAAGTAAGCGTAAAATAAATAAGTCCATCTCCTTCTAGCCTTTCAATATCTAGCGGGAGCGTTGAACTTGTTTTTCCATCCCCTTTAACTTTCGTGCTATATAAAAACTCGTCGGTAGCATATTTATCAAAATCAAGCGGAGTTTCATCAAACGAATCGCCTAATTTATACTTTTTTTCAAAATGCGCTTTTAATCTGCGCACGCATACGTCCACTTGAAATTCGCCTTCAACTTCAAGTTCTACTTCTAACCCTTTAACGTCCGTATACGCCTTATATTTAGAAAAAGAAAAACAATTAAAGAAGGTGTCAAAGCAAACGCTTGCACCCTTCTTGAAGGCAATACGCCCGTCGTTAAACCAAGCATCTCCCTCACATACCCTATAATACATATTAGAGGGCGCAGATACGCCCTCAGTGTATAACGTTATAGAAAAAAGTTTTTCCGTCATCTATTCTCCTTATAATTCTTAAAGTTGTTATACCACTAAGAATTAGCAACGAGTTTTTTAAGTATAGTTTATAAATTCAAAACACCAACTATTTTGAATATTCTTTTGAGTAAGCATCCGCAACTTCGTTAGCCGTGCCTTGCATCACGACCCCGCCGTCCTTTATCCATATAGCCCGTTGACACAACGCCTTAACTCTTGTCATGTTGTGAGATACGAGCAAGAAGGTTGTTCCCGCCTTTTGAAGTTCGGCAATCTTGTCAGCACATTTCTTTTGGAAAGGCGCATCACCGACGGATAAAATTTCATCCACAATCATAATATCGGGATGCACGGAAACGGCTATTGCAAACCCCAAACGGGCAAGCATACCCGACGAATAATTCTTAATAGGCACGTTCATAAAATCTTTAAGTTCAGAGAACTCAACTATTTCATTGTATTTTTCTTCAAGAAGTTTCTTGTTAAACCCTAAAATAGCACCGTTCAAAAAGACGTTTTCTTTCCCTGTAGCATTCAAATCAAAGCCCGCACCTAAACGGAGCAAAGGCACGATTTTACCACGGACTTGAATATTTCCTTTCGTAGGATAATAGATGCCAGAAATAAGGCTTAATAGCGTACTTTTCCCCGCACCGTTTCTGCCGATAATCGCAAGCGATTCGCCACGGCGAAGGATTAAATTAACATCTTTTAAAACCCAAAATTCTTTGTATTTGAGTTTTCCGCTAATCTTTTTAATGAACGCTTCTTTAAAGTTATCCACTCTTTCGCTTGGCAACTTAAAGCGCATTGAAACGTTATTTACCGAAACTAAAACGTTAAGGTTGTTGGTAAAATTATCCCCGTCAACTTCTATATTTCCATTCTTTACGGTTTCGTCTGCCGTTTTTTCAATATGCGCAACGGTTTGCACTTGCAAATCTTTAATTAACCTATGCTTTTTCGGAGCCTTTGAAGGTTCGGTGTTAAGATTTTTATTGTCCTTATCTGCCATCTTCTTCTCCTTAAATATGCAAAACAAATGAATTTTTGCTCTTGTGGAAAACAAGCAAACCAATTAAAAGCATACCTATTCCCCAAGCAAAACCTATTAATAGTTGCATCCAATCCATAGCACCGCCGGCAATAAATACGTTACGGAAAATATCCACGTAAATCGTCATAGGATTAATACCTATAACCTTTTTAACAATATCGTCCTTTATAAAATCCAACGAATAAAAAATAGGCGTTGCATACATCCAAAGCGTTAAAAATACGCTGTATAAGTGTTTAACGTCACGGAACCTAACGTAAATCGTAGAAAGGAAAAATCCTAATCCTAACGAGAACATAAACAATGCAGGAACTACAAGCACCGCAAGTAACATACTAACCCCGAACACAACCGCTTGTCCCCTACAATATTGTACAACCATAACCAAGATAAGTGCAATCATAGAAAAGCCGAAATTCGTTAATGCGGTTACCGTCTTAGCCATAGTAAAGGTGGAAATAGGCACTCTCGTTTTAGTCATCAAATCTCTATTTTCAACCACGCAAGTGAGCGACATTGTTGTTGCGCCCCTCATGAAACCAAATATCATATTACCTGCTAAAAGATAGCAAGCGTAATCCATATTTATATTGCCACGACCAAATATCGTAGAGAAAACGAACGCCATAACAAGCATATTAAGAAGGGGGTTTAACACCGTCCAAATTACGCCGAGCGTTGAATTTCTATATTGCTGTTTAATGCTCTTTTTAACGTTTAACTCTAATACGTACCAGTACTGCGCTAATGGCATTTTGTCAGCATTGTATTTTTTCATTATGCAATCCCTCTATTTTTCATCTAGTCTTTATAATGATTGATTAATCGCCTAAATCAACTTAAATGCCGTTTTGAAAATCCACTTTCCAAAATATGACACGAAACATGCAATCTTATTCTTTTTGCGGGCATGCTTTTCTTTTAACACTACCCGTCTATATTCTTTTATCTTGCCCCAATAATCGTTATATTCATTAGGATTTTCTTTTTTGTTTATTCTCAAAAACAAATGACAATAAACGGAAAATTCCCTACATACCGTCTTGCTTTTATGCTCGGGATAATATTCTTCAACGTATTTAGCAAGATTTTTAATAAACTCTACGTAAACCTTATCCTTTTCCTTGAACGGTTTATGCAAAATGCTTTGGTCGTTTTGCCTATATACGTAGTCTTTTTCCGAAATCATACACACGTTATCGATTTCGGATAAAAGCGTTGGAAACACAGCCAAATCTTCATAGTTATTTCCCGTGGGGTAATGTAATTTTTCAGCCGTTTCTTTAAGATAAAGTTTACCCCATGCGCCCCACTCGGTTTTTTGTAGTAACGTTTCGCCAAGATAATCTTTCTTATCAAGAACACGATACTCTACCGCTTTTTGATAACTTGGCAAATTATCTCCATTATAAAACTTAACGAAGTTGCAACTAGATATACTTGCACCCGTTTTAATAAGTGCGTTATATAAGTTTTCAACGTAATATGGTGAAATAAAATCATCACCATCAAGAAAAGCAACGTATTTGCCGTCAGCGTTTTTAATCGCCACGTTTCGCACTTCCGCAAGTCCTTGGTTTTCTTGTCTAATAAGTTTTACCCTTTTATCTAGCGAATAACGGTTGCAAATCTCTTGACTTTTATCAACTGAACCATCATCAATTATCACAACTTGGATATTAGGATAAGTTTGATTTAACGCACTATTTAGACATTGAACAAGATACTTTTCAACGTTATAAACAGCAACTAATATGCTAATAAGCGGTTTTTGTTCCACACTTTCAGTTTGCTTTTCTATGCCGTGTTTTGCGAATATTTCATCATACCACAAAGCAAGTTGATTTGCTTGGTCTTTTATTTCATATCCGCCGTCTTTAATTGCGTTAGCGTAATCTTTATTCCTGTTAGAACTTGCCGTTAGCAAACGTACCGCCCATGCTTTCTTGTTCTTTATCGGCAAGAAGTCCACCAAAGACGTTACTTTAACACACCTAGGAACGTGCGTTGAACACAAGCAGTTAAGCCCGCACGCTTGCGCTTCAATAGCCACCCTTCCAAGCCCTTCATAAATACTAGGCAACGCCAAACAATCAAACGCACTATATAATTTTTCCACGTCGACACGTGGGTTTACAAACTTAACTTTATCGGTAAGATTATACTTTTTAACTCTTTTGACTAATTTGTTTTTTAGTTTTCCATCCCCCACTAAAACCAACCGAGTGTCACTATTTATCTTTTCGCATTCCTTAAACACGTCGATTAAAAACTTTTGGTTTTTCTGTGGCATAAATCTACCAACGTTTCCGATAACTAATTCGTTGCTATACCCCCACTCATTTCTAATTTCATCACGAGCGGTTTGATTAAACTTAAATTTATCAACGTCAATAGCATTATTAATAATTTTAACGTTGCCTTTTTTGAATTGTTTATTACCGAACAGCCATTTGCCAGCGTGTTCACTACACGCACAACGCTCGGTTGCAAACTTGTTTGCAAAAGGACGTAAAATAACTTTTGTTAAGTGTCTTACCACTTCTTTTTTATTTGAAGTGGAATGATTATGACTTATTCTTATAGGCACGCCCGCTTTTTTGCCCACCCTTAAAGCAAAAACCGAAAGAGTGTTTTGGTGAACGTGCATTATTTTATATTCACCGTCAATAAGATATTTTTTAAGCACCTTATTGAACTTGCAAATCTTTTTTAACGACGGTAGCAAAAACACCCTGCCACCACGAGCGGTTATCATAGAATAGGCGATATTATCCGAATCTTCTTGAACGAAAAAATCAAATTGATAACGAGAATAGTCGAGATTAGCGTAGTAATCCATAACCACGCTTTCAATCCCACCGCTATTCATTTTGCCTAAAACTACCGCTATTCGTTCCATTTTATTTATCTTCTTTTAGCATCCTTATCTGTTAATACACTAGAAAAGGTGGAAAATATAATTTTCAAATCCCTACTAAAACTTCTGCGTTCTAAATATTCAAGTTCTAAACGTTGACGGCCACCGTTCGTGTAATAAGCACTATGCTTACCGTATGCACGCCAACTGCTTGTTAACCCAGGTCTAACGGAAAGTAATAATTTGGCTTGTTCTGGTGAAAAGTTCTTTTCAACTTCCCCCATTGTTACCGCTCTAGGTCCAACAAAACTCATTTGTCCGATAAGGATATTAAATAATTGAGGAAGTTCGTCAATAGCCGTTTTTCTTAAAAACTTACCAAACTTTGTAACCCTAGGATCGTCTTCTACCCTGCGTTCTTCTTCATATTCTCTTTGTTGTTCTAAATTCAAATATGCTTCGGGGTGTTCGTTTGCGCCTTTAATCATTGTGCGGAATTTCAACACGCCTATTTCTTTGCCGTTTTTACCGATACGCTTGTCTATATACGTACCATGCCCACCGGTTGCAATAACTGCGGCAATAAATATTATAAGCAAAACAGGAGATAAAACGACTAATCCCAAAAAGGACGCACAAATATCAAAAAGCCTTTTGAAAAAAGCATAGACTTTTCCGCCCCGTTTCTTTGGAATATAATCTATTATAAGCCCCTTATTGTTCTGTACTTCCATAATTCTTCTACCAAGTAAAATCTACAAAATTTCTAGTTTTTTCCACTATGCGTACACGTGCATAGTACACCATTATATATTAAAGGTATTTTATATTATAGCATACACAATTCGTAAAAACAACTGTTTTTCGACATTTTCCGCCATTAGCACCTTTCGCATACGTAGTATGTGCATAAATCAAGCGATATTTCACACAATTTATCAATTAAAAAAATTATTAGGATTATATTTTGAATAAAAACTAAAAGCCAGCAACTTTTATTGCTGACTTTTTATTACTTATGCATATGCAAAGGGGTTTTCCAAACCGCTTTTTTATACGTTTTTACCATTTTATATTGTTTTTTTGGTCTTTCGCAACAAGCAATTAGAACCACGGCTAGAATATACATAAAGATATCCATAGACGGCGTTTGGTCAAACATACCTATTAACTCTATCGCTAAAATGGAAATTATCAAAAAACACTTATTTAGTGATGCGCCCTTGAAAACTATTTTGTACTTTACAAAATAGAAATAACACATAACGAGCGTTCCGATTATCCCAAGCGACGTTAACCATTGTAACGGAGTGTTATGCGCAAGTGCAACCGTTGTGTTGTGGCTTAACGACGGAACGGGCTCGTCTGCAACAAACCCAAAACCAAATACAGGGTATTTTTTGAACATTTCAATACACCACGGCCACAGTTCATCTCTGCCGTTTAGTCCGCTGTTTAACTTCTCGCCTATCATAGCAATAAGTTTGCCCACTTGCCCCCTAAATACTATTAGCACAACGCCCAAGCATAACGCCAAAGCAAGCGTTAACCAAAGAAAATTAAGTCTACGTTTAGACTGCACTATAAATAACACGAAGATTGCTATTATAACTAGCGAAGCAACTAATATCGCCGCTCTACAAGAAGTTAATATTACCGCCCCGTAAAAGAAAACGGAAAGTAAAAACCATAACACGTCCCACTTCTTTCCCGCACCAAAAAAGTAACAGCCACCAATTGCAAGCATTATATAAATTGCAGCGGTGTTTAGCGTTTGCGAAGAAAAGAAAAACAACTCGCCCTGTGGCTTACCTATAAAGATAGAACCTGTTAACGATAGTCTGTGCGCTAAAATGTTAATTATCAAAAATACGCCACCTATCATGAAAAGTTTAGCAAAATATTTTGTTAATTCGCACGTTCTATGCCTTGCGATTAAGTATATAACAAAGGTTGCCAAACTAAGCCCAAGCGTGATAGCAAACACTAAAATATCAAATCTACCGATAACCCCGCCAAGCAAAAACGCCACCGACGACAAAATGATTGCGATAGCCATTTTGCTATCTTTAAGGCTGATTTTTTCGACTATTATCATCTTGATTGCAAACGCAAAAATAAAGACAACTGCAATAGCGATACTAACTATATAACCTATCCAGTTGGTATTCCCAACATAAATATTTTTAATAAAAAAGGACACGTAAAATAGAAGCGCAAAAAAGTTATTAACGTTTTTGCAGAATAAAAAGATTAACACGGCAACACCTGCAAAAACCGCAACCGACACTAACGACAAAGAAAACCACCAACAAATAGAACCGATTAAAAACATAATCGGAACTAGATAGATGCTCTCTAATGCACTTCTTATTGCGTTTATAAAAGGATATTTTTGTGTTAAAATCATTTTTTTACCTATCTTAACTGATACGTCTATTATAGTATGTACAAACTTCGTTTGTCAATGAATATTTTTTTACTTTACAATCTAGGATAAAATAAAACAACACCCACGTTTGGTGAGTGCTGTTTTAATAGGATAATTTTCTCTATCTTATTTGTACTTTAACTTGTTTTTAACTTTTTTAAGCGTTCTAATTAATCCGTGCGTTTTCAAATATTCCCAACCCTTATGACAAAGTTTATTTTCCTTTCTTTGCTGTTTAAGAATCTTCTTATATTCTGGTTTCTTCTTTAACGCTTCTACTTCTTCTTTAATTTTAGCAATTTCTTTTTTATATTCTTCAATCTTTTTGTCTTTATCTTCAATACCCATTAAAGTAATTTGGTTGTATCTCAACTTGCCCCAAACGTCTAAATTGTCGTATTGAGAATTGCAGTTGTGTTTTTCCCAAACTTTAACTAATGCGCTTGCAATTTTAACTTGATTTGCTTCAAGCATTTCAATTAAATCGCCCCACATAAAGAAAATTGACCACGATAAAATTCTATTTTTCAATTCTTCAGAATATTTGTCCGTGAAAATTGCACAGAAAACTTTATCTATTAAATTAACGTGCGCTAGCAACTTTTTCGTTGCGTTTTCGCCATATTTTTTCATAAGCGAATTATCACGCAACCAACGATAATAATAGAATTTATCCGAAACGAAAACAATCTTATTTGCAAACGGGAAGAATTCCATTTGGAACAACTGATCTTCGCCTAAGTCAATGGTTTCATCCATTTTGATGTCATTTTTAACGATTAAATCACGTTTAACAACTTGCAACCACAAAAACGGTCTTGCCCCAACTTCTTTTAAGAGTGCATCTGGGGTGAAACTTTCATAAACAACGTCTCTCGTTGCGACTAAATCGTACATGCCTTGTTTTGCATATTCCGGCACTAAGTTAGCACCGAAAACAAGCACGTCGGGATTGCCGTGTTTAGTTAAAAGCGCATCAATTTTTTCATAAGCGTCGGTAGCGATAAAGTCGTCAGAGTCAACGAACGTTATGTATTCGCCCCTTGCCTTTTCAAGCGCCAAATTTCTTGCGCTAGATGGTCCACCGTTTTCCTTAGAGAAAACAACGAATCTTTCATCTTTTGCCGCATATTTTTGACAAAGTTCTAAAGAACCGTCGGTTGAACCGTCGTCAACGATAACGTATTCAACGTTTTTATACTTTTGCAAGAATAAACTGTCTAAACAAGTATCTAAAAAATCTACCGTATTATAAACGGGAATAATAACCGAAATTTTAATTTTATTTTCCATTGTTCTTCTCCATTTTACTTAAAATTGCACCCTTCACGTCTGCAAGTGCCAAGTATTCGCTATTAAGCGCCCAAACGGTATCGTCATAATAGAACTTTTTAGGATTTTTCATAATACGTTCTAGGATAGACATTTCATGCGCAGGCAAGAAAGTTTTATCAATTTCTTTAAGCTTAAATGATTCTTTGAATTCTTTTGCAAATCTTTCTAAGAAGGCAATCTTATATTCAGGCGCAACTCTCTTATAAGTGTAGAAATAGTTATAATATTTCTTAGCCATATAAGTTGGCAAGTGCATCCTTTTAACCCTAGGATTCTTTTCAATAAACTCTCTAATGAACGCATATTCATCACACATGCAGAAAACTTTACCCTTGCTATTGATACTAGAATTGGGGTTGTCTTGACGGTAATGATAGTATGCTTTGTCAACGTAAACAACTCTGCCGGCTAGCGATAGCGTCTTAAACCAGAAACCGTTATCTTGATAGGAAGCACCAGGCGTTTCGTTGTGGCGGATATTAAATTCTCTTAAAAAATCCGTCTTGTAAATACCCGTCCAAGTATTCATTGCGAAGTGATAAATTTCTTCAACGTCGTATGCAGAAATAACCTTGTTATAATAACGTGGGTTGGTGGGCGTTTGAATATACGTTTCCTTCTTTCCACCCGTGGTTGAAAATTCAAAATAATCGGATTTTACAATCTGAGCGTTATACTTTTTAGCCGTGTTGTAAAGATCGTAGAACATGGTTTTTTCAACCCAGTCGTCAGATTCAACGATACCGATATATTCACCCGTTGCCGCAGCCATACCTAAGTTCATGGTGTTGCCGTAACCTGCGTTCGGTTTTGTTATAACCTTAACACGCTTGTCCTTTTTTTCATACGCTCTGAGAATATCCATCGAGCCGTCTTTAGAACCATCGTCAACACAGATAATTTCTATGTCTTTCAACTTCTGTTTTACAATACTGTCTAAACATTCTTTTAAATATTTTTCCACGTTATAAACGGGAACGACAATACTTACCTTTGCCATAATTTTCTCCTTGTATGTATCTCTCTATGACGGGAAAATAGATTTAGTTCCACCTGCCGCAACAATGCAACTTCCCGACAAAACTTCGCCTAAGTTTGACATTAAATAGCACACCACGTCTGCTATTTCTTCCGGACGAACAAGTCTTCTTATCGACGCATCATTCCATGGTGCGCCTTCTCTAATCCCGTCCGTATATTTTTCTAAATGTTTCATCATATCCGTGTAAATAGGTCCTGGTTCTACACAGTTTAGAACTACACCCCTTTCACACAAATGCTTGCCATACGCTTGCACTATTCTTGATAAACTGTGCTTTGCTATTTGATAGGGCGATAACATATCTCTGTGAGCACTAATTGATGAAATCACACAGATATTGCCTTTCGTTTGTTTTTCGCTCAAATAATTAGCAAAATTTCTTAAAATGAAGAAGGTGCCTTTTAAGTTGGTGTTCATAACCCTGTCCCAATCGGCTTCGGATACGTTAAACCCTTTCCAATTAGAACCATCGAAATTTACACCAGCAGAAATCACAAGCCCGTCGAGTTTGTTCTCTATTCCTATAACCTTTTGGGCGTTATTTATCATTTCTAAGTGCGAATTTACTTTGGTTATATCGAACGCCACAGAATAAACGTTCTGTCCTTCTTTAAGATTAAACGATTTTTGCGCTTCTTTTAATTTGTCTAAATTTCTTGAAGCGATTACAATGTTTGTTGCACCGTTATCTAATAGTCTTTGCGTTATTGCCTTGCCTATACCACTTCCGCCACCGATTACAATAATATTATGCGGTCTTAACTTTATGTTTTCCATACCTATTATCTATCACACAAAACTTCAAAGAATAACGGTTTTTTAACTTCTGGATTTAAGAAGTATTTTAATTTTTCTTCAAATTCCTGTTCCGATTTAGCACTAATATATTCAAAGCCTGTTGAACGCACCCAGCCTTCCGCCGTTGTATTATGAACGGAAGTAACCGCTTTTAACCCATGTCCTTTAAGCAACCCCGTGCCGTTATTGTTAACGAGTAAAATTCTCATATTTGGTTGCAAGGGCTTATTCCAAATAGAATTCATATCGTAGAAGAAACTTAAATCCCCAACAAGCAAGAAGCAAAGTTTATTTTTAAGCACGGCGCATTGACCCATAAACGTTGAAGTGCAACCGTCGATACCGTTAGTACCCATATTACAATAAACTTCAACAGAAGGGTCAACGTTGAATCTTCTAACTTCTATAAACGTTTGACCAACACCTAAATGCAACATTGAATTTGCAGGTATTGAAGGAATAAATTTCTTTTGAATAGTGATAGAATTAAATCCACCAATCGGTCTTGCAAGTCTTTCCTTTTCAAACTTCTTCCATTTGTTAAGATAAGTTCTATTGTTAGAAATTTCCCCTGCCTTATTTGCAAACCACTTAAAGAATTGCTTTTGCGTCGATTCTATAACTGACGTCAACGAGAAATAAAAATCTCTTATCTTTCCGTCTGGTGCAACGTGCCAATGTCTAACGTTTTTATTTCCCCTAATTTTATACGTTAACGGATCATTCATTAATCTTTTTCCGCCAACGGTTATTAAAATATCGGGGGCTAATTCTCTATTAAACTCGTCTTGCGTCATAGCGTTTAACAAGTTGTAAGAACTAATGGTATATTCTGACGAATAATTAGAAATCGTATCGGTTACGATTGCGCAATTATATTTAGAAGCAAAAAGATTTATATCATCTTTTTCTTCTTTAGAAAGCGGGCCGTTTTGTCCGTAAACAACCAAGATTTTGGGGGACTTTTTAAGCGAATCTACCCACTTATACATTTCCTTATCACCATCATTAAAGCCGACCCTTAAAATATGTGGGAAGATTTTAGAAGGCAGTCTCCAATAGAATCTATCAAACTTAGCACCTACCATGATATCTTGAATAGGCACGTTGATATGAACGGGCCCAAACCCGTTATGCGTAGATTCCAAAATGCAATCGGAAATATCACGTCTTGCTTGATATTCGTTTAAGTATCCACCGCTTTCAGGTAATGAGATTTCCTTTTTAACAACACCGTGGAAGATATGCTTTTGCGGAATAGTTTGATCTTCACCATGTCCGTGATATACTTCATATCTATCTGCCGTTACCATGATGAGTGGAACACCTGTAAAATAGGCTTCTGTAACCGCTGGTAAATAATTACTTGCCGCCGTTCCACTTGTGCAAATACAAGCAACAGGCTGTCTTAACTGTGTTGCAATCCCTAATCCATAATAACCAGCACTTCTTTCGTCAGTAACACGGTGCAGAGTGAAACTTCCTTCATTATATTCAAACATTCTTATAATCGGAACGTCCCTTCCACCAGGTGATAAGACTATATGCTTAACGCCATAATCACGAAGCAACGTTGCAACAAGTTGAATTTTCTTAAAATCAAAATTTGAATAAAGTGCGTCAAGAGCAGGGTTTTCGATAGGAACTTGTTCTACCTTCTTTTTGCTTGTTAGGGCATCTTTTAACCATTCAAGCGACGCATCCTTTTCTTTTTTAAGTATCTTGTTTACTTTCGCATAGTTTTCAGATGCATTAATCATCTTAACGTTAATTTCATCACTCTTTTGAACCATTCTATCAAGAAGTCCAAGTACGTTTAATAGCGAAGTAAATCTTGCATAACCACGGCCGTGATTTGCATAGCAGATAAACGGCTTATTATAGATTATCGCCATTGCAAGTCCGTGATGTGAATCGGTTACAACGTAAGTGGCTTTTTCAAAAGCCTTCACCCAATCGCAAGCATCAACGTTTGCAAGCACGTCTTCTCTTTTAAAAATTGTAAGTTTTGCCAAGTTCTTTTCAAAAGTATTCTTTCTGCCGTCTAAAATAATTTGTACTTTTAGTCCCTTTTCGTCTGCCACCTTTTTAATAGCAACTTCCTTGTCTGGCGTTGGGTCTAATAAATAAACTAACAAATATTCTTCTGGAAGATTAAGTTCTGATTCGTATGCAAGGCTATTGTATTCGTGTAAATCCATTAAGAATACGGGGTCTAACACTCTATCCGCCTTTAATCCGAATTGCTTTTTAATTAAATCAATACCCACGTCTTCACGAACGGAAATTTTATTAAATGTTTTTAAGCATGCGCCAACTTGTTCAAATTCTTCAGGCGTAAGTTCAAGCGCATTATGTCCAAACGACGGAGCGTAAGCGATTTTTCTTCTTTCCCCTTTAACGAAAGGCAAAAAGAACATATATCTCATCCATCTTGTTGCATTCGCCGTCCAAACTTGGTCTGACCCGATAACGAAATTATCGCAAACGTCGTTGAGTTTTTCAAGTTCATTCCATCTAACGCTTTCGGAAACCTTGCCGTGCGTTTTGAAAAATTTACGTGGAAAAACGTCTTCGCCTTCTGGATCTTTTTCCTTTTCGGGACAATCGATAATTACCGTTGAATATCCTAATTCATTTATTGCTTTGCTAAGCGCATAGTAAGTTATAACGCTACCATAATTGGTGGCGTACCAATAACCAACTAAACCTACGTCGCTTTTTTCTTTATCATTTATCATTTTTAAGCCCTCCGTCAAGACGCTATTTAGGGTATTAAACAAATTTGTTCTCAAAAGAACATACCATTTGATTTTAGTATTATAGCATGAAGCACTTTTTAAGTCAACCCTTTTATTTTTAATTCTTAATTACTTTAATATTATATTAGTGCTATAAAATTATGCATAAACTTTAATCTGGTTGACATAATATTTTTGTTGTGCTATATTATCTATTAAGCATTTTACAAAGGGAAACGGTTATGAAAAACTACGATTATTTAATTGTTGGCGCAGGGCTTTTCGGTGCAGTTTTCGCACGTGAAGCAACAAAAATGGGCAAAAAGTGTTTAGTTATAGACAAAAGACCTAACGTTGCAGGTAATATCTATACTGAAAAACAAGAAAACATTAACGTTCATAAATACGGGGCTCACATCTTCCATACTTCGGATAAAGAAGTTTGGGATTATATGAATCAATTCTGTGAATTTAACAACTATATTAACAGTCCTATCGCAAACTACAAGGGCGAACTTTACAACCTGCCTTTCAACATGAACACGTTCAGCAAAATGTGGAATATTCAAACCCCTGCTGAAGCAAAAGCAATAATTGAAAGCCAAAAAGCAGAACTTAATATTTCTGAACCTAAAAATTTAGAAGAACAAGGTTTAAGTTTGGTCGGCAAGGACATTTATGAAAAACTCATTAAAGGCTACACACAAAAACAATGGGGTAGACCTTGCACCGAATTACCCGCATTTATCATAAAAAGATTGCCACTTCGTTTTACTTACGATAACAACTATTTCAACGATAGATATCAAGGCATTCCTATCGGTGGCTACACCGCTATTATTGAAAAAATGTTAGAAGGTAGCGACGTTAAACTTTCTACCGACTATTTTGATTTTATCAAAGATAACGCTGATATTGCAGAAAAAATCGTATTCACGGGCGAAATTGATAAATTCTATAACTATGAATTCGGTCCGTTAGAATGGAGAGCGGTTAGATTTGAAAACGAAACGCTTGATGAAGAAAACTATCAAGGTGTTGCAGTAATGAACTACACCGACGCAGAAACACCATTTACAAGAATTATCGAACACAAACACTTTGAAAATTCTGTTAGCCCAAAAACCATCATCAGCAAAGAATATAGTAGTGAATGGAAACTTGGCGACGACCCCTACTATCCTATCAACAACGATAAGAATAACGAATTATATCAAAAATATTTAGAACGTTCAAAACAAGATAAAAACGTAATTTTCGGCGGACGTCTTGGAACGTATAAATATTATGATATGGATAAAGTTGTTAGAGCCGCACTTGATACCGTAAAAGCAGAACTTTCAAAATAATCTTTTATTTTTCAATAAAAGCCATCAAAAAAAGATGGCTTTTTATTTTGCATTTTTCGACAAAAAGATAAAAACTGATAAACTTTTTTATTGTGCGATTTTATTAACGTCAGGGTATAAGAAATTCTAATAGCAAAATGAAAAAAAATAATAGAAAAAATTGCAAAACTAGTTTATAATATATATTGTTAAAATAAAATAATCGTTTTAACAAAAGGAGTTATTATCGTGGAACGTTATTTCGGCACTATTTCAAGGGGTGTTAGAGCACCGATTATTAAAAATGGAGACGATATTGTTAAAATCGTAACCGATTCAATTTTACTTGCAGCTAAGGGCGAAGGTGTAGAATTTCACAACCGTGACGTTGTGGCTATGACCGAAGCAATCGTTGCAAGAGCGCAAGGCAACTATGCTTCTGCTGACGATATTGCTTTAGACGTTAAAAATAAACTCGGTGGTGAAACTATCGGCGTTATTTTCCCTATTCTTTCACGTAACCGTTTTTCCGTTTGTCTTAAAGGTATTGCTAGGGGGGCAAAGAAAATCGTACTTATGCTCTCTTATCCTTCAGACGAAGTTGGTAACCATTTAATTAGTTTAGATGAATTAGATGAAAAAGGAGTTAATCCTTATACCGACGTTCTTACCGAAGAAAAATATCGTGAACTTTTCGGCTATGCAAAACACACTTTCACAGGTGTTGATTACGTTGAATATTATAAAAACTTAATTCAAGAAAACGGCGCTGAATGCGAAATCATCTTCGCCAACAACGCAAAGGCTATTCTTCCTTATGCAACAAACGTTCTTTGTTGTGATATTCATACAAGAGCACGCACCAAACGTTTACTTAGAAGCGCAGGCGCAAACGTTATCGGGTTAGACGAAGTATTAAACGCACCCGTTAACGGTAGTGGATACAATGAAAATTACGGACTTTTAGGCTCTAACAAATCCACCGAAGAAAGCATTAAACTCTTCCCTCGTGATTGTCAGCCTATCGTTGACGCTATACAAGAAAACATCTTCAAGGCTACTGGTAAAAAGGTTGAAGTTATGGTTTATGGCGACGGTGCGTTCAAAGACCCCGTTGGTAAGATTTGGGAACTTGCAGACCCTGTTGTTTCCCCCGCTTACACCAAAGGTTTGGAAGGTACGCCCAACGAACTTAAATTGAAATACCTTGCAGACAACGATTTCAAAGACTTAAAAGGCGACGAATTAAAAGAAGCCATTAAAAACGAAATCGCTAAAAAAGATAGCACGGCAGTTGGTCAAATGGGAACAACCCCAAGAAGACTTACCGACCTTATCGGTTCACTTTGCGACTTAACGTCAGGCTCTGGAGACAAAGGAACGCCTATCATTTGGATTCAAGGTTACTTCGATAACTACACCACAGAATATTAAAAATTAAAGGTCACAGATAGGAACATCTGTAACCTTTTTTATTGCAAAAACGCACTCGAAATGGGTGCGTTTTTGCGTTATATGGTATTTTTTAGCGTTTTTGAAAATTTTTGGTTTGCAAGTTTGATTATTTTATGTTATACTAACTAAAATATACTGTTTTATATAAAACAAAAGACAAAAGGAGATACACACATGGAAACAACAATCTATGTATGCTTGGCTCTTGTTGCCTTTGCAGCGGTGATTACTTTAGGTTACGTGTTCGTTCTGTTCCGTAAAGTTGCCCGCTTAAAACTTGGCAACAAAAAAGTCGAAGAACTCCAACAATATATTCACGGTGGGGCAATGACCTTTCTTGTTCGTGAATACAAGTTGATTATACCTTTCGTTTTAGGTGTAGGGGCTCTTTTAGCGATTTTAGGTTTTATCCCTGCTTTTGAAGGTGCAGACGGAATAGGTTGGCAAGCCGCTATCTGTTTTGTTATAGGCGCACTTTTTTCTGCTACGGCAGGATGGATAGGTATGTCTATCGCCACCAAGGCAAACGCAAGAACGGCTATTAAAGCACAAGAAGAAGGCATGTCGGGTGCGCTTAAAACGGCATTTGGCGGTGGCGCAGTTCTCGGCCTTGCAGTTGCAGGCTTTGGTCTTTTTGGACTAGTTGCTATTTTCTTAGCCGCTTACTTTATTAGTGGTGACGTTTCTTTCCCCGTTCAAATACTTACAGGATACAGCCTTGGCTGTTCGCTAATCGCTCTCTTTGCACGTGTTGGCGGTGGTATTTACACAAAGGCTGCCGACGTTGGCGCAGACCTTGTTGGTAAACTTGAAGCAGGAATTCCCGAAGATGACGCAAGAAACCCCGCAACTATTGCAGATAACGTTGGCGATAACGTTGGCGACGTTGCAGGCATGGGTTCTGACCTTACCGAATCTTACGTTGGGTCAATTATTTCATGTCTTACAATGGCTTTATTCTCGTTTGGCTCAGTTTTCAACAGTTATAAATTCTTACTATTCCCCCTTCTCATTTGCGGTATTGGAATTTTAGCATCAGTTATCTCTGCAATCATTGTGCGTTCAAGAAACTGGAAAGACCCACACAAAGCACTTAACGTTGCAACCTATATAGCAACGGGCATAGTCGTTGTGGCGTCTGTTCTTTTATCCATATTCTTCCTTGGTGAATGGAAATATTTACTTTGCGTAATTTCAGGGCTTGCGGCAGGTATCGTTATCGGCTTTGTTGCAGAACTTTACACATCTGATAAATATAAATCTGTTAAGCAAATCGCAAAAGAATCACAAACAGGCCACGCCACCAACATTATCTCAGGGCTTGGCGTTGGTATGAAATCTACTTGGCTTACAATCGTTTGCCTTGCAATCGCAATCGCACTTGCATACTTCTTTGGCGGTGGGCTTGAAGCGGGCGGTTACGGTATTTCTCTTGCAGCCGTTGGTATGCTTTGCACAGTTGGTATAACCGTTTCCGTTGACGGATACGGTCCTATTGCAGATAACGCAGGCGGTATTGCTCAAATGGCAGGACTTCCCGAAGAAGTTCGTGGCATCACCGATAAACTTGATTCGGTTGGAAACACCACCGCTGCAATCGGCAAAGGCTTTTCTATCGGCTCTGCAACCCTTACTTCCCTTGCCTTTGTTTTATCATTTATTCAAGCGGCAAACGTTCAAATTAGCCTTTTAGATCCATGCGTTCTTATCGGTATACTTATAGGTGCTATGCTCCCCTACGCTTTCTCTGCTATGACCATTGCTTCCGTTGGTAGAGCGGCAAATAAGATGGTTAAAGAAGTTAGATCACAGTTTGAAAAAGATCCTAACATTTTAGAAGGCAAAAGCGTTCCCGATTATAACCGTTGCATAGATATATCCACAAAAGCATCACTTAGAGAAATGATTGCCCCAGGATTATTAGCAATTCTAGCCCCTATCGCAGCAGGATTTATTTTAGGCACAGCAGGGCTTGGCGGATTACTAATCGGCGGTCTTGTTTCTGCAATTATGCTTGCAATATTTATGGCAAACTCAGGCGGGGCTTGGGATAACGCTAAAAAATATATTGAATCAGGCGAATTCGGTGGCAAAGGTAGTAGCACTCATAAAGCGGCAATCACAGGCGACACCGTTGGCGACCCGCTTAAAGATACGGCTGGCCCCGCAATGAATATTTTAATCAAGCTTATGTCGATAATATCTCTTATCCTTGTTCCTGTTTTCATACAAGTAACTCCACTTTGGGAAATTATCGTAAACTTCTTTTCAACACTTTAATAAGTTTTAAAAATGCTACACCCCCTTGCGGTTGCAAGGGGGTGTTTTTATTTATTATTGTTTTTTTGTGTTTTCCATTTTAATTGCCAATTAAAAACATCATGGCAATAACACACGGTTCTTCGCAATCTTCTAATTCTTCACACCCTTGACAGATAGGGCAAATTTCCCACCAATTTTCCATTTTACTTTTTCTCCTTTGCATACATTTTTAAAATGTGCGGAAACCAAATCCCCTTGCGCTTATTAAATTTATCTACTTGAATCCAAATGAATTCATGCTTAGGATATTTTTCAACATTGTCATTTTTTGCCATGGTAAATATAAATTTATCCGTTTCAATACTGTCTAACATTACAAGGTTTTCGCTCTGAATAATCGGTACAAGGCTAATCTTTTTCAAAGTAGGATGCTTTGCCATATCAAAAAAGCCTGCGTGAACAATTTCTCTATCAATTGCTTGTGCGTTCTTTAATTCTAATATTTGTTGTAATTTTTCTTTATCCACGTTAATTCTTCTCTCTTTATTTTTTATTTGCTTTATTATAATTCACGTTTATGACAACATCTGTCATATTTAAAAATTTTTATAAAAAAAGCGTTCGCCTGTTAAGACGAACGCTTTTACTTTTTATCTAAAAACTATTCTTTCATGTTTTCTTCACTAAATTCAATAGGCTTGCGTTTCTTTTCAATATATCTTAAAAGAATAACAATACCTACGAATAACGTAAGCGCAACAGCCCACATAATAACACCGCTAAGCACTCCACCAAGGTCAACACAAAGCCCACCGATTAGGTAGGTAACGGCACAAATGCCGGCAACTAACGCCGCGTAAGGCAACTGCGTGTTAACGTGTTCAACGTGGTTGCATTGTGCCCCTGCGGACGCCAAAATCGTCGTGTCGGAAATAGGAGAAATGTGGTCCCCGAATACCGCACCGCCAAGCGTTGCAGATACAGTTAATATCGCCATTGTTCCGCTTCCACCAAGTATAGTTACCGCAACGGGAACAAGCACGCCGAACGTTCCCCAACTCGTACCGGTAGCAAACGCTATCGCACCTGCAAGGATAAAGAATATTGCAGGGAATAACCATTGTGGGAAAGCACTATTTGCAAGGTTGTTTTCAACGAACGCCCTTGCATCAAGATAACCGCCTTTTGCACCCATTATGCCCGAAATAGACCAAGCAAAAGTGAGAATCAAGATTGCAGGAACCATCGCCTTAAATCCGTCAACGAAACTACCCGTAATTTCCTTAAACGAAACAGTTCTTCTAATCATATAATAAACGGAAATTATTATTAAGGCGATTGTTGAGCCGATAGCAAGCGACATACCTGCTTCGCAATTAGAAAAGGCTTCAATAATATTTGAAGATTGAAGTTCAGAGTCGATAAGTTCGGTATCCCAGTTATAGAAGTATCCCGTATAAATCATACCACCGATACAGCATACGATTAAAATTATAACAGGAATAACAAGGTCTATTACTCTACCCCTTGAATTGCTTTTAATTTCCGAATTTTCGCCACCATCATTGCTAATTCCGCTATGCACGTCACCCGTTCTTTCAGTAAATAATTCGTTGCGTCTCATCTTGCCGAAATCGAATTTCAAGAAACACAAAGCGAACACCATAATGATAGTTAAAATTGCATAAACGTTAAACGGAATGGTGCTAATAAACATAACAAGTCCGTTCCCTTCAAGTTCACCTGCAACTGCTGCCGCCCAACTTGAAATAGGTGCAATAATACATACAGGCGCAGCCGTAGAATCAATTATATACGATAATTTTGACCTAGACACCTTAAATCTATCTGTAACAGGGCGCATAACCGAGCCAACCGTCAAGCAGTTAAAATAATCGTCCACAAAGATTAAACAACCTAAACTAGCGGTTGCGGCAAGCGCACCTTTTTTAGATTTTATTTTTCTTCCTGCCCAATCTCCGTATGCTCTCGCTCCGCCAGATTTTTGCATAAGCACTACAAGTATTCCTAATACAACTAAGAATACTATAATAGGAACGTTTGCCCCTACTTTTTCACTCATCACCTTGAACACGGTAAATAGTCCGTTCAGCGGATCTCCCCCAACGTACATCATAGCACCGACGAAAACCCCTAAAAATAGCGAAACGTAAACCTGTTTCGTTATAAGGGCAAGCACGATGGCTATAATTGCGGGCAGAAACGCCCAAAAAGTTCCTTCCATAACACTTTCTCCTTTGTTTTATACGTTATCTATATCACGAGTAAGCCGTATTGTCATAGATACACAAAATCTTATTCGTCTATCTCTCACTCGCTATAAAGCATATATACGTGTGGCTGTCCATCTTCAATATAATTTCCGTTCGGCAAAGCCTTAAATCCTACGCTCTCATAAAATGGCACGGCGTATTCTTGCGCACCTATTTTAATAGTTTTCGCACCGAATTTTTCTTTGGCAACACGGATTCCTTCAAGCATAACTTTCGTGCCCCAGCCTTCACGTCTGCGTAAAGAAATAACTCTACCGATAGAAACTTCTTCCATGCGCATTCCCTTATCTATCACCCTTAAATACGCCACTATTTCACCACCGTCTTTTATATAAACGTGGTAGGCATTAAGATCAACTGAATCAAGATCCAAATAGACGCAGTTTTGCTCCACTACAAAGACGGTTGAACGTAACCTTAAAATGTCGTATAGTTCATAATTAGAAAGTTCTTCAAACTTTTTAACAACAACTTCCATTTTCTCTCCTTTGTCTTAAAGCATGGCTCGCCTTTCACACTACTTTTGCATTATACCAAAATTCTTCTTCGTTTGCAATATAATATGGAGAATTTATAAAACACGAATAGCATCTCCGTTTTGCTCTGATGGCAAATTCGAACCGTATGAGTTCGATTGCGACGTAAAAGCATAAAAAATATCGGTCAGTATTTTTACTAACCGATATTTTTTGGTGTCCCTACGGGTTTCTGCCCCTTGTTAAAACGTAAATCGAAGATTTTATATTACAAAGAAATATTCCTTCACGTTAAATTCTTTATTTTTCGTTTTCTTTACTAATTTTATTTTTTTATTAAGCATATCCCCATTATCTTCATAAATTAAAAAGACGTTACTTTTGGTAGTGTCTTTTAACCTTTTTAACGAAATATTCAAATCTTTTTTATCATCATAAATAACTTTATTAAAGTACTTATACAAATCAAGTTCTTTTAATATATACTCTGCTCGGTTTTTATCTGCACTTGTCCAAAGATAGCAATTTTCTTTATCTTGATTTTGCAATATCTTTAATATTTCTTCGTTAACGACTACTCTATATTTTAGCCACTTTTGAGTAAAATAGTTTTGCTTCTCGGTTATTAATTTCTTGCTAGCCGTTTCGCCAAAGTTCTCTCGTGTTAGACGGTTGTTCGTTTTAATTCGTCTTTGTCCGTTTTGTTCTAAAGCGAAATTGTAGGCATCGTTATTTAAGTTTTTAGTCAAAACCAAAGTATCGTCTAAATCTACAACGTAAACCAATTATAATCCCTCTATTTCTTTTTGCGATACGACTTTTTCACCCTGCATAACGTAGTCTTTATTTAATCCCAACGTTAAATCTGTAGCGTCGATTTCTCTATACATAACAAGTCTTTTTTTGCCGTATTCCTTAGCCTTTTCAAAAGCGTGGCGAGAGCCACTATCTCCTTCATTTTTGCGATAACTTGCAATTAATATTACAGCCTTTGAATACAATGTTTGCAACCTGTCACGTTCAATAAATCTTTTAACGTTTTCGTATTTGTTTTTAGGCTCGTTTACATATTCGGTTATTATAAGTCCACCATTATTAACAATCGCATTTGCCAAGTCTGTATTTTCTTTTGGATAAATTTTTTCTATTGTTGACGGAAGAAAAGCAATAGTTTTTGCATTGTTTTTAATACTTTCGTTATGTGCAACCGCATCGCAACCTTTTGCAAGCCCACTAACTATATTGTAGCCTTTTTCAATTAAACTTTTTACAACTTTTTCTTCTCTTTCTACTATTTCATTAGTTGGTGTTAAAATACCTATAACTGCTACGTTTTTATCTACGTTATTAAGTAGCGTGATATCGCCTTTGTATGCGAAGAAAAACGGCTTTTCACTATTTTTAAGTTTAACGTTTACGCTAGGGAAGTTTTCATCAAAAACACAGATGACGTTTATACCTTTATCTTTAAGTTCTTGCTCTACGGCTTGTAAATCGCAAGGAAAAGTATTTATATAATCTCCATTATAAAACGATTTCCAAAAGTGAGCGTTAGTTTTTATAACGCCCGTTTTTATTAAACTAAAAAGTTTTAATGAAATGTTTGAGTTCATAATCTTTACCTTGTTTTTGCCGTTACGTATAGTATAACACTTTTTGCACCTAAATCAAATAGATATTGTATACAATCTTCAAGTACGTTAACACCTTCGGTGTAAATATCGTCAACTAAAACAATATTTTTGCCTTTTATTTTGCTTAAATCAACCCTGCAAGTATCTTTAGTAATACCTTTATATGGATTATCGCCTGTGTTGTTTTCAAGCCTCCAATTATGTGTTGTTTTAGTGTCCTTTACTCTTGTAATTGTATCCGTGCCGTTAATAAAGCCTAATTTGTTGGCGCAACTTGAAATAGCCTTTTTGAACATTAATTGGCTTTGCTTGTACTTGCTTTCTCTTTTAGAACGAGGCATAACACAAACTGTAAAATTCTTAAAATCGCTTTTGTCAAAAATACTTTCCATATCTTTAACAAATCTTTCGGAAACTTGAACAAAATCTTCAACTAAATCTAGTTCGTTGTATTGATTAGTCATGTTTTTTAGATGATTTATAAAGTCGGGGTTGCCTTGCTTTTGATAGCCAACGTAATCGCAATTATAAAACGCCAAAACTTTCTGCTCTAAATATTTATTTTCACCAAAATAGAACTTTTTCATGTAATTCTCCTTGAATATGTTTTCTTTTGATATATCACGCAAAAATATCAAAATCAAGATTTACCGACAAGTAAAAAGTTATAAAAATAGCAAAACAGCAAGAGTTTTTCTTGCTGTTTTACATTTTAATAATTACTTTTTTAACTTAAAAACAAAG
This sequence comes from Clostridiales bacterium, assembly GCA_015069625.1. Taxonomy (GTDB): domain Bacteria; phylum Bacillota; class Clostridia; order Christensenellales; family Borkfalkiaceae; genus UBA1259. The sequence continues at coordinate 14,650 of SVIE01000002.1, read as the reverse complement.
GCGAACCCGTCTCCTAAAGGAAACGGGTTCGTCTTTACTTTGTTTGGTGACCCCTACGGGAAGCATCTCCGCTTCACTACGATGGCAGAGCCGAACCGTATGAGTTCGATTTATTATAGGAATAACAAAAAGAAAAGCACCAACAAAAGTTGATGCTTTCTTTTTGGTGACCCCTACGGGAATCGAACCCATGTTACCACCGTGAAAGGGTGGTGTCTTAACCGCTTGACCAAGGGGCCGTCACCGCGACAAACTGATTAAGTTTGCGCTAATCTATATTAAACCGACGTCGTGCGCCGCTTTTTTACTGGTAGCGGCGGTCAGATTCGAACCAACGACCTGCCGGGTATGAACCGGCCGCTCTAACCAACTAAGCTACGCCGCCATGACGGATTCTGCGAAATCTAATCGCAAAATGCTTATGTATTATATCTAAATTATTAAGGGTTGTCAAACATATTTCAGGGTTTTTACAAAAAATTTTTCTTTTTCTGCGAATTTTTTTATTTTATAGTCCCAGTACAATTTCGTCCTATTGCTGTTCCACTCATTAAAATGGCAAATCGCCCGCATTATACAATAAAATTTAATACCGTAAGGCAAGTTACAAGCGCAAGTACCGCCACCAAGGCGCAATACTTAATAAAGGACAAATAGGAAAATTTAACGTCGTGCTTTTTTAGCATTGACATCCACATTATGCCTGCAAGCGCACCGATAGGCGTTAAAAACGCACCAAGATTTGACCCAACTATCGCACCGTAAACCGCCTGCAACTGCACACTCCCCGAAAGCGGAGCAATAATCGGGCAAAACAGCACGCTCATAGGAATATTATTTATAACGTTTGCTGATAAGAAAGACGCCACGCCATACTTAAACACGGCAAGGTCCGAGCCGAGCCAACTAGACACGCTATCTGTAAACCCAACGCTTGATAGCGCAAGAATAATCACGAACATAGAAAGCACAAACGGAATAAGTGCCCACGGTGCACGTCTAACGCACCCTAATAGTTCTTTTGGTTTAACCCTTTTAATAGCGCTAAACCCAAGCACAGCCACGAATAACGCCATTGCTGAAACAAGTGCCACAATCCACATAGGTAGCCCCACGTATTGCCCTACTGCTAGCAATACCGTGCACGTTCCAAGCAATATCAATCCTATTACCATAAGCGGTTTATTTTCGATTTTGACATCAACACACTCCCCTTCTATCGGGCATTTAAGTTGCTTTCTAAAAATCAAAAAAAGCACCACGAACGCCACCACAGATGATGCAAGCGTTGGCAACGCCATCACTAAAAAGTAATCCAAAAAGCCTATGCCGTAAGCCGTTGCAATATAAATATTCGTTGGATTTCCGATAATAAGCATCATGCTCATTGTGTTAGCGGCGATAAATTCCGCAACTAAAAACGGAACGGGATTTATTTTAGCGTTCTTTGCAAAATAGCAGATGAACGGCGTGAACGTTAACACTATTATATCGTTTGACGTAAACACGGTTAGAACGGACACAACCACGTAAAGCCACACGAATAGTTTCACTTGGCTATTCCCTGCCTTTTTTAGCGTTTTACAAGCAAGGAAGCGGAAGAATCCAACTTCATCTAAAAACACGGAAAGCACGGTCATACAAATAAACAGAACTAAAATTTTAAGCGGATTTATTGCCGAATCTTTAATAAGTTCTGAGATTAACGTGTTAAAATCCACAAGCCCCACGGCAAGCATTAAAATCGCACCTAAAAGCACGATTACCCAGTAGGAATCAACACAGAACTTTTTAATTTTAATTCTTGGGAAGAATAGCACGCTTAAAATCATAGTTAAGCAAGTTACACCGCCCAAAGCACACGCTAAAACCACTTTTTACTTTCCTTTGTTTTGGCTAAATTTACTGCCGAGCCCTATTATAGCACAACCAAATTAAAAGCGTATCGATTTTTGTAAAGAAAACCCCCGCTTTTTTCTAAGCGGGGGTAGATTCATATATCTTTCAATCTACTAGTCTTGTGCATAATAAAGAATACTAATAATATCTTGTTGTTGCCTTGCTATTTGATTATTAAAGTAGGTCAAATCGTTATCATCAAATAAGTTATCGTTGATAACTTGGAAACATCTAGCAATACAATCGATAACTTCTTTCTGTACACCGATAGGCATATAGTCAAAGAAGTCTCTCGTTGTTGTGTAAGCACCTTTTTCTCTCCCAGCCAAGAAGGTATCGTGATTAAAATGCTCATTAGATAATCTTTCATGCGTGAATTTTCTCCAACTAGCATTAGGATCTTCAACCATGCTCTTTAATGAAGGTATACTACTTCCCAAAGTTCCCATTGCCTCTTGTGCTTCTTCACTTGCAATAAACTTCAAGAATGCCCATGCTTCTGTTGCATTTTTTGTACCTTTATACATTGCATAACCAGATGAACCACCACCTACTGCATAGGTATCACCAAACTGTGGAACAGGTGCTACACCGATATTGGTGGGTGCGCCCGGTTCGTCAGAAGATAAGATGTTAATAAGTTCTGCTCTTGAGTGGAAATAAATCGGCGCTTTACCCATGTAGAACATATTACCACTTGCCGTTGTTGACGACGGTGGAACGATATCGTCTACGAATAATTCTCTCCAGTAGAGAAGAGCATCCTTAGTTGCTTGGCTATTAAGCATTACGTTACCTTGTTCATCAATGATTTTTGCACCGAAACTCTTTAAGAGTGGCCATACAAATGAATCCCAGTTTACGTTAACGTCAACAACCTTAGGCATATCTGCTAAACCATAATATTCTCTTAAATCGTACACTATAGCATCAAATTCTGCTCTTGTCATAGGTTCGGTTGCCGACGGCATCTCTATACCTGCAGCTTCAAACTTATCCACGTCGTAATACATAACAACTTCGTTATAGTCACGTGGAATCATATATAATTGAGCAACACCTCTTGCATCTTTAAGTGATGCGCCTTTAAGTGCCCCATCCACAAACACGTTTGTTGAGAAGGTTGCATCTTTTTCATCAATATTGTTGAGCGAATAAATAATATTTTCTTGACCGACAATATGGTCTATATAGTCTTGTGAAATCCAGAATACGTCAGGCATTGTACCTACCGCATTATCATAAATTATTTGGTTATAATATTGATTTTGTGATACGTAACTTACTTCTACTTCAATATATGGAAATTTTTCGTTGAATGCTTCGATAAATGTTTCAAGCATTGCTTTTTCTTCGTTGGTGTTGACCGCACGAATTTTAAGCGTTCCTTCATAGTTGCTTGCGTCTTCGTCAGATATCAATTCAATGCTACTTGCAAGCGGGTCGTTAACAACCCCGCTAGAAGGTTTACTAACAAGTACGATACAAGAGTTCTGCACGCCTGGGCTGGTATTTGATTCTACAACGATAGTTGCAAAACCCGTACTAATAGCAGTAACAACACCATTGTGATCTATTGTCGCAATGTTCGGGTGCAAACTCGTCCAAGTTACAGTCTTATCCGTTGCATCTGTTGGCAATATTGTTGCAATAAGGGTTTGCGTTTCTCCAACATTCATCTCAACAGTTTCTTTGTTTAATGTTATACTCATTACTTCTATTCGCCATGATGTTGGAATATCATCTACATAATGCCAGTAGTTTCCGCCATCTGTTGGAACGTCTGCTTGATTTTCAACGTAATAATAGCGTGTGATAGAATTTAATTTAGTGTTGGGTGAACTTATATTAATATTGTTCCAATCATTTGCGCTTCCCTTGTAATATAATTTTTTTAATGCACCGCAATACTCGAACACAGATCGGCCTATACTCGTTACGCCATTTCCTATCATTATATTTCTTAATGAGTCGCACGAATAGAACGCTGCTTCTCCTATACTTGTTACGCTATCTGGTATTGTTAGACTTGTTAGTAAATTGCAATAATAGAACGCAGAATTGCCTATACTCGTTACGAAATTTGGTATAGTTATTTCACGCGCCCATTGATCTTTTACTCCAGTAATTTTACATGTGGTTGAAGTGGACGTAAAATTAAAATTAGCCATTTCAGAAGCTACTTCCCATTTTACACTTAATTCAACATTTGCTTCTGATAAAAAACTATAAGTTTTGTTTTCACTTACTTTCGTTTCCCCATTAAACCAACCCAAAAAGTTATAACCAAGATTAGGTATAGCCACTAACATTACAACAGCACCATGCTTTTGTGCACCATCCCCCATTATCGTGCCAGCCCCCGTATCAGCGTTGTTAACGGTCACTGTATATCTATCTAAATCATAATAAACTTGCAATACCAAACTACCGTCTGCTTTTATTTTACTTGACGTTTTACTTCTACTTTTGTTTATCGTGTAATGTTCTTTTTCGCTTGGGGTTACGCTAACAGTAGTGTCGGTTACGCCAGAATTGTTTTCCGCACCAAAAAGCGTGTACCCGTCATCATTAGCGTTTTCTAAATAGTATTCTACTCTATAAGTTGTATCGGTATTTGCCGTCCAAATTGCATTTAACGTTTTGTTCGACGTGATAGGCGTATCAAAATCAAAACCCCAGCCGTCAAAATGATAGCCTATCTTTGTTAGTTCCGTTGTAGGCATAATAGCGTAATCACCTTCTTCAACTTGTTGAGAAGGAATTCTAGTTGCGACACCCGTTTTGAAAGACACGGTGTATAAATAATTTCTATGTATTGTTACAGCATAAGTTGTGCCGTTATATTCTCCGTTTTCAAGCACAAGAATATATACCGTCGTATCCCCACCAAGAAGTGGAACTTTTTTCGCTGCAAACGGAATCATACCAAATTCGTCTGCACACACCATATAACCAACGTTTCCGCTAGTTTCAATTTCGGTTAAAAAACTAAATTCGTCAATAGAGTTTGAAACGGTGCCCGTAACGTTATTTTCTTCATCAACAGATAGCGTTTTGAAAGTTAAGCCCGACGACGCAATAACGATTACTTCGCACGTTGCAGTTTTTTCTCCATCAACCGTGGTAACTGTTACGGTTGTTCTGCCGTTAGCAACCGCCGTTACTTTCCCGTTAGAAACCGTTGCAACGTCTTCATCAGAACTTTCCCATGTTACGCTTTTATCGGTTGCGCTTTCTGGCGTTATGGTTGCGGTGAGCGTTTCTTCTTCTCCCACTTCAAGCGTTAGCGTGCTTTTATTAAGCGTTACGGTTTCAACTGAAACCGTCTCGCCACAAGCGGTAAAGCAGAACGCCGACAAACATAATGCCATAAGAGTAAATAATACTGCCACTAATCTTTTTTTCATTTAACCTTTCTCCTTAAACAAAAAGTGTCGCTCCTTACGAAACGACACTCGTAAAAATGCACGTTCCGCTTTGTTGCGACACAAACTTACAACTATATTCTTTAAAATAAAGTTATGTAATGCGAAAAGTTGCACTTCTACCAGATAAGAGCACCTTATCTTAAAGAATATGAAGTTTGGTCGCACGTTTATTGTAACACAATAAAAAGTTAAACGCAACTAAAAATAAAAGCCTGACTTAAATATATTAAGTCAAGCTTTCTTTCTTAATTCTATTCGTCTTTTAAGCGTTCTAAACAGAATGCCGTGCGACAAGGGATATAAATTTGGATTTTATATAGCCCGTCTTTTGCCTTTTTTGCCGTGTAAACGTATTCTTTTGAAATGCGATTATACCCACCGAATTCAGCATCATCACTTGAAAAAGCAACCTTATATTTACCCTTCTTCGGAACGGTCAAATAATACCCTTCAAAACTGTTCGTAGGATTAAAATTAAGCGCAAACGTAAGCCCCATACGCTTATAAGATAACACCTTGTTTTCGTTATCAATATATAAACTCTTGGGAAGCGAAGAAAACAATCTCTTTCGTTTTGTGAAATTTACCATCCCTTTATCGAAGGCTTGCAAATACCCGTACTTTAAGTTTTCGTCATCCGCCAAATGCCATTGACGACGGCAATAGAAATAACTCCAACCGTTACCTTCCCTTGGAAAATCTATCCACTCAGGGTGCCCAAATTCGTTACCCATAAAGTTTAGATATCCTTCGCCACCTGCCGACATAGTGATAAACCTTATCATTTTATGAAGTGCAATTCCACGGTCGATAACCATATCGTTGCTATCCTTATTCATATCCGTGTACATCTTGCTATCGCACAAGCGGAACATGATGGTCTTATCCCCTACAAGTGCCTGATCGTGCGACTCAGAATACCCTATATATTTCTCCTTGGGTCGCTTACCTGTCACTTCCGACCATATCCACCACATATCCCAATATTCGTCGGGGCACTCTTTAAGTAGTTTAATCCAAAGGTCGGGTTGCCCCATAGCAAGCCTATAATCGAACCCAACCCCGCCATATTCTATCGGCAAACACATACCAGGCATTGCAGACATATCTTCTGCTATCGTGATAGCGTTCGGATTGATTTCACGAATAAGTTCGTTTGCAAGTTGAAGATAGGTGATTGCTTCTAAATCGGTATTTAGCGAAAAATATTTTCCGTAATCGGTAAACGCCGTTCCTAAACCGTGATCATGGTAAATCATAGACGTTACACCGTCAAATCTAAACCCGTCAAACTTGAATTCATCAAGCCAATATTTAAGGTTGGATAAAAGGAAATGTATAACCCCGTTATTATCGTAATTGAAAAGTTTTGTCCCCCAAGCAGGATGATCGCCACGCCCACCTTCATGGAAGAATTGATAGGTTGTGCCGTCAAACTCGTTAATGCCTTCGACCGTGTTTTTTACCGCATGCGAATGCACCACGTCAAGTAGCACCGCAATCCCTAATCCGTGTGCCGTGTCAATAAGTTCTTTAAGTTCGTTAGGCGTGCCGTACTTTGATGACGACGCAAAAAACGAAGAAACTTGATACCCGAACGACCCGTAATACGGGTGTTCCATTATCGCCATAATTTGAATAGTGTTATATCCTAAATCCTTAATTCTTGGCAGAACGTTTTTGATAAATTCTTTATACGTGCCGATTCCTTCTTTTTCCTGCGCCATACCGATATGACACTCGTAAATGTAAAGGTTTTTTCTCGGTTTAAATTTTAAGTGCTTCCATTTATATTCAGGCTCGTTAGTGATAACGCCCGACCAAGCAAAAGTGGTTTTATCCTGCTCAACTCTACGGATATAGAGCGGAATTCTTTCCAAAAGTTGACCATTGTGGCGAACGATAGTTTTCACGTGGCAACCGTCATAAAGGGTGTCTTTCCCTTTAATAAATATTTCAAACACACCGTTTCCGATAGGCGTAAGTTTTAAGTCAAGCCAACGCCAGTCAACCATGTCCCCCGTTAAATAAACTTCTTCGGCAGACGGTGCCCACTCTCTATACACCCAACCGTCTTCGGTTTGGTGAAAACCGAAATATTCGTGTCCGTTTGCAAAATCTATCAATCGTCCGTTGTCGGGAATGAGTTCTTTTTTCTTTCTTTTATAATTTTCCATACGACGAACGATATCTTGCTTATACGGAGCAAGATACGGATCAATTTTAAAAATTTGATAAGACATATTTGACCTTCCTTTTCGCAAGATTTTTATTTATATATTTTAACACATATTTAACCATATTTCAATAAGGAAATATCGTGTTTTTTGTTGCTTTTTTTATCAGCACGTCCACGCTTACTTGAATAATCTTTTTCTCTGTGCTATAATTAGAAAAAACTTTAAGGACTTTTTTATGGATAATCTTCACGATAAATCACCAAAACGTATTGCAAGTTTTTCTGTTGACCACGACAAAATAGGGGTTGGAATTTACGTTTCACGCATAGACGGGGATATTACAACGTACGATTTGCGCACACGTGTTCCAAATTCAGGCGATTATATTGATGACGTTACTATGCACTCTGTTGAACATATGCTCGCTACCTTTTTAAGAAATTCTGCTATCGGGAGCGACGTGATATATTTTGGGCCTATGGGTTGCAGAACGGGTTTTTACTTACTTGTTAGAAATGCAGACAACAACGTTGTGCTAAGTGAAGTTAAACTTGCACTTCAAAAAACCGTGGATTTCGACGGTGAAATTTTTGGTGGCACAAGAAAAGAATGTGGCAATTACAAATGCTTATCGTTAGATTTAGCAAAAAAAGAGTGTGCTTTATATCTTAAAACGTTAAATTCTCTTAAAAACATAGACTTTAAATATTAAAATTTTTAGATATTACGCAAATAGAAAGCGGGCAGATAATTCTGCCCGCTTTTTTTGTTGTTTGTTGTTAATCTTCTAGTTCAGGGTGTTTTAGGTTTTTTGAAAGGGCAAACGGATAAACGAATATACTTATTGCAAGCCCTAAAATAATTGCTAATATGAAGCATAAAATCGACACTAAACCACCTAAAATCCAGAATAAAAGTTTTACGGTTAATAACCATATAATACCATCTAAACTAAGTTCGAAAATAAGCCCTGGTAAACGAATCGACCAAGAAGCAACCGTTTCCACCATATCCCAAATAAAGTTGTTATCTAAATACAAGCATGATAAAAACGGAAAGAATAATAAACTACCAACCGTTGCGCCGACGACTATTCCCGTAGATGCTTTTGCGATAAGCGTTGCAACAAGCGCAACAATAACGATTAACACCGTGAATATACTTCCCCACAAGAAAGACTTCTTTCTGCGTTGAATTCCTTGATATACTGCAGTTTCATGCGCTTGCTTTTTGTTTTTGTCATCACACGTTTTGCATAAAATTTTCGTGGTCGTGTTCCCCATATAATCATAATCTGTTAGTCTTACGATTTCGTTTCCATCATATATGGGCTTGTTACATTGTTCGCAAACGGCAAGTATGGGTTTTTGTTCTTTATAAACGTACTCCGTTTCCTTAACAACTTTAACAGGTTGTTGTTCTTCGCCTAAAAGTTCGCTCATTGATATATTAAATACTTTTGCGATTTCGGCGATTGTTGTTATTGACGGCTCAACTTCATTATTTTCCCATCTAGATACCGCTTGTGCTGTCACGTAAAGTTTTTCCGCCAAATCTTTTTGAGTTAAAGAATTTTCTAATCTTAACTTTTTGATTTTTTCACCAATCATGGCACGTCTCCTTTTTTTCTTCTATTGTACACCCTTCTCAACAAAAAATTGATGCTTTTGCGCTCAACAATTTGTTGAATTGCTCTATTTTTCGTTAAAATCGCTTGATTTTCACTTGTTTTTTATTAAAATAATAAAAAATGTTAACTTTTACATAGGCTTTTACGTTTCTGTTTTTAAAAAGCCAGCAAAAGAATCCTCTTTGCTGACTTTTTCCTTTTAAGTTCTTTTATACGTTTTTGGGCTGAATAAAATTAATATCGGTAAAATTTCTAAACGTCCTAATAGCATTGTAAACGTTAATATTATTTTAGAAAATGCATTGTATCCCGCAAAGCATGAATACGGGCCTACAGCCCCGACCCCAGGTCCTACGTTTGAAATACATGCAAGCGACGACGAAAAGTTAGCGAACAATCCGTGCTCTACTTGATACTCTCCCGCATCTGAAATAATCGTTATCGTTTGTCCGTTAATCGGGTCGAAGGATAAAAGCAACGTTACTAATAAAATTATAACTAAATAAAGCACTATAAAAGATGAAACGTCGTTCACCGTTTTTTCTTCTAACGTTTTACCTTCAAACTTCATTTTTGGCACGTATCTAGGATTAATAAGTTTGCGAACGCTTGTTACCGCACCTTTAATTGCAATAACGATACGTGAAGTTTTTATACCGCCTGCCGTTGAACCTGCCATACCGCCCATGAACATTAATAATAACAATACGGTTTGCGACATTACCGGCCACACGTTATAGTCGGTTGTGGTATATCCCGTGGTGGTGATAATCGACGCAACTTGGAAAAGCGAATGCCTAAACGCTTCTTCGGTCGTGTAGTCAATTTTGCTAATTTGGGTTATTAAACTTATGAAGATAATCGCCACTGCAACGAACACAATTATAAAATACGTTCTCAATTCTTCACTTTTCAGAATATGTCGTATCTTACCTATTAATAGCAAATAGTAAAGGGCAAAGTTGCAACCAAACATAATTAAGAATATTGCAATTACGTACTGCGAATATGCGCTAAACATCTGTATTCCGCCAGGGATAACTCCAAATCCACCCGTGCCTGCACTACCAAACGCAGTGAGCATGCTAATGAACACTTTGTCATTTTCATATCCTGCAATCGGCTTATCACATACTAATAGTATAAATTCTAAAAGCGTCAATCCTAGATAGATAAGATACAATATTCTAGTTGTAACTCTCATCTTTGATACGATTTTTCCGACTTGCGGTCCAGGGCTTTCTGCACGAAGTAGGTGCATTGACGAGCCTTCGTTACTTTCAGGAATAAAGATAAGGATGAACACAAGGATTCCCATCCCCCCTATCCAATGCGAAAAACTGCGCCAGAACAATAATGAATGTGAAATAACCGTTATATCGCTTATTATGCTTGCCCCTGTGGTAGTAAATCCAGACATGATTTCAAATAAGGCGTCAATATAATTTGGAATATCACCATTTATAACAAACGGAATTGCGCCAAATAACGCCATTATTATCCAAACCACCGCCACCAACGCAAATCCTTCTTTTTGATATAAGGTTTCTCTACTAGCCTTAGGAATTTGCAACAAAAACCCTATGCCGACAAGCGCAACTATCGGAACGATAAAAGCAAGAATATTATTAAACGGCTCACTATAAACTAGCGCAACGATTAACGGCGCAAGCATAAGTAGGCCTTCAAATATCATAATCTTGCCTAAAATTTTACCTAACTTTTTATAGTTCATAAATCACCTGTCTAGCCTATAAGATCGGTAAGATCATCAAAGTTTTTGTGCGTGGTTACAACCACAACCGTGTCGCCCTTTTGAATAAAATCTCCGCCCCTTGGGATAATAACCTGATTATCACGAATAATGCAGGCGATTAAACAATTTTCTTTCATCTTTAATTTCTTTAACGGAATATTATAGAATTTTTCGTCAGACTTTGCTAAAAATTCAAGTGCTTCAACTTGGTCGTTAACAAGTCGTGATAGGGTTAAAACGTTGCTACCACGTTTATTTGCAATAGAACGCACGTAACTTATAATTTTACTTGCAGCAATATGCTTTGGTGAAACACTATGTTCAAGTTGCTTGCCCCCGAGCATTTTTATAAGTTCACCGCTCATAACCTGCGTTATCGCCTTTCTAACGTTAACTTCATTTGCAAACATTGAAACAATTATATTCGCTTCGTCGTTACCCGTAAGTGCAACGAATACGTCCATCGCCTCTATGCCTTCTTCTATTAGAACGGAATGACTAGTTCCGTTTCCATATACCACGTTAACTTTTGGCAAAAGTTCCGCCATTTCTTCCGCCTGCGCCTTGTTGTTTTCAATGACCTTTACTTTATATCTTTTTTCTGAAAGCGCTTCTGCGAGATAATACCCAACACGTCCGCCACCGACTATCATAACGTTCTTAAACGGCTTTTCTACCATGTTGATTTCTTCTAAAAAATCACCTAATGCTTTGGTGTCGGCGGTAAAACTTATTTTATCCCCTTCTTTAATTTCAAAAGAACCTGACGGAATTATAACCTTGCCGTCCCTTTGAATTGCGCAAATAAGTGCTTGCGTGTCAAACTTCTTGCCTGCGGAAATAAGCGTTTCACCGATAAGCGCACACCCTTTTTCCGCTTCCACTTCAACAAGGGCAACTCTGCTTTTTGCAAAATGTTCAACGTTAGAAACAGATGGCAAACTTATAAGGTTAAAAATTTCGTCCGCAGTTTCAAGTTCTGGATTAACTACTAACGAAAGTCCTAACTCTTCTTTCATTTGCTCTGCTTGTTTACGATATTCAGGGTTTCTTACCCTTGCAATAGTACTGCCTGCGCCCGCCTTTTTTGCAACCAAACAAGCAAGAATATTAACTTCATCACTTTGCGTAACAACGATAACCGTATCCGCAGTATCAACACCCGCTTCAAGTTGCACGTCTAAGCAAGCACCGTTACCAACGACGCCCATAACGTCATATCGTTCAATAAGGCTTTCTACCTTTTCTTTGTTCTCGTCAATAATCGTTATCGTATGATCTTCGTTTACAAGATTTGCCAATACGGTTCTCCCTATTGCGCCCATACCGATTATAAGAATTTTCATCTAACACCTCTATAAACTATTATAGTATTTGTATTCTATATTTTTATATTATCCGCACATGCATTATACCACTCTAAAATATTTAAGTAAAGCATAAAACCCCCTTGACACATTATATTGTAAATAGTATAATATTATAAAGTTTATAAGATTTTTATATAGGTATATTATGACGTTACGACATTTGAAAATCTTCGTTGCGGTGTGCGAATACGGAAGCACTACAAAGGCATCAAAAGCATTATATATCGTTCAACCAACTATTTCACACAGCATACTTGAACTTGAAGAATATTACAACGTAAAACTGTTCGACAGAATAAACCAAAGGCTTGTTTTGACTGATATCGGCAAAGATTTGCTTGTTAAAGCAAAGGAAATTTTATCAGGATTTGAAGATTTTGAATCGCTTGCAACCTTTCACGAACAAACTTCAATAGTTAAAATCGGAGCATCACTCACGCTCGGACAAACGCTAATTCCACGTTATTTGCAACTTGTTGAAAAAAATAATTTATCAATTCAACCGCAAGTAGTAGTTCGTCCGTCAAATGCCCTTGAAGTAGAACTTGAACAGGGCAATTTAGATTTTGCCGTTATCGGTGGCGACGTGTTATCTCCATACCTAAACACCATTCCCTTATCTAACGATAGATTTGTGGCGGTTGCGCTTGCCGATTACGATATCCCGAAAACGCTAACCTTTGAAGAACTCGTTAAATATCCCCTTTTACTTCGTGAACGTGGAAGTTCGTCAAGAGATTTTATTGAAAAGATTGCTATCGGCAAAGGGATACAAATTAGAACGAAAATGGATTCTTCTAATAATCAGGCGTTGATTGCTGCGGTTTATTCTTCGCTTGGCGTTTCCTTTCTCCCTGAAAGTTATGCAGGCGGGCATATTGCAAGGGGTAAGTTTAAGGAAATTGAGATTAAAGATATTTCTTCCACAAGAACTAACTACCTTGTTATTCACAAAAATAAAAAATTAAATCAGTTGCAACAACAAGCATTTGATTTAATTAAGTCAATGGTTTAATAACATGAAAAAGCCCACGATACTCGTGGGCTTTTTCACTTGCCAAATCACCAAATCAAATTTCAAAATTTTTCCATGAGAAAATGAATTTATAAAATGCTTTACTTATTAAATTCTTCAATTGTCCAAGTTGTTAGCCATTTTATTCGTGGGTTTCCTTGCTCGTCAAACGAGATAGGTAACCATACGTAAGTTGCTTCTTCTGTATTTTCATCTGTGAACTCCCCTAACTTTTGCCACTCTGAAAATCTTTCAAATTTCCCCGAAAAGGCGTCGTAAAATAATTCTTCCATATTAGGCAAATCTTCTGGAAGATCAATAAGCCAACGATCGCCAAGCGCAATATAAAGGTCGTTGACGTAGGGGTGCTTAAAAACTGATGAAAACTGACAATGAAAGGAATTATTATTTTTATCGTTTACACAAGTTTTGCCTAAATCCTTCCACTCTCCGTGAAGATTAGTTATATCATACGCTATCGTTGGGTTTGGGAAATAACTAGTCGTTCCCGAAGTCAATACGAACAACTTGCCATTTCGTTCAAAAACCGCAGGTGCTTCACGAACAAGTGGTGGGCACGGAAATTGCAAGTGCGAAGACCACTTATCTGTAAAGCCCGTATATTCGTCATTTAATTCTCTAACTATCATCTCACTATGCGGATATTCAAATATTGCATATGCTTTGTTTTCGTACTTAAACAAATCAAAATCCCCACAAAAATGCGGATTAGAATCTATCATTTTAACAAACTTTAACGAAAATAACGAGTCGCCAACGCACAAAGCAAATTTAGCCGTTTCAAAGTTCTGTCCTTTTTGTGTGGTTTTTGCCCAAAGAACGTATTTTTTAGTCTTTTCGTTGTATAAAATATGTGGTCTATCCATGATGTTTTCAGGATAAAAAGGATTGTTTTCATCATCACTTTCAGGAACGATTAACCCTTCGTCTTTCCAATTATATAAGTCCTTTGACGAATAACAACGTACCCCGTGGTGCCAGTTTTTACACTTTTCACCCGTTGCCGTGCCTGTTATGCCTTCCTTGTTTTCGCCATACCACCAAAAAGTTTCATTAGCAAAAATAATCGAGCCACCATGCGCATGAATACGCTTTCCTTCCGTATCATACCAAACTTTCCCCGATCTTATTGATGAATGTAAATGTAATCTGCAACATATTGATACATTCCATTTGGTTTTACCAATGTTGTTGCTGCGTTATCAAAATATCCTTTTTTCACAATTACACCAACTCTTTTAAAATATCAAAAAGTATGAACGCTGAAACAGGAACTGCTAGAAATGGTGAAGTTCTTCGTTATTACAAATGCTACCGAAAAAAGAAAACAAACAAATGTAGTAAAGGA
>SVIE01000042.1 GCA_015069625.1 Clostridiales bacterium | reverse complement strand
GTATTGATCCAAAGACTCAGACCCACACTCAGATGACCCAGAATATGCGAAAGCGCATAATGCCCGATCAGCTGGAAAGCTTTATTGAATATACTGATATCACCACTATAAGATCCAGACTTGCTGGCAAAAGGCTCCTTAGTAATGATTTTATCGATATTGTTTGCATTACTTGGTGTTGTAGGTTTGTTTTTTAACTTAATTTTAGCCGTTTCTAGTGCGTGTTTGTTCACATTGTTTTTTATAATCGGTTTATCGCTAAGAGTTAGTGGAGCAAAAGGAGTAAAAGAACAAGGTAAAAACGAAAATGTCGTTTTGAAATATTCTAATGAAATAAGTGCCTTTTTGCAGTTGTTTAATTTTCAAAAAACAGGTGATTATATTAGCGACTTATTATACCTTTTGGAGTTAACTAACGAAAAGACTAGATTATCTGAAAAGATAAACGCAATCACAATGGAAATAAACCGATTATGCGGGCTTTTGGGCGAAAAAACAGGTCAAAACCTAAACGGCACTTTGCGTGAACTTCAAAATGAAATAAATAAAAACGAGATGGAATATTCTCTCTTACAGGAGAAAATTCATCAAATTCGTGCTAGAATTTTAACTTTAGCCGAAGAAGAAAGCGTATTGCCAGATTTGATTTTAGAACGTGATGCCATTGAAAAAGAACTTGCAAAAGCAAATGAAGAGTATCGTATATTGAAACTTACGGCAGAATATTTGAAAAAGGCAAATGAAAAAATGCGCGCAAAATACAAAAATCCGCTTGAAACTAGGTTTAATTATTACATTAGCCTGCTCTTGGGAGAAAATAAATTTGATGCTAACATTGATTTGGACTTAAACGTAACGTTTTATGGTAAAGGTAAAGACAGGGAAATGGAGTATTTTAGCAAAGGCATAAACGACATGGTAAATATAAGTATGCGTTTTGCTCTTTCAGACGTGGTTTTTGAAGGGAAAAGTCCATTTATTATTTTAGACGATCCATTTTGTAATTTGGATGAAAATAGACTAAAAGAGGCATTAAAGATATTAGAAATTCTTGCAAAAGAAAAACAGATTATATATTTTACGTGTCACGAAAGTAGAGCGGTGAAAAATTATGAATAAACAAGAAAGAAAATTACAGATTGAACTAATACCCGATGGGTGCTGGAAATATAATTTACGCACTGTGCTACCTGAAAAGTTATGGAATTTTGTAAAAAAGGACACTAAATATTCGGCAAACGGCAAGTGTGGTATATGTGGAAAAGAAACAAAAAGACTAGAAGCACACGAAAGATGGTCGTATAATGCAAAAACAGGTATTATAAAACTTGTTGACGTTTTAGCCGTTTGTTCTGATTGTCATAAAGCTATTCATATGGAGCGTACGCACGTTGTGAGCGATGAAAAAGAAGTGGAGAGAATTGAAAATCATTATATGTCGGTAAACAATTGTACATATTCTGAATATCGTGCAGATTTGGGTTTAGCAAACGAACGACAAAAAGAATTAAATAAAGTTAGCGAGTGGCAAATGGATTTGTCTTACTTGAAAAAATATATAAAATAAGTATTAGGCAAGTAAAATCAGTTGATTTTTGTTCGTCATAGTGATAAAATTTTTTTCAATTCACAGTGGAGAAAGATATGGAAATAATAGATGCGCATGCACACATATATCCTGAAAAGATAGCGGAAAAAGCGACGGTTGCAATCGGCGATTTTTATGATATAAAGATGGAAAATCCGATAGGAACTTCTGAACGTCTTATCGAAAATGGAAGTAAAATAGGCGTTTCAAGATATTTAGTTCACTCTTGCGCAACCAAGGCTACGCAAGTGCATCCGATTAACGAATTTATTAAAAAAGAAGTTGAAAACCATAAGGAATTTATCGGTTTTATGACTTTACATGAAGATTTAACCGAAGAAGAAATAAATTCAGAAATTGATTGGGCGGTTAAAAACGGATTTTATGGTATAAAGTTGCATCCTGATTTCCAGCGTTTTCATATAGATGGTGATAATGCTGAAAAGTTTTACCGTGCCGTCGCCAATTTAGGAAGAACTTTTCCTATTTTGCTACACATGGGGGATAACAGATTTGATTATTCTGAACCTGCAAGACTTGTAAAAATGGCTAAAAAGTATCCAAACGTTACATTTATCGGTGCACATTTTGGCGGATATAGGTGCTGGGATAAGGCTAAAATTTATAAAGGACTTGAAAACGTTTATTTTGACACTAGTTCGTCTTTAGCGTTTATATCTTCCGAACAAGCAAAAAGCATAATTGATTTATTAGGTTATGAAAAATTCTTCTTTGGTGATGATTTTCCTATGTGGGATGCAAAAGGAGAATTAGAAAGGTTTTTAAGTATTCCACTAGATGATGCTAAAAGAGAAGCAATTCTTGCTAAAAATATAAAAAGTTTGCTTAAACTTTAATTTTGCAATTGATTTGCTTGACAAATATGTATCATATAAATATAATAATTTATAATTTATAAATGCAATGAAGGAAACAGATGTTTTTGCGCTTTACAGAGAGTTTGCGGTTGGTGTGAGCAAATAGGCAATAATTCATTACTCATTCCCGAGCAGGAACTATGAACATGTGGATAGTAATGGTTCTCGGCATGCTCCGTTATAAGCAAAACAAGTGATTGCTTAGGCAATAAATTGGGTGGTACCACGGTTAATATCGTCCCTGACATCAGTCAGGGCGTTTTTTATTTTTATAATAATTTATAGGAGGTTTTTATGAAGAACATTTTTGTCAGCGACGTATCGCTTAGAGAACTTGGCGGTGCATCTGCGCTATCGCTTAGTTTTAAGGAAAAATTGGAAATTGCTAAACTAATCAGCGAATTAGGAGTAGATACGCTAGAACTAAGTTCTGTTGGCGTTGAAAAAGCTGATGAAGTTTTAGTAAAAACCATTAGCGCTTGTGTAAATAAAAGCATGATTGCGATTGCAACAGGATATACCGAAGAAAGCGTTCAAAAGAATTATTCTTTAATTGCTACTGCTAAAAAGAAAAGATTGATTGTAAGCGTTCCCGTTTCGCCGGTTCAAATGGAATATTTTGCAAGTAAAAAGCCGAAAGCAATTTTAGAATTGCTTGAAACTCTTACCAAAAAGGCAGTTTCACTTTGTGGGGACGTAGAAGTATGTCTTGACGACGCAACCCGTGCAGACGTAAATTTTTTACATAATGCTATTCAGACGGCAATAGATTGTGGGGCTAAAACCATTACGATTAACGATATGGCTGGTCTTATGATGCCTGATGATTTTGCAGAATTTATTAAAGGGATTTATTTTGCTGTTCCTACGCTTTCAAACGTTAAATTTAACGTTGAATGTAGTGATGAATTTTCTATGGCAACAGCAAATATGTTATCTGCAATTTCGGTTGGCGTTAGCGGGGTTAAACTTTCTGCTATACGTGGAAAACTTGCTAATATTGAATCATTTTGCTCTGCGGTTGATTATATTGGTGGAAAGCGAGGAATTTGTTGTTCGCTCAACAAAACGGCTATGAATAGAATATTGAATAGAGTTTCTAATCTTACCGTTGAAGAAAAATCCGTGCAACCAGAGAATAACACAAATGATGAAACGGAAAACATTGCAAAAGGCATAACTCAATCTGCACTTTCTAAAATGATTAAGCAAAGGGGATATGATTTAACCGCTCCTGACGTTGCAAAAGTTTATGCTGAAATCGTAAGATATTCAAACAAAAAGGAAATTAACACTAAAGATTTAGACGTTATTATAGCGAGCGTTGCACTTCAAGTGCCCGCAACCTATGAATTAGTTAGTTTTTCCGTTCAAAGTAGCAACGTTTTAACTTCAACTGCAAGTATTGTGCTTAATAAAAACGGCAAAGAAATTAGTGGCCTTTCTTATGGCAACGGTGCTATTGACGCATCATTTTTAGCACTTGAAAACATTATAGGTAGTCATTATGAACTTGATTCGTTTGAAGTAAATGCGGTAACGGCAGGAAAAGAAGCAATGGGTGAAACGATTGTAAAACTTCGTGCAGATGGAAAATTATATTCTGGCAGAGGGGTTTCCACCGATATCGTTGGTGCAAGTATTAAAGCGTACGTTAGTGCGGTAAATAAAATTGTGTATAAGGAGAGTAACTGATGAAACTTTCATTTTCAACAAACGGCTGGACGCTTGGCTTTTCACAGTTGCTTGATGTTTGTGCGGATAATAAAATTTACGGATTAGAAATTCACGATATATATTCTAAATCGTTCAAAGAAGAAGGTCCGTTCAAAAAACAAAATATTTCTACTACGAAAAGAAAATTATTTGAAAGTGGTGTAGCTATTAGTTGTATTGACGTTGTAGGAAATATCGCTGATGCAAAAAAATTTGATAAAAATATTCAAGAAGCAAATGAAGTAATTGAACTTGCACAATCACTTAACTGTAAATACGTAAGGTTGCACGCTTATCTTACAAACGGAATTCTCGATAGCAAGGATGATTGCGATAAAACCGTTAAAGCATTTATTCCTGAAATTTTGCAAAAAGCCATTTCGTCAAACGTAACCGTGCTTATGGAAACAATGGGGATTTATGCTGATACAAGTAAGTTAGCAGAACTTTTAAATGAGTTTGCCTGTGATAATTTTTCTGCACTTTGGGATATTCATCATACCCATCGTTATCCGCAAGAAACGGCGGAAACTTCCATTAAAAACCTTGGAAAACACGTTAAACATTTACATATTAAAGATAGTGTTGCCGATAACGGAAAGGTTACCTATTGCCTTTTAGGAGAAGGTGATCTTCCGATTAAAAACGTGTTTGACAGTTTAAGATCTATTAACTATGAAGGATATGTTTCACTTGAACTTTTACCCGAATGGCTTGAAAGTTTGGGGGACGTTGATATCGTACTCCCGCAATTTGCAGGATATATGAGCACTTTTGAAAGCGTTCCTTCTTGGCAAACACGACTTTTTGATAACAATAGAAAAACAGGTAAATATATTTGGAAGAAAGAAACGCTTATTGAACAGACGTTTTCACAAGTGTTAGATAGAGTTGTAAGTGAATTTCCAGATCAAGTGGCGTTCAAATATACAACGCTTGATTATACAAGAACTTACACAGAATTCCGTGATGAAGTTGACGTTGTCGCAAGGTCGCTTATGGCGATAGGGGTAAAACCAGGAGATCACGTTGCCGTGTGGGCAACAAACGTTCCTGAATGGTATTTAACTTTTTGGGCAACGGCTAAGATTGGCGCTGTGCTTGTTACTGTGAACACGGCTTATAAAATTCATGAAGCAGAATATCTTTTAAGACAATCTGATACACATACGCTTGTTATAGTTAACGGATATAGGGATTCTAATTACGCAGAAATTATCAACGAACTTTGCCCTGAACTTAAAACGCTTAAAAAGGGTCAACCGTTACATTGTAAAAAACTTCCGTTTTTGCGCAATGTCGTTACGGTTGGGTTTGAACAACCAGGTTCGCTTACTTATCGTGAAATGATGGAAAAAGCAAAGTTTGTTTCACAAGAAGAACTGATTAGAGTGGCAAATGCTGTTAAAGTCAACGAAGTTTGTAACATGCAATATACTTCTGGAACAACAGGTTTTCCCAAGGGGGTAATGTTAACGCATTACAACATTGTTAATAATGGAAAATGTATCGGTGATAGAATGGATTTATCCACAGCGGATAGAATGATGATTCAAGTTCCCATGTTCCATTGTTTCGGTATGGTGCTTGCGATGACGGCTTGTGTTACACACGGTGTTACAATGTGTCCGCTTCCATATTTTTCGCCAAAGCCTGCGCTTCAATGTATAACCCAAGAAAGAATAACCGCTTTCCATGGCGTTCCAACTATGTTTATTGCTCTGCTTGGTCATGAGGATTTTGCTAAAACTGATTTCTCATACATGAGAACGGGTATTATGGCAGGAAGTCCTTGTCCTGTTTCCGTAATGCAAGAAGTTTTAGATAAAATGAATATGAAAGAAATCACCATTGTTTATGGGCAAACTGAAGCATCACCAGGATGTACAATGAGTAGTACTGACGATAGTATTGACGTAAGGGTTAATACGGTGGGTAGAAGCCTTCCTAATATCGAATGTAAAATCGTTGATCCTGAAACGGGCGAGGATTTACCAGATAATACAGTTGGTGAATTTGTAGCAAGGGGATATAACCTTATGAAAGGTTACTATAAAATGCCCAAAGAAACAAATCAAGCGATTGATGCGGAAGGTTGGTTACACACTGGGGACTTAGCCATGAGATTGCCAGATGGAAACTATAAAATTACCGGCAGATTAAAAGATATGATTATCCGTGGCGGTGAAAACTTGTATCCAAAAGAAATCGAAGATTTCTTATATACTAATCCGAAGGTAAGTGATGCACAAGTTGTGGGTGTTCCTGATGAAAGATATGGTGAAGAAGCATATGCTTTCATCATAGTAAAAGAAGGAGAAACGCTTACGGAAGCGGAAATTAGAGAATTCTGTGTTTCGCATATAGCAAAACATAAAGTTCCAAGATATTTTGATTTTGTTGAAGCCTTCCCAATGAACGCAGCAGGCAAGATTCTTAAATATAAAATGCGAGAAGACGCTGCACAAAAAATTAAGAGTAAAAAATAGTGAGGAAACTACTATGGAAATAAAAGTTGAACAATGTAAAGTAAGAAAGGAAAAGCCCGATTTTTCCAAACTAGGATTTGGTAAGTATTTTACTGACCACATGTTTATTATGCAGTATTCGGATACGGAAGGATGGCACGACGCTAAAATCGTACCATTTGGATATATCCCGATTCACCCTGCTTCAACCGTTCTTCATTATGGCGCAGAAATTTTTGAAGGCATGAAGGCTTATAAAACGGCAGATGGTTTTCAATTATTCCGTCCGTTAGAAAATTTCAAAAGGCTTAACGATTCTGCGGAAAGATTATGCCTTCCAAAAGTTGATGAAGAATTTACGTTAAAGGCACTTATCGAACTTATTAAACTTGATTACGATTGGATTCCGGAAAGTGTTGGAACTTCGCTCTATATTAGACCATTTATGTTTGGTAACGACGAATCTTTAGGCGTTCACGCCGTTCATAACGCAACGTTCGTTATAATTTTATCACCCGTTGGCAGTTATTACGCCGAAGGTTTAAGCCCTGTAAAAATTATCATTGAAAATGAAGACGTTAGAGCGGTAAGGGGCGGAACAGGTTATGCAAAATGCGGTGGAAACTATGCTGCAAGTATGAGAGCAGGTAAACGTGCCGCAGAAAAAGGATTTTCACAAGTGCTCTGGCTTGATGGTGTAGAAAGAAAATACATTGAAGAAGTTGGTGCAATGAACGTTATGTTCAAGATCAACGGAGAAATTATCACTCCCGTACTAACAGGTTCAGTTCTTCCAGGTATTACTAGAAAATCTTGCATAGAAATGCTCAAAAGTTGGGGATATAAGGTTAGTGAAAGATTGCTTTCAGTTGACGAATTAATCGGTGCTGCCGAAAACGGAACGCTTGACGAAGCGTGGGGTACGGGAACGGCTGCGGTTGTTTCACCAATTGGCAATCTTAACTATAAAGATAAAAATCATATTGTTTCTGACAATAAAATCGGTCCGCTTACGCAAAAACTTTATGACGAATTAACCGGTATTCAGTGGGGCTTAAAACCTGATCCATACGGTTGGTGCGTAAAGGTGAAGATGTGATAAACGCTAAACGTGTTACTTTATTTGCAGGGCATTACGGAAGTGGAAAAACCAACGTTGCCGTTAATTTTTCATTATTTTTAAAAAATAATGAAAAGCAGGTCAGCATTTACGATTTAGATATTGTAAATCCGTATTTTAGAACAATAGATGCTAAATCAATGCTAGATAAATTCGGCATAGACGTTGTCGTTAGTAAGTATGCGGAAACCAACGTAGATATACCCGCACTTAATTCTGCGTCTTATAAAATGATAGACGATAAAAAAAGATATGCAGTTGTTGACGTTGGTGGTGACGATAGGGGTGCACTTGCGCTCGGTAGATTTGCAGAAGGCATAGTAACGGAAAATAATTACGATATGCTTTTCGTCGTAAATAAATATCGCCCAGAAACAAGAGATATAAAAAGTGCAATTCAGATATTGCAAGAAATAGAATTTAGTGGTAAAATAAAATTTACGGGAATTGTTAACAATTCTAACCTTGGAAATGAAACTACAAAGGAAACGATAACAAACAGTATTGATTTTGTTAACGAGTTATCTAAAGAATGCAATTTGCCCGTTAAATTTACAGCAGTCAGAAATGATTTGGCTGAACAACTTAAAAATACGATAAACAACGTGCTACCAATTGAACTTATTAAATATGGCAATTGGTTGTAAAGGAGAAATTATGGCAAAAGTTACTTTTGAAGTTGAGCGTTGTAAAGGTTGCGGACTGTGTGAAACGGTTTGTCCTAAGCAAATTATTGCGCTTGCAAAAGAAAAAATTAACGTAAAAGGTTATCATCCTGCTGAAATTACCGATCAGGCTAAATGTATCGGTTGTGCATTTTGTGCAACTATGTGTCCCGATAGCGTAATTACGGTGGAAAAGTAGAGGTGTATTATGGCAGATAAAGTTTTAATGAAAGGCAACGAAGCGTTGGCCGAGGCCGCTATAATGGCAGGTTGTAAATATTATTTCGGATATCCCATTACGCCCCAAACGGAAGTTGCAGCATATATGTCAAAACGCATGCCTAAAATTGGCGGAACATTTTTACAGGCTGAATCTGAAGTTGCGGCAATAAATATGGTTATCGGCGTTTCCGCTTGCGGAAAACGTGTTATGACAAGTTCGTCAAGCCCAGGAATTTCATTGAAGAGCGAAGGTATTTCATACCTTGCAGGTTGTGAACTTCCTGCTCTTATCGTTAACGTTCAACGTGGCGGTCCAGGTCTTGGCGGTATTCAGCCATCACAGTCCGACTATTTCCAAGCAACCAAAGGTGGTGGACACGGGGACTATAAACTTATTGTTTTAGCACCTGCTTCAATTC
>SVIE01000041.1 GCA_015069625.1 Clostridiales bacterium | reverse complement strand
GAAAAAACAAAAATACACAAAAAATACTTGTGTAACCATGCTGGCTTTAGCATCTGCGGGCGATGAAATTGCGTTAGATCACGCCTTGTTTTCGACGTGGTCTGCTCACCGGCGCATAGTGTCTCCACTATTTTGCGGTAGCAATCCGTATCCCTCAGGTAACCTTACCTACCGGACTAATCAAATTGTAATTAAAGTTTACTACTAATGACAATTCTTGTCAATAATATTAACTAAAAAAATTTATCCTGTAAAAAATTTTATGCGTTCTTTTCTGTTTCCGTGTCAAATTGTATTTGTGGGTTTATTTCACGCACGGTTTTGATAAAATCAGCATATGCCGTTGATTTAATTAAGATAGTGGTATAAGTGGCGTTCTCAAAGTATAAAACCAACTTATCGCTTAGCTTGAAATGCACAATTTTAATTGCCTTTTCAAGGTCGAACTTATTACCGAAAAAACCAAAACGCAAAATGGCGGTTTTATTCTTAAAAGAATAACGGCTATAAATCAAAACGGAAAAAGCCAAAAGGAAAATTGCAAAGGATAGGACTGCGGTTAGCACGGAAACTATAATTTTAGTAAGTTCGTTATTGTTTACTGCGTTATAAATATTCCACGCAACTCCGCCACCTGAAAGCAATAGTGCAACGGGAAGAAGTATATATATGGCTAATGAAAATTTTACGTTAAACTGTTTCATTTTATTCTCCTTACGCTAAATTGTATAACAAAACCAACGCAAATGCAATTATATTTTTAATTTTGAATGTCGAATACAAAGGAAAAATAAATATTTTTCTCGTTTGCTTGCTAAAATCAATTACATAATATATAATATTATCCGAAAATAATTTATCGGAGAATACCATGATAAAACTTATCGAAAAAGGCGTATACCTTAAAAATGGCAAACTTGTTAAGGCTAAAACTGTTGACAAGGAAAATGCAAAAAAGACTATTTCTTATAAAATCCTTTCCGCTCATAACTTTTCGGGCGACGATAAAAAACTTAACGTTAAGTTTGACGAGATTACTTCGCACGATATAACTTACGTTGGTATTATTCAAACGGCAAAGGCTTCGGGGCTTGAAAAATTCCCTATTCCATACACACTTACTAACTGCCACAACTCTCTTTGTGCGGTAGGTGGAACTATCAATGAAGACGATCACGTGTTCGGTCTTTCTGCTGCTAAAAAATACGGTGGTGCATTTGTTCCCCCGCATCTTGCAGTTATTCATCAATACATGCGTGAAATGCGTGCTTTTTCTGGTGGTATGATTTTGGGCTCTGACTCGCATACCCGTTACGGTGCGCTTGGTACGATGGCTGTTGGTGAAGGTGGACCTGAACTTGTTAAACAACTTCTCGGCAGAACGTATGACGTGGATTATCCAGAAGTCGTTGCGGTTTATCTCAAAGGCAAATTAAGAAAGGGTGTTGGCCCGCACGACGTTGCGCTTGCGCTTGTAAAAGCAACCTTCAAAAACGGTTTTGTAAAAAATAGAATTTTAGAATTTATCGGAACGGGCATTAAAGGTCTTTCAATGGATTTCAGAAACGGAATCGACGTTATGACTACTGAAACAACCTGTCTTTCTTCAGTTTGGGAAACGGATGAAAAAACGCAAAAATATTACGTTGAACATGATAGAGCAGGTGCATATAAAGAACTTAAAGCAGAAGACGGCGCATATTATGACAAAGGTATCGTAATAGACCTTGGTAAAGTTGAACCTATGATTGCGCTTCCTTTCCACCCGTCAAATGCATACACTATTAAAGATTTCCTTTCTCGCCCCTACGAACTCTTAAAGGAAGCGGAAGAAGCAGGTAAAAAACTTCTTCCAAAAGGGGAATTCAAACTTACAGATAAGATTATCGACGGCAAAGTTTACGTTGAACAAGGCGTTATTGCAGGTTGTGCAGGCGGTATGTATGAAAACATTGCAGAAGCTAGCAATATTTTAGGCGACAAGGCTATTGATAACAACGATTTTACGTTAGACGTATATCCTTCAAGTCAACCTGTTTACAAAGGACTTGTTGATAACGGTTATATCGGTAAGCTTATGGATAACGGTGCAGTTATCAAAACTGCATTCTGCGGACCTTGCTTTGGTGCGGGGGACGTTCCACAAAATAACGGTCTTTCTATTAGACACACTACTAGAAACTTTGAAAGTAGAGAAGGTAGCAAGCCTGCGAATGGACAACTTTCTGCCGTTGCGCTTATGGACGCAAGAAGTATTGCTGCAACCGCTCTCAATAACGGGGCAATCACTTCCGCTATGGACTTAGCCTATTCAAACAAGATTAAAAAGTATCGTTTCGACACAAAAATTTATCGTTCAAGGGTGTTTAATGGCGTAGGTAAAGCTGACAATTCGCTTTCGTTAAAATACGGACCGAATATTGCAGATTGGCCTGAAATGGAAGAACTTAAAGATAACCTTTTATTAAAAGTCGTTTCCGTTCTTCATGACCCCGTTACCACGACGGACGAACTTATTCCGTCTGGGGAAACTTCTTCATACCGTTCAAATCCCTTAAAACTTGCAGAATTTGCGCTTTCTAGAAAAGACCCGATGTACGTTTCAAGAGCAAAAGCGGTTAAATCAGAAGGCTTCCCAACCGATTTAGGTTTAGACGCAAGCGTAACGTCTTATGGTAGTGTCGTTTGCTCCATTAAACCAGGTGATGGTTCTGCAAGAGAACAAGCGGCATCTTGTCAAAGAGTTTTAGGCGGTGTTGCAAATATTGCTAAGGAATATGCGACAAAGAGATATAGAAGCAACCTTATCAACTGGGGCATGCTTCCACTTCTTTGCGACAATAACGATTTTAGTGTTGGCGAATATATTTACGTTGAAGGCGTTAGAGAATTTATTCAAAGCGGAGCAAAGGAAATTGCGGCAAAGGTGTTAGGTGATAATCCACGCACAATAACGCTTAAAATGGACGCTTTGACTGATGCGGAAAAGCAAATAATTCTAAAAGGTTGCTTAATCAATTACTATAAAGGTTAATAGGTTTTAACCCTAAAAAACTTTAACCCCCGACTGTCTGTCGGGGGTTTTTTGTGCCTGTTTTAGACTGTAAAACGTGCTATTTTGATAAATTTTAGCATATCATTATACGAGGTGAAAAATGGGTTTTATAGACAGCATTTATGAAAACTTTGGGGTGGAAAATATACCGAGCGAGCCCGTGTTTCGTGCCGTTTTATTTGGCGACTTGGCGGGGTATTTTGAAAACGTTTTAGCAATTAAATCCTTTTCTGAAAGCGTTATAGAAGTGCGATTAAAAAAAGGCGGGATAAATATTAAGGGAGAAAATTTATACGTTAAAAAATTTTGTGCGGGGGACTTGGTGATTTGCGGAAAAATAACGGCGGTGGAAAGAACTTAAAATCTTGGTATTACGAACGGTATAAAATAGAAGGACTTAATCTTGATAGGCTTATCAATAGGCTGAATAAAAACGGAATAAGCGTATATAACGTAAAAAAGAAAGCAAGGTCGGTTATATTTTCCATAAACGCTAGGGAAAGTGAAAAAGTTTTTGCAATTTGTAAAGAGTTATGTTATAATATTATAAAAGTTAATAATCATGGCAGATTATACCCTGTGGTAAGACTAATAAGAAACGTGGGTGTGCTTGCCGGGGTAGTTGCTTTTATCGGATTGCAGATGTTTTTTTCGGACGTTTGTCTGTCTTTTGAGTTTTCGGGAAACGGCAACGTTTATAGCCGTGAAGTAACGGAATATCTTATTGCTAACGGAGTTAAGCCGATGGGAAGATTTTCTTCCTTTAACATGCAAACGTTAGAAGATAGGTTGCTTGCGTCTAGCGATAAATTTTCCTTTGTTTCCTGTGAAAAATCAGGGTGTAGATTAAAAATAAATCTCGTGCTTGCAGAAGGCAAAACGGGGATTATGAATTCTAACGTAACGGCGTTATATTCAGACGTTAACGGAAGTGTAGAAAGCGTAAAAGTATATCGTGGCACGGCGGAAGTTGATATAGGCGACGAAGTGAAGAAGGGAGATTTGCTTGTCGGCGGATATGCGATAATAAAAGAAGAAATGGTAAGCGTAAACGTGCTTGCCGTCGTAACGTTAAAAGTGCCAACTGTTTATACGGTAATATTAAACGAAAAAGGTTTGCAAGAGCGTGCTGTGATGCTTGCGGAAGAAGAAGCAAACGGCAAAGAGATTTTAGATTATACGGTGGAAGAAATCCCGCTAAAAAAAGGTTATCAATATAACGTAACGCTATTTAGCAGGCGAATAATTACAAGTGGATAGAAAAAAAGAAGGATTATTTTTATGGCGAAATTTGGCTCTAAGAAAATTCAAGAATGGACAACCAAGGATAAGGTTGTAAATGGAATAGTGTACGTGTTAAACACGGTTGCTTTGTCGTTGCTTTTTATTTTAGCAATATACTTATATCCTGGTGTTGAGCATGGCGAAGAACTTAATAAGTTTTTTGAAAGTATAGATAAGCCGATTACGTTTTTCATGAGTATTATCGTAACGTCGGTTATTATTTTCTTTTACTTCTTCATTGAAGATAGAGATTTTCTAAAACGTGCCGCTAACTCGGAAATGATATTTTTAATCATTGAAATAGGTATTGTGGTGGGATACGTTTTTGCAAGGTTCGTTAACTTTTATCTTGCGCCCTTTGCAATCGTTCCGCTTATTGCGTTATTCTTAACTAATAAAAAGCACGCAATATTTACACATGCAGTATTTTGCATGTTTATGCTTATGATTAATATTGTTTGCGGAACAAGTACGAACGCAAGAGAATATGCATATCTTTTAATTGCGTTTGCGATAGGTGTTATTGCTATCGTAACGCTTGGTGAAAAATATTCAAGAATAAAACTTTTGAGTAGAAGTGTAATTCTTTCAATTCCGTCCGTGCTTATTGTTGGGACAACGGCACTTGTCGGTGGGCTTAAAAACCTTTGGCAATCGCTTGTTTCGGCTGCGCTTTCAGGCCCGCTAGCCGTGGCTTTGTTTATTTTACTTATGCCATTTTTTGAAGGATTATTTAAGAAAGTGTCGAGTTTCCGTTTGGCAGAACTTACCGACCACGGCTCGAGACTTATTCGTCGTATAATTAGAAACGCACCTGGAACGTTTAATCACGCAATCGTTGTTTCTAACCTTGCAGAAGCGTGCGCAACGGCTATTGAAGAAGATGCGACACTTGCAAGAACTTGTGCATACTATCACGACATAGGTAAACTTCGTCGTCCTGAATTTTTCAGCGAAAACCAAGCAGACGGAATTAACCCGCATGACGATTTAACTCCAGAACTTTCAACTAATATTATTCGTGCGCATGCTCAAGACGGATATCATTTGGCGTTAAAACACAGATTGCCGAAAGAAATTGCGGACGTTTGTGTTCAACATCATGGCACACTTCCGATTTTGTATTTCTACGATAAGGCGAAAAAGTTTACAGATGGCGAAGTTGATATTAACGAATATTGTTACGCTGGACCAAAACCACAAACGAAAATTGCAGCAATTATTATGATTGCGGACGGATGTGAAGCGGTGTCTAGAACGCTTAAAGATCGTTCTACTGAAAACGTTCGTGAGGTGGTTACAAGGATAGTAAACGAACGTATGGCTCTCGGTCAGTTTGACGAATGTGAAATCACTATTAAAGAATTAAACATCATTATTCAAACGATAGTAAATAACTTAACAGGTGTATATCACCACCGTGTTAAATATCCTACGGCAACGCTTAACGGTGTTAAAATGGAAAAGCCTACTGATGCAATAGGGAAGACGATTGAAGAAAATGAAGAAGAAGTTGAAGGTGAAAACGAAACCCCCGAAACTCTAAAACAAATAGAACTAAAACCTAAACAACCTGAAGTTAAAAAGCCCAGAACAAGAAAGGCCAAAGAGGAAAAATAACAATGGGAAAACTCGTATTAGAATGTTTTGATAGAAAACTTAAACTTCGTAAGATTGCTAAAACCGTATATAAAGTGTTAGGGCAAAAGGATAGACTTCGTGCGGAAATCGTGTTTTCCGACGGGGAAAACATGCGAAATCTAAACAACACCACTCGTGGCGTGGATAGCGTAACCGACGTGCTTTCTTACCCAACTCTTGACGGGATAAAGGGGGAAGTTTTGCTTCGCAAAAATTTTCCGCTTGAAGTGGACGGTAACTATTTGTGTATAGGTTCTATCGTGCTTTGTGATGAAGTTGTGCGTGCGCAAGCAATGGAATACGGGCACAGCGAAGAAAGGGAGAGAACTTATTTAATCGTGCACGGGCTTATGCATTTGTTTGGGTACGACCACATGAACGAAGAAGATAAAAAAGAAATGAGAGAAAAAGAAAAAGCCGTTATTTCCGTGCTTATGCCGGAGGCTGAATGAGAAGTGGATATATAGCCGTAATCGGCAGGGCGAATGCGGGAAAATCTACCTTAATCAACGTGCTTGTCGGTGAAAAGGTGGCAATAGTTTCTCCTAAGCCCCAAACTACAAGAGAACGTATTTTAGGGGTTATGAACGGTGAAGATTTTCAAATAGCCTTCGTGGATACCCCAGGACTTTATAAGGCGGATAACCGCTTAAATTCGGTTATGCAAAAACTTGCAAATGATACTGCGCAAGACGTTGACGGGATTTTATACGTTTTAGACGTGCATGAAGGGATTTCCGAGGCGGATAAAACGCTTATAGAAAAGTATAAAAAGGTAGGAATTCCTTTTACGCTTGTTTTAACAAAAACGGATATTACTAGTGAAACACTTTTAATTTCTGAAATGAAAAATTTAAGCGAATTAGGGGTTGACGTTGTGCCTATTTCTGCAAGAAAGGGCAAAAACCTTAAAGAATTAATTAAGGTGTTAACGTCGAAACTTCCGGAAGGTGAAAAGATTTTTGGGGACGACGTTATTTCCGATCGCTCGGAAAAGTTTATGATTTCCGAAATCATGCGTGAGAAAATTTTGCTTAAATTTGACAAAGAAATTCCGCACGGTGTAGCGATTGTTATTAACGTGTTCAAACTTCGTGATGATAAAAAGGTTTATGATATTTCGCTTGATATAGTGTGTGAAAAACCAAACCATAAAGCGATATTAATCGGTAAAGGCGGAAGTGCAATTAAAGAAGTTTCTTCTTTTGCTCGTTCCGATATGGAAAAATTCCTTGGCAAAAAAGTGTTTTTAACCACCTACGTTAAAGTTAAAGAAGATTGGAGAAATAGTGCGACGTTGATTCGCCAATTCGGTTATAGCGAAGAATAAACTTCGCAATACTGCGTTACTGCCATAGCAAACGATCTCGATGAACAGGCGTTCTATTTCGTCCGTTTGCGTCGGCGAGCCTTGTCTTGCTCGTTTCTTCTCCGCTATAAAATAAGTGTGGGAGTAAACTTCGTTATGCTTCGTTTCTGCAAATCGTTTTTAATCTTAATGACCAGACGGTCTATTTCACCCAAAATCGTTTGCGAGCCTTGCCTAACTTGTTTCTTCTCCGTTATAAATGTGGGGGGGATAACAAACGTTGTTATGTTTCGTTACTGTTTTTGTTGATGGCAAAACTTGAATAAAAATTTTCCTTCTGCAAACTCTAATTGCAGGGGGAGAAGATGAAAGACGAGTTCGATTTTAATAAGCCGTTAGATTCGGCGTGGGAACTGTTTGAAAAAACAGGTAATATATCATATTACCTACTGTATAAAAAACTGTCAGAGAAATAATTTATGGAAGAAAAATTAAGCGGAATAGTTTTGGGTGGTGTAAACTACGGTGAAAACGATAAAATCATCAACGTGTTCACTCTTGAAAAGGGTGTTGTTTCCGCTAAAATAAAAGGAGTAAAAAAGGCAGGGGCAAAGTTAAAATTTGCTTCCGAGCCTTTTTGTTTTGCCGAATTTGTGTTCTTTTTGCGTGAAGGAAAACGTACGGTTAAAACGGCAAGTTTGATTGACAGTTTTTATTCTGTTAGGGAAGATATAATTCGTTTTTTTGCTGGTGGTGCGGTGTTGGAATTTGTTAGAAAAACACTAAAAGAAGAAATACCTGCGCCAGAGATGTTTTCGCTTGCTTTAAGTACGCTTAAAGATATTGCATATGGGGGTAAAAACCCCAAAGAAGTGCTTGTTAAATTCTTTCTGTCTGCCTTTTTTGAAACGGGATATGCGCTCAATTTAAACGGTTGCAGTTCGTGCTTAAATGAAAATCCAGCAAGAGTGTTTTTCGACTATACTTCGGGGGCGTTTTTTTGTGAAGAATGCAGAGAAGAAGGGGCAAGGGAAATTAAATCTACAACATACTACACCTTAAAGGATTTATTGAACGATAAGGAAATTGAAGATTTTAGGCTTTTAGATCCGTTAAAGTTGATCGACTATTATGCGACGAACAAAATAGAAGTCAATATAAAGTCGCTTAAAGAACTTATAAAACTGTGTGTTTGAGAGAGTTTACTTTGTAAAAAATATATAATTATCAAAATTAATCGGCTTAAACAGTTGAAAAAAAACATAGGATAGTGTAGAATATATAAGGTTGTGGCAAAAAAGCCAACCGTAAATAGATATAAAATTTTAAGGAGATATAGAATGAAGTACGTTTACTTATTCAAAGAAGGCGACGCTTCTATGCGTAACGTTCTCGGTGGTAAGGGTGCAAACCTTGCAGAAATGACCAAAATCGGTCTTCCTGTACCACAAGGTTTTACCATTTCTACTGAAGCGTGCACAAAGTACTACGAAGACGGCAAGCAAATCAATGATTCTATCCAAGCAGAAATCATGGAAAATATTGCTAAGCTTGAAGAAATTACCGGCAAGAAATTCGGCGACAAGGAAAATCCCTTGCTCGTTTCAGTTCGTTCTGGCGCTAGAGCATCAATGCCTGGTATGATGGACACTATCTTAAACCTTGGCTTAAATGAAGAAGTTGTAGAAGTTCTTTCTGCTAAATCTGGTAACCCCAGATGGGCTTGGGACTGCTACAGAAGATTTATTCAGATGTATTCCGACGTTGTTATGGAAGTCGGCAAAAAATACTTTGAAAAACTTATCGACAAGATGAAGGAAGAAAAAGGCGTTACGTTGGACGTTGAACTTACCGCTGACGACCTTAAAAATCTTGCAAATCAATTCAAGGCTGAATACAAGGCTCAAATTGGCGCAGACTTCCCGTCTGATCCCGTTGAACAATTAATGGGTGCAGTTAAAGCCGTATTCCGTTCATGGGATAATCCACGTGCTAACATTTATCGTATGGACCACGATATTCCTTACAGCTGGGGTACCGCAGTTAACGTTCAAATGATGGCGTTTGGTAACATGGGTGATGATTGTGGTACGGGTGTTGCGTTTACACGTAACCCTGCAACCGGTGAAAAGGGTCTTATGGGTGAATTCTTAACCAACGCACAAGGTGAAGACGTTGTTGCTGGTGTTCGTACCCCAATGCCTATTGAACAAATGAAGGAAGTATTCCCTGACGTTTATAAACAATTCCTTGACGTTTGCAAAATCTTAGAAGAACACTATAAAGATATGCAAGATATGGAATTTACCATTGAACAAGGTAAACTCTATATGCTTCAAACCAGAAATGGTAAACG
>SVIE01000040.1 GCA_015069625.1 Clostridiales bacterium | reverse complement strand
ATATTAAAGACGGTTGTTTCAACATTTGTGATTGGTATTTTCGGGGGTGGCGTGTATGCTAGAATTAGTAAATATTTTAACCCAGAAGGAAATTTCATTGGAGCCTGATATGATAGGGGTGGTAATTCTTGTTTTTCTGTGTTTATTTTTGATTATGTTTGTGACATTTATAAATATTCACTCCATAAATAAACTAGAGTGTTTTAACAAGGAAAAGAAATGTTTTACATTTAAGCACCGCCCATTTTTTATTTTTACATATTCAAATAAAAGTAAAGATATTTCCAAAAGAATATTTTTTATGGAAATGCTAGGATATATATTAACAAGCCTGATAATTGTTGCAATTGTTTTATCATTTACAATCGGCGGGAATGTAGTTCTGATTTTTTCGGTGGTTGTTGCAGTGATGGTGCTAATTTTCGCCTGCGTGGTGGGATGTATTGAAAACATATTAAAACGTAAAAAACAAAGGAAGAATAAATAAACAAATAACAGGGAGCTAAAAAGGCTGGATATGATAACGTTTATTGGCGATATTCTGGTAGAGAAATAACTATATTATATTCTGAAAAATATGATGCTGTTTTAAATTTCTTTGGAAAAAAGATAGGAGAATTATTTTATGACTGATAAGAAAAAAACATTAATGTATTGGCTTGTTGTTGGGGGCTTGGAGATTGTAAGTTTATTATTAGCAATTTTTTGTATAATAAAATTTATATCTCAAGATAATTATTTAACAGGTCTTGCGTTTTTCTCATTAGGGCTTTGCGTGCTTAATGGTATATTAATGATTTTTCACATCGAGAAATTATTCAATTGGTGTTATAAAAAATCAGAGGTGGAGGCCCTGCATAATAGGCCAGAGTTTTTTTCGACATCATCATCAATTCACTTGGCACCAAAAGAAAAAGTATATAAAATATTAAAATTTACTACTTTTGTTTTGCAAGTAATAGATATTGTTTTACTGACAATATTATTGGTTATTTGATGTGCATGTAATGAAAAAAGGTCGGTGATACCGACCTTTTTATTTATCATTACTAGCTTAAAACTTTCTCATAAGACCTTTAACTTTGCCTAAAACGGTGATGGAATCAAAAATCATATCTTCCATAAAATCGTTTTCGGGGTGAAGGATAATTTTACCGTCTTTTTTATAAAAACGCTTAACAGTAGCAGAATCATCTACAAGCGCAACGATAATATCACCGTTATCTGCCGTATCTTGCTTATTAACGATAATTATGTCTTTATCGCAAATCCCTGCGTTAATCATACTTTCGCCAGAAACTTTAAGCGCAAACGTTTCATTTCCATTATCAAAATCGGGTGGAAGTGGCATATAACCATCCAAATTTTCCACCGCAAAAATGGGCGTACCAGCAGTAACCGTTCCGATAATCGGCACAGTTCTATAATCGCTTTTAAGATTCGCAACGGTAATCGCACGCTTTTTAAGTGGAGATTTTGTTAATAAACCTTTTTCTTTAAGGCGTTCCACGTAAGAATAAGCAGTAGCAGTAGATTTTATGTTGCATTTTGCGCAAATTTCCCTAACTGACGGTGGAAATCCGTTATTTTTAACGTATTCCAAGGTGAAATTATAAACTTTTTCTAAATTTTCATTAACTTTTTTCATACTCGCATTATAACATAGCCACCACGAAAAGTCAAACGTTTGTTCGTAATTTTTTATGCTAAAACGTTGCTATTTTAGTTGTGATATGGTAAAATGAAGGTAAGGAGAATAGTATGGATAAAAAATGTATTTTTGAAGATAAACTCTGCACAGATTGTGGTCAATGTGATGATATTTGCGATCTTGATCCAAACAAGTTTTGCGATAGTTGTGGCAAGTGCATTGAGTTAGAAGGGGACTTCACAGAAATTAAAATCACAAAAATTATTAAAGAAGAAAAGTAACGAAATTAAAACTAAAAACGGCAGAAAATATCTGCCGTTTTTTATTTACGATTTACCCTTTTTAAGTGAAACTTGCGACGCTGCGAACTTTCTTGAATCGTCTGAAAGTGCAGCATAGTGCTTACGTGTTGTGTTAACGTCTTTATGACCTAAACAATCCGCAACAACGTAAATATCGCCAGTTTCTCTATAAAGATTAGTGCCAAACGTACTTCTTAACTTATGCGGTGTGATTTTTTTGAGTGGAGAAGCAATTTTTGCATACTTTTTAACTAATTCCTGCACAGTTCTTGTTGCAATTCGTTTGTTTTGCAAGGATAGAAAGAGTGGTGCATCTTCCGTGGAATCTTTCAAATCTTCACGTGAAATTAGGTAGTTTTGAATAGCAGAAGCCACTTCATCATTAAAATACAAAATAGTTCTGTTTCCGCCCTTTCTGGTAACCACAAAACTATTCATTTGCAAATCAATATCGTCAACGTTTAGTCCAACAAGTTCACTAATACGGATGCCCGTGCCTAAAAATAGGGTGATAATAGCGGTATCACGTAGACCCGTTGCCATATGATATGCTTTTTGTCGCTTGGTTAAGCCACCGCCAGACTCAACTGCCGATAACATTTCACCGATTTCATCACGAATTTCGTTGCTTTCAAGCCTAATTATTTCTTTTTCGTGGATTTTTGGCATAGAAACCTTGGTAGGAGTGTTAGCCGGCAACAAGTTTTTATTGAAATAATACTTATAAAACGCACGGAGCGTTGATAATTTTCTTGCTTTTCCTGTTTCTGTACAGCGTAATTTTTTGCCGTTTAGGTAGTATGAGCTTAAATAATTTAGAAAATATTCAATATCGTATGATTCAAGTTCGGCTAAATCATTAAGCGTGATATTGTTCAAATCTTTGTCTTTATATATTTTTCTTGACAAAAAATCAAAGAAAACACGCAAATCATAGCCGTAATTTAGGCGTGTAAGGGGAGAAGTTTTAGGCTCAACACCTATAAAAAAGTCCCTAACAAAACCTGGCAATTCGGCTATAATAACTTCTAAACGTTCAATGCAATTAATTTCTCTGTCTTCATAATATGATTTCGTTTTCATGATAGTAGTATATCAAAATTTTGCGCAAAAGTAAAGAATTTTGCGCAGAGTTACACTATAAATAACTTGATATATCACGTAATTAACTTTTCATGAATAAATTTATAAATCGCTGATGAAGAATAACTGCACGAATTAGCAACAAATTTTATTGAGATTTAGCGTAAATTTATTAAAATTTTTCTGTGTGAATTCAAATTTTTCAAAATGGAAGAGTATATTTATCTATGCGCAAAACACGGCTTTTGCGCATAATTATAGGCTAAATCGCTAGGAAAATACTAATAAGCAGTTTTTTTATAAGTTTTAACTTTTTTCTGATAATTTATATTTTAATATTTGCACGTTAAATCTTTTTATAATATTTGATTTAACAAAAAAATTAATTGTTTTTTTATATAAAATATCACGTATTTATAAATATTGCTTAATTTGGCTCGATTTTTGCCAAATTTTCCGTGCTAGTTATTATCAAAATTATTAAAAGTTAAAAATTTTTCAATCACGTTACTTTCCCTTGATTTTACTAAAATTAAAAATCGCTAGCATTTTACTAATGATTTTTGGATATTTTTTATTAGACATAATTTGATTTTTTTAGCGCAAAATCTTGACTAAACGTTAATTTAATTGTATAATATTAACATAAACGCTAAATTTTAGGTTTTTGGAGAAATTATGGAAAACAAAGCCATCAGCAGTGATTTAATCAGAGGTCACGTTGACACTATTATTCTTCATGCGCTTTTAGACGGAGATAAATTCCCGCAACAAATTAGCGAACTTGTTGAGAAAAAAAGCGACGGTAAATATGAACTAAATCAAGCAACGCTTTACAGTTCGTTAAAACGTTTGGAAACGTTAAAATTTGTTCAATCTTATTGGCACGATACTATCGGTGGCAGACGTAAATATTACAAGTTAACCGATCTTGGCAAAGAAACCGTTGATGCTAACTTATCAAACTGGTCTTATTCTAGGGCGATTATCGATAAACTTATGGACGTTGAGCCAACAGGTATTGTAAAAACACAATACGTTGAAGTTGTTAAAGAAGTTCCCGTAGAAAAAATAGTTGAAAAAGTTGTTGAAGTGGAAAAAGTTATTGAAAAACCAGTTGCCGTTCAACCCAAAACTGTTGCCGTTCAACAACCTATTATTACAGACGAAAATTCTAACGGTCCTTCATCAATTAAAGTTTCAGAGCCGATAATTTATCACCGTGAAGAAACCGAACAAGAAAAGAATTTCAGAAATATATTAAACGGTCTTATTAGTGCAACGAGAAAAGATTCTATTGACGTTCCTGTCAAGCAAGAAAAACCTACTGAAAAGGCGGAAAAGCCTATAAAACCTATCGAAAACACAACCAAGCAACCAGAAATCTTGCAGGCGTTAGACAAAAAACAATCTTTTACAGAATCAATTGAAGAAACTCATAAATTTGCATTAAAAGAAAATTACGGAAAAATTGATTTTAGCGATTTGGCCGCAAAAGTTGCAAAAGACGGTTATAAATTACGCATTTCTTCCAAAGGTCCAAGGGTTGCAAAAGGCTCGTTATACGTTAACAAAATTAACTTTATTTCATCAGTATTCGCTTTTGCGCTATGTCTTGTTCAATTTTTAATTATCGTTCTTGCAGGTAACAGCACGTTTGGGTTTACGCCAGCAGGCATCATAATCCCGCTAATCGCCATGATTATATTCCCTATTATCATGTTTGCAATTTTCAAAAAGGCACCGCTAAAAACGGTTAAGCGCATCAAAGGCGATACAATTTTAACTTCGCTTATCATTGTGTTCAATTTAATTCTTATCACGTTTGCAGGTTGCTTATTATTTAATGCTAATTTGTCAGACACAACCACACTTTGTTACGCATTTATCTTCCCAATGCTAATTTACGTAGATTCATTTATCTATTTTGTAATTAGATTTATGATTGCAAAGTACAATAAATTTAACGTTAGCAAGGTCGACGAATAAACTAAATTCAACTTAAAAACCGCTGAAAATTTCAGCGGTTTTTTTATTTTATTAATTATATACTTAATAAATAATCGATTTCTCGTTGAGATAAACTTCTAATCTCTCCACGATTTAAGCCTGAAAGAGTTAAATCGCCTATTTTAATACGTTTAAGGAAATCAACGTGATTTCCAACTGCTTCAAACATTTTTCTAACTTGGCGATTTCTACCTTCGGTTATCGTAATGTGCAATTTTGAACCAGTTTTAAGCGTTTCAATGAGTCTAATATTACATTTTTTGGTTTTAACGCCATCAATAACGACACCTGAACGTAATTTCCCCAAATCTTCATCAGATACAGGTTTTTCCGTTTTAACTAGATAAGTTTTCGGCACTTCATTTTTCGGATGCGTAAGTTTGAACGTTAAATCGCCGTCGTTTGTTAAAATCAACAAGCCTTCAGAATCATAGTCAAGCCTACCAACAGGGAAAATTCGTTTAGAATTGTTTGGAAGCAAGTCCATAACCGTTTTTCTACCCTTGTCGTCTTTAACCGTACAAACGTAACCTTTCGGCTTATTCATCATATAATAATCATATTTTTTTACGGTATTAATAAGTTTTCCATTTACAGAAACACTATCACCCATTTCAACTTCATCACCAAGTTTTGCGATTCTGCCGTTAATTTTAACAACGCCATCTTTAATCATTTCGTCAGAAGCACGTCTAGATGCGACACCGCTTTCCGCTAAAAATTTGTTAATTCTCATCTGTTTAATCCTTGATTTTAATCTGCATCTATTATAGTATAGATTTTTTCGCTAAAAATCAAGTTTTTTTGGCTATAAAATTTGATAAATCCAACTTGGCTATCCTTTTTAGTTCCGCACTCAATAATATTTGGATATTCATAAACTATTTCAAGTCCGTCCTTTTCTTCTTTTGTTAGTGGTAAAACAACGTCATTTTTTACGTACAAACCGCACGTGTTTTCACTATTAGCAATCGGTATAAAATCAATAATATGGTCGCTTTCAACTAATTTGTACGGCTTATATGCAGTAAAGTTACTGTTTAATAATTCCTTCGAACGCTCAAACATTGGCGGACAGTTCAAAACAACACACACGATTTCCATACCATTTCGTTCTGCGCTAGACACCAAACATCTTCCTGCTTTTTTAGTAAATCCCGTTTTTATCCCCGTTGCACCATCAAACTCGTTCAACATTTTGTTCTTATTTTTTAAATACCTTGTTGTATCACGTGTGGTAAACGGAATTCTGATAGATTTTGTTGATGCAATTTCTTTAAACACAGGATTTTTCAACGCATAAGCAGAAATTACTGCTAAATCGTATGCCGTTGTATAATGATTGTCGTCATGAAGTCCATGCGGATTTGTAAAGTTGCTGTTTTTTACGCATAGTTTATTTGCAAATTCATTCATGAGCCCCGCAAACGCTTTAATTGAACCGCTACAATGCACGGCAAGCGTTTCTGCACAATCGTTTCCAGAACGCAACATTAAACCATACAATAAATCTTTAACCGTTAATTTTTCACCAACTTCAAGATAAATGCTTGAACCTTCAACGCCAACAGTATCTTTCGTAACTGTTACAACTTCATCAAGATTACAATTTTCAATTATAACGATTGCCGTTAATATTTTTGTAGTACTTGCCATGAATTTTTTAGCATTTGCGTTGTTTTGATATAAAATTCTGCCCGAATTTACATCCATAACAATTTCACTTGAACTGCTAAACGCATAAGTTTTTACGCATAATTGACTTAAAAACGAATAAATCGTAACAGAAAACGCAAACAACGTCAGACATAATAAAGATATAAAATGTTTTTTACGCATAGTTAATTTTCCTTTGTTGATTTATCTAAAAAATCT
The DNA here is from genome assembly GCA_015069625.1 of Clostridiales bacterium. GTDB lineage: Bacteria > Bacillota > Clostridia > Christensenellales > Borkfalkiaceae > UBA1259. The sequence continues at coordinate 3,058 of SVIE01000040.1, read as the reverse complement.
CCGATTTTATCAATTAGTTTCTCAATAGGTTGGGTGCTAACCGATAAAATTTTGTAATCATTTTGAGCCGTTTTTATCAAAAAGGCGCATGGTTTTAGAGAAACAATCGCTCCGTTTCCCGCAGAAAATGGTAAATCTTTGCCCTTTTTGAACACCGAAACTTTCCCATATTCACCACCGCCAGATAAATATCCAAGCGTTACAGACGTAACGGGAATTACAAAATCACCATTTTCATACTGAATCGGTGAACAAACCACCGTGTTTGCATCTGCAAGTCCACTTAAATGTTTAAGCGCCGTTTCAATTACTGTATTAATTCTGTTTGAGTAATCCATTTGTAACCTTCCCAAATACTATTTTTATTAAACTTAAAAATATCATAAGCACGTTGAAAAGCACGCCAAATTTTACTTTTAGTTTGAAATAATTTTCACCTTCATATATGCTTAAATCTTGCTTAAATTTTATATAAGGCTTTTTAACGTTAAGCGCAAGAAATAATTCTTCGCTAATGCTTTTATAAATTTGCATTATCAATAGTGTTCTTTCAAAATCATCAAAATCTCCGACTTGTAAATCGATTGATAAATTTATTAAGTGATAATCTTTAATTGGTTGCATCCCGCCCTTTATGTCAGACAAATCGCTAAACCTATATAATTTACCCTTGTTTTTTGTGTATTGAACCAAAATCCCGTTACTTGTAATTTGAATAAATCCGTTTAATATAGTTATAAAACCATACAATTTCAACTTGAAAAACACCATTTTTCGTTCTTTAACAAATTTTAATCTGACACCCAAAAAAATCGGAAAAATTAAAAAAACATAAACGCAAATTATTGCTATAAGCATCTATAATAATATCTGCAAATATCCTTTTTATATACAGATTTTGATTTACAAAACAAAAAGGCACGATACAATCGTGCCTAATCATTATATATAATATATGTATTATATTCTTTCTACGTCTTCCCCGTCTAAAAAGTCTGGAATTTCTTCTTCTGAAATATCAGGAAGTTCCACGCCAGCGCCTGCATCAGTTGATGCTGTTTCTTCAACGTAAACGTCTTTTTTATACAAGTAATCGTCATTATCGTCATCAACGTGAAGCAATTCGATTTTAGAAATCAACTCGTCGTAATCAGGCAAATCTGTAAGCGAAGAAATTTGGAAACGTTTTAAGAATTTATCAGTTGTTCCAAATAACACAGGTCTTCCCACAGCATCTTTTCTTCCAACAGGTTCAATCACGTCAAGCTCTAAAAGTTTTTGAACAGCGTAATCACTATTACTTCCCCTAATTTCATCAATATCAATTCTAGTTACGGGTTGCTTGTAAGCGATAATTGCAGCAACTTCAAGCATACTTCTTGAAAGTTCACGTTCTTTTATCGGATTTAATACGGATGAAACTTCTTCGGCATATTTCGGGTTAGAACAGAATTGCACCTTTTTATTAAACGTTAAAAGTTGAATTCCACTATCACCTGAATATTTATCTTGTAACTGCTTAATTGCAGTATTTATTTCTTTTTCAGAAACATCTAATTTCTCAGCGATATCCGAAATGGCGATTTGTGTTCCAGATACAAATATTATAGACTCAATTATATTCGTCAATTTCTCCAAGTTCTTCATTTCTGTCATCCCTTAATCTTAAAATAATGTCTTCAAACATATATTGTTGTTCAACGGCAATATATTGAAGTTTTAAAAGTTCAAGCATTGCTTGAAAGGTTGTAATAAGTTCGTTTTTCGTTGTATATTCAGTAAACATCTCAAAAAAACTAATTTCTTTTTTATCTAAAAGCGTAGTTCTAATATGTTGTACTTTATCCTTAACTGTAAATACTTCTTTTGGAATTTCTTTAAGCGTATTTTCTTGGCGTTTTTTATCGTCAACACGCATTAAAAGTTTAGAAAATGCTGCAATCAAACCATCTAAGTTAAAGTCAGAATAAACAATTTTAACTTCGCCTACACTCTTATCCGGTTCTTTATAGAATCTATCAACGTTTTCAGTTTCTTTTAATTTTACAGATGCTTCCTTTAAGAGTTTATATTCTTCTAGACGTCGATAAAGCATTTCCTCAGGGTCATCTTCGGGGAGAATTTCTTCGTCGACCGGCAGTAAGGATTTTGACTTAATCTCAAGAAGTGTTGCTGCCATTTTTAAGTATTCGCCTGCTTTATCAATGTCAAGTTCACTAAGCCCATCCATATATTGCAAGAACTGCTCGGTAACTTTAGAAACGAAAATTTCTCTAATCTCAATTTTTGCTTCCTTGATTAAAAAAAGCAATAAATCAAGCGGACCTTCAAAATTATCAAGTTTTGTTGAATAATCCACAACGGATTCAAATTCAGCCATTAAAAAATTAACCCCCAAAATGCTGTAATAGGAACTCTAATAATTGAAGACGCTTTTGCCATAACCATATCAAAAATTCCAAACCACTTAATACCTGTTACGTCTGCCACGATATTAAAGGCAAAAAAGAAAAATAATATATAAATCCCGTAAGTTTTCAAAAATTCATAGAATTTTCCACGTTTTTTAGTAATTGCTTCAACCGCTCTAAAACCGTCTAACGGATAAATCGGAATTAAATTAAACAAGAAAAATACTATATTTAACGTAAACGCATACCATAACACGTTTTGTAAAATTGCCGTCAAATACCAAAACGACGGAATCATTGTTGATAATAAAAACAACGGATAAATTAAAAACGCCATCAAATAGTTGGTCAAAACGCCTGAAAGTGCAACAAACACACTATCTCTACGCACGTGCTTAAAATTGTTAGGATTTATAGGAACAGGCTTAGCCCAACCAAACCCAAAAATTACAAAACAAACCGTGCCAACAGGATCAAAATGTTTTAAGGGATTTAACGTACACCTTCCATACAATTTTGGCGTGCTATCTCCACACTTAACAGCGGTAAATGCATGCGCAAATTCGTGGAATGGTAAAACTAGTAATATGGCAAGAAAAACACATACGTATTTTAATATATATTCTACCATATATAGCCCCTCCTAT
>SVIE01000039.1 GCA_015069625.1 Clostridiales bacterium | reverse complement strand
GTATTTCACGTCAACTCTGGTGGGGACATAGAATTCCTGCTTATTACTGTGATGATTGTGGGGAAATGACTATTTCTAAAACAGACGTAACCGTTTGCCCTAAGTGTGGTAGCACGAAGATTCGTCAAGATGAAGACGTGTTAGATACTTGGTTCTCATCTGCACTTTGGCCTTTCTCAACGCTTGGTTACCCCGAAATGACGGAAGATTTAAAATATTTCTATCCAACCGACGTGCTTGTTACTGGTTACGATATTATTTTCTTCTGGGTTGCAAGAATGATTTTCTCTGGGCTCGAACATATGAAGAGAATACCATTTAAGGACGTGCTTATTCATGGGCTTGTTCGTGATTCGCAAGGCAGAAAGATGAGTAAATCACTCGGAAACGGTATTGACCCTACGGAGATTATTGATAAATATGGTGCGGATACGTTAAGATTTTCACTTATTAATGGTGTTGCTGCTGGTAGCGATATGAGATTTTCTGACGAAAAGATTGAAGGTGCAAGAAACTTCATGAATAAGATTTGGAATGCATCTCGTTTTGTGCTTATGAATGCAGAAGGCAAAACCATTTCTAAACTTGAAGATTGTAAGTTGAATTCCGCAGATAAGTGGATTATTACAAAGCTCAACAAAACAATCAAAGAAGTAACCATAAACATGGAAAAATACGAAATGGGTGTTGCGCTTGCAAACCTTTATGATTTCGTGTGGAACGACTTCTGCGATTGGTATATTGAACTTACTAAACCTGTACTTTACGGTGAAGACGATGCGAAGAGAAACGATACTATAAGTGTTCTTGTGTTCGTTCTTGGTGAAATACTTAAACTTTTACATCCGTTTGTGCCGTTTATAACGGAAAAAATTTATAAGGATATGCCGTTATCTGATGGCCCGATTATGCTTGCTTCTTTCCCCAAGTATAATGCTAAACGTAATTATGCTCGTAACCTTAAAGAAATTGAAACTATTAAAGAAATAATTAAGAGTATTAGAAATATTAAGGTTAAAGTAGGGGCTGCACCGTCTAAAAAGGTTACACTTTTAGTTAAAACCGAACAAAAAAGCGTTATTAAAAACGGAAGCGTTTATATTTGCAAGCTTGCAGGTGTTGAAAAAATTGAGTTCTTAGCAAGTGATGCTATTATTTCTGAAAAAGTTGTTTCACAAGTAATAGAAGGAGCAGAATTATTTATTCCGCTTGGTGAACTTGTTGATATGAATCAAGAAATTGAGAGACTTAAAAAGGAACTTTCAAACGTAGAAAAAGAGCTTGCACGTGCAAATGGCAAACTCTCGAATAGCGGATTTGTGGATAAAGCACCTAAGGCATTGATTGATGCTGAAAAAGCGAAGGTTGACAAGTATTTAACTATTAAGGAAAAACTTGTTGCACAAATTAACGAATTACAAGGTTAAAATATAATTTCTAAGTTCGTTAACGTTATTATTAAATAAAAAAGTTTTCATGTTAAACCTCGTGGCTGCCACGAGGTTTTCTTTTCTGTCGGCGATAAAAAGGCAGTTTTCAGGATTTAAGGAATATGTGTTAAATAAATATTGATACATTTCTGGGCGTGGTTTTACCGTTTTGATGGGGGCAGAATATACAATTCCATCAAACATTTTAAGTAACGGAAACTTATAATCTCGTTCAATAAAATGTCGTGTCATATTTGATAAAACGTATAGCTTGTATCCTTTAGTTTTCAACTCGGAAACTAGTTCTGTTATACCCATTGTGGGTGACATACTTTCTTCCCAATTGTTTAGTATTTTTCTACCGATTTCCTTTAAGTGGTCAGGCAAGGTTTTTATTACTTTTTCTTCGTAATCTTTTGTGGAGATTAGGTCTTCGTCCATGTCTTCCCAACCAGCGAAAAGTCTATCTTTAAGTATATTATGGTCAGGACCTGTATAAAAATAAGAGATGGCGTAATCTCTATCGAACGTGAGCAAAACCTTAGCAATATCAAAAACAATAGTGTCTATCATGAATTAATTCCTTTTGGGTAATGACTATATTGTATTGTAATTGTAACGAAATGTCAAACTAAACGCTGGGAACAAAACTGATAAAAACTGACATTTATTTTGAAAAAATACTATATTGCATTATTGACATTTTTTTCCTATTGTATTATTATATAATAAATATTTATATAAAATCGAAAATAATTCATGAAGGAGAATGTTTATGAACTACAAAAATGCTGGGTGGCGTAAGCAAATGCAAATCAAACTTGATTACAACAACATGATGGCGGAATTTATCGGTGAAAAGGAAGGTTTTACTGATAAGGAAATTAAAAATGGTGTTAAACAATTTGCGGACAATGCGTTTGATGTTGTTCAAGAAAATCGTGGCACTAAAATGATGGGTTGGACCGAACTTCCTTATAATCAAACTGAAATCGTTGACGATATCATTGCTACGGCTAAGGACATTAAGAAGAAATTTGATAATTTTGTGGTTCTTGGAATCGGTGGTTCTGCATTAGGTCCGATTGCAGTATTCCAAGCACTTTGTCATTTAAGACATAATGAATTACCTAAGTCTAAAAGAAAAGCTCCCAAACTTTACGTTGAAGATAACGTAGATCCAGAAAGAATGGCTGCACTTTTAGACGTTATTGATATTAATAAAACAATGTTTAACGTTGTAACCAAGAGTGGTGCAACAAGTGAAACAATGGCTCAATACCTTATCATAATGGATATATTAAAGAAGAAATTGGGCGATAAGGCTAAGGACCATATGATTGCAACTACTTCAATGTCTAAGGGTAATCTTATTAAAATTGCAAAAGAAGAAGGGCTTAAAACCTTCTATATCCCTGACGGTGTTGGCGGAAGATTTTCTGAACTTTGCCCCGTAGGTTTATTGCCTGCTGCGGTTGTTGGAATTGACATTAAGGAATTACTTGCCGGTGCTGCTTATATGGATAAACTTTGCAAAATTAAAGACGTTAAGAAAAATCCCGCACTTATTAGCGCATTATTAGAATTTTTATCTATGAAAAAGGGCAAAAATATATCTGTAATGATGCCTTATGCAGATAGCCTTAAATATATTGCTGACTGGTATTGCCAACTTTGGGGTGAAAGTTTAGGTAAAGCGGTTGATAATGAAGGTAACGAAGTGTTTGTAGGACAAACACCAGTTAAGGCACTTGGTGTAACTGACCAACATTCACAAGTTCAACTTTATAGAGAAGGTCCGTTTGATAAGGTTATTACTATTATTGCCGTTGACAATTTCCGTTCAACTGTTGACATTAGTAACGGTTGTGAAGATATTCCTGACGTAAACTTCCTATGTGGACACACTATGAACGAACTTATTAATACCGAAAGAAAAGCTACTGAATATGCTTTAACAACGGCAAACAGATTAAACTATACGATTACTCTTCCAGAAGTTAATGCGTTTACTATTGGGCAATTACTTTTCATGTTTGAAATGGAAACGGCATTTACGGGAGCAATGTTAAATATTGATACGTTTAACCAACCTGGCGTAGAAGGTGGTAAGAACGCAACATATGCTTTATTTGGAAGAAAGGGGTATGAAAAGACGAAAGAAGAAATGGATAACGCCCCCAAGAAAAATCCAAACTACGTTTGTTAATTTAACGATAAGTGATGCGTGATAAAAGTTCACGTGTTGTTCAAAAATTATTACTATAAAGGAGATATGTTATGATCAGAAAGAAAAAGTGTATTGCTATGCTTTTGGCTGGTGGACAAGGTAGCAGGCTTTATGCGCTCACCAACAATATAGCAAAACCTGCGGTATCATTTGGCGGAAAATATAGAATTATCGATTTTCCGTTATCAAACTGCGTAAATTCGGGTATTGATACGGTAGGTGTGTTAACACAATACCAACCGCTTATTCTTAATGATTACATCGGAAACGGTCAACCTTGGGATTTGGATAGAACTTTCGGTGGTGTACATATTTTGTCGCCATATCAAGGAAAAAAGTCCTCAGATTGGTATAAGGGTACGGCTAATGCAATTTATCAAAACATGCATTTTATGCAACAGTTTAATCCCGATTACGTTTTGGTTTTATCAGGCGATCATATTTATAAGATGAATTATGCAACAATGCTTAATTATCATATATTAAACGGTGCAGATTGTACGATTGCAGCCATTGACGTTCCTTTAAGTGAGGCATCTCGTTTTGGTATTCTCAATACCAACAATGACGGATCGATTTATGAATTTGAAGAAAAACCGAAAAAACCGAAGTCAACGCTCGCTTCAATGGGTATTTACATTTTCTCTGCACAAAAGTTATTTAAGTATTTGGAAGAAGATAGTCAAAATCCGTCGTCTTCTAACGACTTCGGTAAAGACGTGCTTCCAAAAATGTTAAATAACGGAGAAAAGATGATGGCTTACCGTTTCGAAGGATATTGGAAAGACGTTGGAACGATTGATTCATTATATGAAGCAAATATGGACTTGCTTGGTGATGCCCCAAACTTTGACGTTACGGATTCTTCTTGGAAAATTCAGTCCAGAAGCCCGCTTGCTCCACCACATTACATGGGCGACAACGCAAAAGTTGTAAACAGTATCATTATGTCTGGTTGTGAGATTGAGGGAACGGTTGAAAATTCTGTGCTTGCAAGTTCCGTAATTGTTAAAAAGGGTGCGGTCGTTAAGAATAGCATCATCATGTCTGACGTTACTATTGATGAAGGTGCAGAAATTGAATATTCAATTATTGATGAAAATACGATAGTTGGGAAAGACGTTATAATAGGCGAGCCAAAATCTAGCAAAAAGGGAATTGCCGTTTTAAGCAGAAATATTCAAATTGAAGACGGTGTTAAAATCGCAGGCGGCGAAATGATAGATAAAAATGTTACGAAGGAGGCAGAATAATGAGAGCAGTTGGAATTATTTTCTCAAATATTCACGATAATGACGTTCCTGAACTTGCTAGAACAAGAACACTCGGATCAATCCCGTTTGGTGGACGTTATCGCTTGATTGATTTTCCGCTTTCTAATATGGTTAACTCTGGCATTGACACGGTTGGTATTATCACCAAGAGTAACTATCAGTCGCTTATGGACCACGTTGGTAGTGGAAAAGATTGGGATCTTGCAAGAAAGGACGGCGGTTTGATTTTCTTGCCACCATTTGGCGATTTGGGAAACGACAGTTTATATACGTCAAGATTAGAAGCACTTAAAGGTGTAACAAACTTTATTGAACGTGCAGACGAAGAGTACGTTGTTTTAACTGACTGTGACGCTGTATGTAGAATTAACTATAACGACGTGATTGAAAAGCATATTAGATCACACGCTGATATTTCAGTTGTGTACAAGAGCTTTATTCCTAATGGTCAAGAAATGCCAACTTGTACAGATTTAACACTTGATGAAGATGGAAGAATCGTAAAACTTAACTATAAAGTTAAAACGACAGGCGCAAAAATGAACGTTCCACTTAACGTGTTTGTGCTTAAAAAATCATTATTACACAATATCGTTCTTGACAGTATTTCGCATAATATTCACCACTTTATGTCTGAAGTTATAGGCGGAAACTTAAAGAGTCTTAAAATCGTTGGCTATGAACACACGGGGTTCTATGCGGGTATAACTTCTTTGCAGGCATATTTCAATAGCAATATGAGTATTTTGAAGTCGGAAAACCGTAATGAACTTTTTGGAGATAGAAACGTTTTTACCAAAATTCGAGATTCTGCACCAACTAAATACGGCAACTCTGCAATTATTAAAAATTCTATGATAGCAGATGGTTGTGAAATTGAAGGGGAAGTTGAAAATAGTATAATTTTCCGTAACGTAAAGGTTGCAAGGGGTGCTGTTGTAAAAAATAGTATCGTTATGCAAGGAACGGTTATCGGTGAAAGATCACTACTTAATTGCATTATTGCAGATAAGAAAGTTGTTATTAGAGATAAGAAGATTCTTTCTGGTAGTGAAAATCATCCATTCTATATCGGCAAAGGTATTATGATTTAAGGAGTAAAAAATGGCTGAAAAAACCACTAAAAAAACAACCACAACAAGAAAAACAAGTGCAAAATCAACTACTACGACTAAGAAAAAAACAACGGCTAAGTTGCCCGAAATCAAGGTTACAGAAAAGAAAAAGATTGTATTTTTCGGTTCGGAAGCTGCTCCGTTTATTGCAACAGGAGGACTTGCTGACGTTTTAGGTTCACTTCCTAAGGCGCTTGCTAAAAATAAAAACTTAGATATTAGTGTTGTTTTGCCATTGTATAGTAACATTAACCAAGAATTCAAGTCGCAATTTAAGTTTTTAACAAACTTCAACGTTGCAGTTGGCTGGCGTTGGCAATATGCAGGGGTATTTTTATACGAATATCAGGGAGTTAAATTCTATTTTATTGACAACGAATATTATTTTAAGAGAGAAGGAAACATTTATGGTTATTATGATGACGGTGAAAGATTTGCTTTCTTCTCACGTGCGGCACTTGATACGCTTGCAAGACTTGATATTTATCCTGACGTTTTGCATTGTAACGATTGGCAGACTGCTGCATCAATAATATATCTTAAAGGAATGTATTACGGCGACGAAAAGTATAGAAAAATCAAAACGGTTTTCACTATTCATAACATTGAGTACCAAGGGGTATTCGGAATGGATACGTTAGAAAGTTTGTTTGGATTTTCAACGTCGCTTAAAGACCAAGTGGAATTTGGCGGTTGTGTAAATCTCATGAAGGGCGCAATTGAAATGACGGATATCCTTTCAACCGTAAGCCCAACGTATGCACAAGAAATAAAATATGCTTATTTTGCACATGGTTTACATGAAATAATCAATAAAAACGCTAAAAAGTTATATGGAATTTTAAACGGTATTGATATTGATTATTACAATCCAGAAACGGACAAATATCTTTTTGCAAACTATAACGTAAACGATTTATCTGGTAAAGCAGTATGTAAAGCAGAATTACAAAAAATGCTTAATTTACCAGTCAAAGCGGACGTTCCAATTGTGGCGGTTATTTCTCGACTTGTATCACATAAAGGTTTAGATTTACTTCGTTGTACGATTGAAAATCTTTTGACTCAAGACGTTCAACTTGTAATTTTGGGTAAAGGAGAAATCGCATACGAAAATTTCTTTAACCATATTGCTAATAATTACAAAGGCAAATGCGTAACTATTATTGCATACAATCAAGATTTATCCAGAAAAATTTATTCGGGGGCAGATATTTTCTTGATGCCCTCAAAAATGGAACCGTGTGGGCTTTCTCAAATGATAGCAAGCCGTTACGGAACAGTTCCGGTTGTTCGTGAAACAGGCGGACTTAACGATAGTATCAAAGCATACGTTGGTAATTCTGGAAATGGTTTTACTTTCCATGATTACAATGCCCACGATATGTTATATACGATAAATAAGGCTATTAGGACTTACAAAGATAAGAACGCTTGGAAAGACGTTCAAGCAAAAGCGATGACAACAGACTTCTCTTGGAAAGTTCAGGCTGGGGAATATGAGAGATTATACGATAAATAATTTTACAGGAGTAAACAATGACTAACATTACTGAAAAAGATGCTGCCTCGCTAATAAGAGCAAAACTTTCCAAGTATTTTGGGGTTGCGCCGACAGAAGCAACAAAAGAACAAATTTATAAAGCGGTTGCACTTTGTGTGCGTGATATGCTTTTAGAAAAAAGAAGTGCGTTCAATAAGAAATATCGTGAGAAGGGTGGTAAAAGGGTTTACTATCTTTGCATGGAATTCTTATTAGGTCAATCGCTTAAAAATAATGCTTACAATTTAAGCATCCAAGATTCGTTTGACGCTGCACTTAAAAGTGAATTTAACTGTTCGCTTGAAGAACTTTATAATTTAGAACCAGATGCAGGACTTGGCAACGGCGGTCTCGGCAGGCTTGCCGCATGTTTTATGGATGCACTCGCAAGCAATAATTATCCTGCTATGGGATATTCTATTCGTTATGAATACGGGTTATTTAAGCAGAAAATTGTTGATGGATGGCAAATTGAACTTCCTGATATTTGGCTTCCTGGTGGTGAAGTTTGGCTTACTCAACGTTTAGATAAAACGTTTAAGGTGAAATTTGACGGACATATCAAAGAAAACTGGACGGAAAACGGACTTACAATTCAACATATCGACGCTAAAGAAATTGAAGCGGTTGCTTACGATATGATGATTTCTGGTAAAAATAGTGATGCAGTTTCTGTTCTTCGTTTGTGGAAAGCGCAAAATATTCGTGATTTCGATATGAAAACTTTCTCACAAGGCGATTATATGAGAAGTATGCAAGAAGATAACGAAGCAGAACTAATTTCAAAAGTTTTATATCCTTCTGATAATCATTTTGAAGGAAAATCGCTTAGATTAAAACAACAATATTTGCTTGTTTCGGCAACGTTACAAGATATTATCAAAGACCACAAGAGAAGATACGGTTCACTTGATACACTTCCAGATAAGGCGGCTATTCACATTAACGACACGCACCCTGCATTGTGTATTCCTGAACTTATGCGTATCCTTATTGATGATAATGGATATTCATGGGATGATGCATGGAGTATTGTAACTAGAACGGTTGCTTATACCAATCATACTGTTATGAGTGAAGCACTTGAAAAGTGGAGCGAAGATTTAATTGCAAGACGTTTACCACGTATTCATATGATTATTAGAGAAATTAACCAACGCTTCTGTGGCGAAATGTGGGACAAATTCCCTGGTGATTGGGATAAAATTAACCGCATGAGCATTATTTCTCATAATCAAGTTAAGATGGCTAACTTAAGCGTTATTGCATCTCATAAAGTAAATGGTGTTTCTGCGCTCCATAGCGATATTATTAAAGACAGTATATTTAAGGATTTCAACGACGTTTACCCCGAAAAGTTTACAAACGTTACAAATGGTATTGCGCACAGACGTTGGCTTTGTCAGTCAAACCCAGAACTTTGTGAACTTCTAAACGAATGTATAGGCGACGGTTACGTTAAAGATGCAAGCAAACTTGCGCTTTTCAAAAAGTTTGCAAAAGATAAGACTGTTCTTGAAAGACTTAATGCTATAAAAGCAATTAAAAAGCAACAATTCTGTGATTTTGCAAAGAAAAAGCAGGGATTTATCATCAATCCCGATACGCTTTTCGACGTTCAGGCAAAACGTATGCATGAATATAAAAGACAATTATTAAACGCTTTATATATCATTTCGCTTTACAATGAACTTTTGGAAAATCCAGACAAGGAAATGACGCCAAAGACGTTTATTTTTGGGGCAAAGGCTGCACCTGGATATTACTTTGCAAAGCAGATTATTAAACTTATCTGTTGTTTAAGTGAAGATATTAAAAAACATCCTAAAATCAACGAAAAGTTAAACGTTGTTTATATGGAAGATTACTGTGTATCAATGGCTGAAAAACTTATGCCTGCAACTGAAATTAGTGAACAAATTTCTCAGGCGGGTAAAGAAGCAAGTGGTACTGGCAACATGAAGTTTATGATTAACGGTGCTTTAACAATCGGTACGCTTGACGGCGCAAACGTTGAAATGGGTCAGGCCTGCGGTAAAGATAACATTTTCATTTTCGGTTTAACGGCTGATGAAGTTGAAGACCTTTGGAAACAAGGCTATAATTCTTCTGCATTCTACACGGATAACAAAAAACTTGAAAAGGTTATGGAAGCATTAAATCGTGGATTTAACGGTGTGTCATTTGCCGATATGACTAAGTATTTACTTACGGGAAGCCCTGTTGCCGATCCATATATGTGTCTTGCTGACTTTGGTTCTTTCTGTGATATTCACGCAAAGGCAGACAAGGTTTATGCAAATAAACTTGATTGGGCAAAAAAGAGTTTATATAATATTGCTTCTGCTGGTATTTTTGCAAGTGATAGAAGTATTAAAGAATACGCCGACAGAATTTGGGGGCTTAAAAGGATAAAATAATTTATGC
>SVIE01000038.1 GCA_015069625.1 Clostridiales bacterium | reverse complement strand
GTGGGTAGCAACTAATTCGCCGAGTTTAGCAGCGTTAGCAGCGCCTGCTTGAACAGCAGCGTTAACAGCGCCAACGTCGCCTCTAACCATAACGCTTACCAATCCGCTACCGATTTTCTCGGTACCAACTAAAGTAACGTTAGCGGCTTTGAGCATTGCATCAGCAGCTTCTATAGCAGCTACTAAACCTCTCGTTTCAACCATACCTAAAGCTTCGAGTGACATTTTTTTCTCCTCCTTAAAGAGATTTTTAATAATTTTATTTGGTCGTTGTTTTTTACAACGGAACCTTCAATTTTTTGGCTTACGCCATTTTGCCTTTCGGCTAAAATATTTTGATACTTATTAAGTATCGTGTTTCATCGGCTGATCCGTCTTATTTTTCTTTTCAAGACGAGAAGCCGAAAGTTTAACTATTCGTTCTGTTTCCGAGTGCGGATTTGCGATTACCGCTTGAGCAACGGGTTTTCTTATCGCATTTGCCGCAGCAGAATTAACTGCTTCCGTAACAGCGGATACATCGCCTCTTACTATTAAAGTAACGAGTCTTCCGCCGAGTTTTCTTTCCCAGCTTACGAGTTCGACATTAGCCGTTTTTAGCATAATGTCGAGCGCGTCTATCGCCGCAGTTACGCCGGATATTTCGATAAATCCGAGTGATTTGCCCATGATTTCCTCCGGCTACGCTTTAGATTAAAGTTTGGGAAGAATCTTCTCAACGTCAGCGTGGGGACGGGGAATAACGTGAGTTGCAACTAATTCGCCGAGTTTTGCAGCGTTAGCAGCGCCTGCTTGAACAGCAGCGTTAACAGCGCCAACGTCGCCTCTAACCATAACGCTTACCAATCCACTACCGATCTTTTCAGTACCGATCAATACAACTTCTGCTGCTTTAACCATTGCATCTGCTGCTTCGATTGCTGCAGTTAAACCTCTGGTTTCGATCATTCCTAATGCTTCCTTTGCCATTTTTATATCCTCCTAAAATGATAACAATTTTATATTTTTTAAATTTTTTAATTTTTATCTAAAGCGTTTAGCTTTAACATTTTTTCCGTGTCCGATTCAGGACTGGGAATTACGTGTTTACTAACAACACCGGAAACTCTTTCTGCCGCTTCAGCCGCCGCTTCGATTGCTGCGCTTACCGCCGATACGTCGCCTCTAAATTTTATAGATACGATAAGCGGTACGGGAAGAGCGTCTGCGTTACCCGGTTTATTTTTATCAAAGTTTTCAACTACTACGTCTGCCGCTTTACAACCTGCATCAGCTGCAACGAAGCCCGCAACAAGCCCGAAAACTTCGAGTATTCCGACTGCTTTTGCCATAATTCACACCTTAATTACTTATTGATTATTGCAATCTTTAAGCCTTCCATCTTGATATTGGTAATATGACCTTCGTTGATTTCTTCTAAAGGATATTTATGAGTAATCAACTTTTTCATAGGCAAGCCGATTGCTTGAGCACGTTTTAAGAAATCAAAAGTTGTTGCGTAATCACGCAAGGTGTAAACCCAAGAACCAACCGTAGTAATTTCTTTTGAACAAATATCGAAATGGGGATTTATAGTAGCGTCGCCACCGTTTACAAAGAAACCGAGTTCACAGAGGCCACCACCACGTCTTATGAATTTATAGATGTTTGCGTGAGCGACGGGAGAACCGGTGCATTGGAAAGCAAAGTCAGCAAGATGACCGTCGAAACTGTCTTCAACTGCTTTTGTTAAATTTTCAATACCTTTGTAATCTTTAAAGTTTACCGTTTTATCTGCGCCCATTTCTTTTGCGAAATCAAGACGTTTTTGTTCGCCGTCAACAGCCGTAATGTTTTGAACACCCATCGTACGAAGAACTGCGATACAAATCAAACCGATAGGTCCGCAACCTTGTACAACTACTCTACTGTTAAAGCGAAGAATACCCGTCGTTTTAGCACGTTCAACTGCGTGGATAAGAACTGCACAGGGTTCGATAAGAATTCTTGATTCCAAATCTAAATCACTTACGTTAAATACTGAACTACCGCCACGAATAACGATATAATCAGCAAACCAACCGTTAAAGTGAATATCGTCGTCGGGAAGCAAGCCGTAAACGTCTGATTCGCCAACGTTTTGTTTATTCAAGTCGAACATTGTAATATCAGCGCTATCTTTCAATACTACACTTGTAACTACCTTGTCGCCAATATGTAAATCCTTGCCTGCGCTATCCTTTTTAACGTTCTTACCCATTTTAACGATTTCACCAGTACCTTCGTGACCGAGTACTACGGGGATAAGATTGAAAGGATCACGTTTAAACTCGTGAGCGTCTGTTCCGCAAATACCACAACCTTCAACTTTTACGAGCATGTCGTTATCGCCGAGTTCGGGAATATCAAACTCTTTAAGTTCGTATCTTTCCTTTTCAACGAGCATAGCAACTCTTGCTCTTTTAGGAATTGTCGTTGAACTTGTTGACTCTGCTTTTGCGGGAGCGGTATACGCTGCACCACCAGTCATGCTTGCAAGAACTTTTTGAACTATTTCTTGTAATTGCTTTTCGTCCATGATTGTCTCCTTATTATCTGATACATAAGCTATCGCACATTACGCATCTACGACGTTTTGTAAACGTTGCGGCAGAGGTAAGACCTTCGCCCGTACGGCTTGCAATAGTAAAAGTACAGTAACCTTCGCCACCAAAACCGATAGCCGAGTATGAAGGACCGTTTTTAACTAAAATTGCCGTGTCGATTGCTTTTGCATATTTTGTTATATTGTCGACGTTTTTAGAGTGGATATGTGCAGAGTGGCGATTACCGTGTTCAAGCCAAACTGCTTTTTCTACTGCGTCGTCGAAATCAGTTGCTCTAACAATACCTAAAATAGGCATCATAAGTTCTTCTGAAATAAGCGGATGCTCTTTTTCGCCTTCAAAGATTATGCAACGAATACTGTCGGGAACTTCAACGCCGATCATAGAAAGTAAAACTTTTGCGCTCTTTCCTACGCATTTACGGTTAAGCCCCTTAGGAGTTAATACCGTTGCTTGCAACTTTGCTTGTTCTTCCTTACTTGCCATATAGCAACCTTGTTCAGATACCATATAGTGAATAAGTTCATCTGTCACACTATTAAGTGCAACAACTTCTTTTTCAGCGATACAAGGCAAGTTGTTATCGAAGGTACATCCGTTGATAATATCTTCAGCCGCTTTTCTGATATCCGCAGATTCGTCTACAACTACAGGAGGATTTCCTGCGCCTGCGCCGATACCACGTTTGCCTGACGACAATACCGCAGTTACAACACCAGGACCACCCGTTGCAGCAATCAAAGGAATATCTTTATGTTTCATCATAATTTCGCTACTTTGTAAAGTAGGTTTAACGAGCGAGCAAACAACGTTTTCAGGTCCGCCTGCTTCTAAAGACGCTTCGTTAATCATCCTTACTGCAAAATTAGACGTTTTAATAGCAGCGGGGTGCGGGTTGAATACAACAGCGTTACCACCTGCTATCATGCCGATACTGTTACAGATTACCGTTTCACTAGGGTTTGTACAAGGCGTAATTGCGCCGATTACCCCGAAAGGTCCCATCTCTACGAGAGTAAGACCACGATCACCCGACCATGCGGTAGTTTTAATATCTTCCGTACCGGGTGTTTTTTCTGCAACAAGACGGTGTTTAAGTATTTTATGACCAACGTTACCCATGCCCGTTTCTTCAACGCCCATACGAGCGAAAGTTTCGGCATTTTCCATAGTTTTTCTACGGATGTTGGTAATAATTTTTTCTCTTTGGTCCATTGACATTTTTTGAAGTACAGCTTGCGCTTTTTTAGCCGCAGCGATAGCGTCGTTCATGTCGGTAAAAATACCCATGCCCGTTTCGCCTTCGCCGAGATTTAATTTTGCAACGACTTCTTTTACAATGTCTTGAACAAGTTTTTCGTTCAACATTCCGAAATCTCCTTAAATTTCTCTTTACCAAACGCAGCGAGAGCGGTATCTTGTTCAGCCGAACCACCACTAACACCTAAACCACCCACTATCTTACCTTCTACTTCTAAAGGTTCTCCACCACCGAAAATAACAATTCTACCTTGATTGGTAAACTGTATTCCGTATAAAGAGCCACCAGGTGCGGCAAGTTCAGCAAGTTTTGCGGTTGACATTTTCAAAGCAACTACCGTATACGATTTTTGTAACGCAACGTCCCAACTTGCAAGATACGCATCGTCCATGCTTTGAACGAGTACGGGATTTCCCCCTTTATCAGCAACGGCGATTACGGCTTTCACGCCCATTTCTTTGGCTTTTTCCGCTACTGCGTCAGCAAGTTTTTTCGCTTTGTCTAAAGTCATTTTATTTTTACCGCATTTGCATACGTGATGATGCTCGTGCTCGTACGTTTGAGTAAGAGTACCGCTAATAACTTTTTCAACTATTGCGGCAATCTCTTTTTCATTCATAACTTTTACCTAAAATAAAATTTTGGCAATAATGAAAAATCATTATGTATTGTAATTAAAGACCAAGTTCCTTCATTACCTTTCTGGTGATGGTAGCAACAACGTCTTCTTCATCAGCATTGCAAGAAGATTTAGAACCGCAAGCACCACAAGAATGGCAACTAGGCTTACCGTTTTTAGCGTTTACGCAAACGTTTGCGGGATGCTTACCAGTCATACCAAATTGACGACGGATTTCATAAAGTCTTTCAACTTGTTCTTTAGAAAGTTCCTTCGGTCCACCAAGTTGTCTTGATAAGAAGAGAAGTTGTGCATAGAATTCAACTGATTCCATCTTGTGATAAGCAGCAAGGAGTGAATCAGCATATGCTAAAGCACCGTGATTTTCTAAAAGAACTGCGTCAAAATATTGTAAATGTTTAGATACTGCATCGGGAATTTCTTCCGTTGAAGGAGTACCGTATTCTGCGATGGGAACACAACCGAGCGTTATAACTGCTTCAGGCATAATAGGTTGAGTCAAAGGAATACCTGCAATAGCAAAAGCAGTTGCATACATAGGATGTGCGTGAACTACAGATTTAACGTCGGGACGTTCTTTATAAACACGCATGTGCATTTTAATTTCAGAAGAAGGTTTAAAACCTTTATTTGCTTGAATAACTTTACCGTTTTCGTCTACTTTACAAATGAATTCGGGAGTCATAAAGCCTTTACTAACACCCGTAGGCGTGCAAAGAAATTCATGATCGTTAAGTTTAACTGAAATGTTACCGTCGTTAGCGGCTACCATACCACGATTGTAAATACGCTTACCGATGTCACAAATCTCTTTTTTGATTTCGTACTCGTTAATCATTTTTTACCTCACAATTTTATAATTTATTTTTTTACATATTTATTATACAACATAATACCACACAAAGTCAACAGTTTGACATTAAAAAAACGTTTATTTTTGTGGTTTTTGTTGTTTTTTGTTGTTTTTTGTTGTTTCCCAAGGTAAAACGTCGCCGTCTTCCTTTAAATATTCCAAAATTTCAGCAATACCCTCACCCTTTACGGAAGAAGTATAAAAAATTTTGGTGCACCCCGTCAATCTTAACCACGCTTCTGCTTGCGCAACGTTTGCTTCTGGGTGATCAATTTTTGTTATTATACCCACAACTTCACGATTTATCATATTTGTAACGCAAGGCGGATACAATGAAAAAGGTTCAGTTGCCGACATTAAAAGACCAACTACGTCGGCTTCGTACGCGTATAAGCAAAGGGCGTAGCCCAATTCTTTAGTTTGAATATACTCACCGGGAGTATCAATTAAAACGCTTTCATAATTGACGTATTGAGTTTTTTGATAAGTAATTTGTTCGCCTTTAAGCGCTTGCGTAAGCGTTGTCTTTCCCGCTTCGGAGCGCCCTATCAATAAAATTTTACGCATATTACGTTTTACTGATTTTACAGCAAGAAAAACCTAACGTATTTTCCGAATAGTCGATAAGTGCTTTGAGTGACGCTTCAACTTCGGAAACAGTACCAGTTACGATTACCGTTCCACTAAATCTATCAACAAAACCGAGTTCAACGCCCGAAGATTTTATTGAAATATCCGCAAGAATTATAGCCGTTTCTGAAGGACTTACCGTTACTATACCGATTGCAGATTTACTGTAATCAACTGCGGGATTTAAGCCGAGTTTTTGATATAAAATCTTTTCGGGATTGGCTATAATATGTGCAAGAGTGATTTGTTTACCCGGAACGAGTTCTTGTATAATACGGAGTTTACCGCTGTTGTCGTTGATTATATCTTTAAATTCCATGCGCTAACCTCCTATTTGACAATCAAGCCCCGACACGTCTTGTGCCGCTTTTAAAAGTTCTTGCATCGTTTCGTTTGAAGGCGGTAAAATATGTTTCATTTCGTATTCCCTACCCAATCCGTCGTATTTATCTTGACCGAGTCTATGATAAGGAAGAAGATGCAACTTTTTCACACCTGGCAAACTTGCTGCAAATTTTGCTATTGATTTAATTTCTTCAACCGAGCAATTAAAGGTTGGAATAACGGGAACTCTTATAACTAATTCGCAAAGCCCGCTTTTTGCAACTTTCATTGCATTTTCGAGCATCAATTCGTTACTTTTCCCCGTAAATTGTTTGTGTTTTTGTGCATTTGTATGCTTAATATCCATCAAATAAGTATCAAGATAAGGCAAAATTTTTTCAATGATAGAATAATCGGCGCAAGCCATACTTTCCATTGCGGTAGAGATTCCGTATTCCTTTGCTCCACGTAAAAGAGCATAGCAGAAATCGGGTTGGCAAAGACTTTCTCCGCCTGACAAAGTTAATCCACCGCCACTACGACGATAATAACTTCTATCTTTTTCCACCGTATCTAAAACTTCACGCACGGTTATATCTTGCCCTATTATTTTGGGTTTACCTTGAACTGTCATCGTTTGGATTTTGTATTCCTGCGATTCAGGATTACAGCACCATTTACATCTTAAAACACATCCTTTTAAAAACACGATAGTTCTAATTCCAGGCCCGTCGTGTATGGAGAACCTTTGAATATCAAAAATTCTGCCGGTTGTGTCTAAATAATTATCCATTTTTAAAATCCTTGTTCGGTACGGTTAATAATATCGTCTTGTAAACTTCTTGAAAGAGTAGTAAATAATGCGCTATAACCTGCAACACGAACTACGAGATGTTTATATTTTTCGGGGTATTTTTGAGCGTCGAGAAGAGTTTCTCTCGAAACTACGTTAAACTGAACGTGCATACCCTTTTGGTCAAAGTACGAACGAATAAGCGCAACGAAATTTTCAAGCCCCTTTCTTCCGCTCAATGCTGACGGGTGGAATTTTTGGTTAAACAACGTACCGTTAGATGCGATTGAGTGGTCGAGTTTTGCAACCGAGTTTGCTGCTGCGGTAGGTCCGCTTACGTCTTTTCCTGCGGAAGGTGAAACACCGTCTGCAACGGGACGACCAGCAAGTCTACCATCGGGCGTAGCTCCTGTTTGAGCGCCTAAAGGAACGTTTGCCGAAACAGGATAAAGACCTGCATGGAAAATTCCGCCACGGGGATTTTTATATTTTTCCAACGGTTTGGTGTAGGTATAAGCGACGTCTCTCGCCAAAGCGTCAACTTCGGGTATATCATTACCAAATTTAGGAACTGAATCAATCATTTCCAATAGTTTATCGTATTTATCAGTTGGTTTAACAATCGTTGCAACGATAGCCGCAACTTCTTTTTCCGTTATATTTTTACCCGCTGCTTTTAAACTTGAAACGACAGAGGCAACGATTTCACTTACTTTCGATGCATCTAATCCTTTTCCGTAGTTTTCAGCAAGTGCCTTTTTGAGTTCAGGTAACGTAATCTTTTTCTCTTCAAATACGAGAGTTTTTATTACGTTTAACGAATCGCCAACGTTTGCAATACCAAAACCTTGCGGTCCCGTAAAGTTATAGATTGCGCCACCTTCTTGAACTGATTTACCTTTTCCGATACAATCTTCAATCATACCAGAAAGGAAAGGTAACGGACATCTTTCCATATGCGCCATATCGATTGCGTTGTCAGCATTAACCATAAGTTCAATGAAGTAATTCATTTGTGCTTTGTAAGCATCATAGAACTCTTCAAAAGTGGTCATATCTTCAACTGCTTTAGTTTTAGGACCAATTTGAATACCCTTGTCTACGCCTTGCGAGAAAACAAGTTCCAAAGGACGACACATATTGAAGAAGGCAGCATCGTGCCAACCGTCTGTTTTACCAGATTTTTGCGGCTCAACGCAACCTATTATATTATAATCACGTGCATCGGCAACAGTAAGACCACGACTCATAAGAGCAGGGATTATAACTTCGTCGTTATAATAAGCAGGTAAACCGATACCCGTACGGGTAAGCGTTGCCGCATGTATAAATAAGTCGTGCGGAGTTTTATTCCAAATACGAATTGAAAGCGAAGGTTGCGGCAGCATAACGTGTAAAGATGCCGTAATGCACATAAACGATAAATCGTTGGTTGCATCGTTACCTTCACTGTCTTGACCACCTACGATAAGGTTTTGGAAAGAACTGTATCCAGCAAACCCTTCAGCACTTGCGGCATCACGACATTTATTTAAGTCGTTGAGTTTAATCCAAACGCAATCAATAAGTTCTTGAGCAAATTCATGGGTAATATTACCAGCATTTATATCTTTTATATAATAAGGATACATATATTGGTCAAATCTACCGGGTGAAATTGAGTGACCACTCGACTCGATTTGTATAAGTTGTTGAACGAACCAGAAAGATTGACATGCTTCCCAGAAATTTTGTGCGCCGTTTGCAGGAACTTTAGCACAGTTATCTGAAATAGTGAGAAGCTCTTTCTTTCTCTTTTCATCAGATTCTTTCAACGCCATTTCTCTTGCAAGTTCTGAATAGCGGTTTGCGTATATAACGGCCGCTTCGCAAGAAGTTATTACTGCGTTTAAGAAATGAGAACGACTTGCAAAATCGGCATCACCCACTCTCAAAGAAGATAAAGCGTCTTTTGCCTTTTTGATTATGCCGTTAAAACCAAATTTTAAAACCCAGTCGTAATGAACGGTAACGTGACCTACGCCGTTGTAGAAATAGTTACCGGGTGTAAAAATATTGTGCTCGATTGCTTGAATTGCTTCGGGTGCCATATAAGAAGTAGCGAGTTCACTAGTTGTTCTACCCTTCCAATATTTATTCGCTTCCCTAATTTCTTCTTTTGTTTTATCAGAAATATAAAAAGGATCGGCGGATCTGGTTGCAACCGTATCAAACTCCGATTCGAGCCACTCGTACGAAAACTCTGGGAAAGTATGACAACTGCGAGGCGCAATGGTCGTGCTTCCAACGACTAATTCTTCATCACGAATAATTATAGGAATATTTTTTAAAATATGTAAAAATGCTTTGGCTTTACGAGTGATAATAGGTTCGCCTTCCGTTTGTTTAAACGATTCAGTAAGTAAGCGTGCACGAGCAGATTCAATCTGGGGCATACTTTTAAAAAGATTGTCCTTTAATCTTGAAATTCTATCGCTCATTTTTGCTTGTTCGGTGTTGTACTTTGCCATAAAAATACACTCCATTATTTTATATCATATATATTATATAACAAGTTATCAACAATGTCAATAGTATGACTAAAAATTTTTGTGGTTTTTTGAATATTTTTTGTTGAGTTGTGTGGAAATTTTAAAAGTTATTCTAAAAAAGTGCTCAAAAGTGTTGTTTTTTTATCAAATTAGAGTTATAATATAAAATATGAGAGCAATAATTGATCCACACACGCACACGATTGCAAGCGGTCATTACACAACCGACACGGTAACAGATCTCGCAAGAGTTGCATCGGAAAAAAAATTAAATATTCTCGGCATAACCGACCACTCCCCCGTAAAACATAGCGGAGCGAGTGAAAGTTATTTTCGTAATTTAAAATATTGCGAAAAAAAGAGATTCGGCGTTCAAATATTGTACGGCGTAGAAGTTGACGTTTTAAATTCTTCAGGGCAACTCGCTTTGCCTTTGGATATAAAA
>SVIE01000037.1 GCA_015069625.1 Clostridiales bacterium | reverse complement strand
TGATTGTCGTGTTCCTGCGCCGTTAAAATTAGAAAATTTACTTCCCGAGTTTGATAAAACCGGTATTAAATACGAAGCGCATAAAAAACGTGATGCACTATTAGTTCCAAAAGAAAGTTCCTTCGTTACCACCCTTCTTAACGCTTATAATTCAGTTACGGGGGAAAATGGCGAGCCGATAAGCCAGCGTGGTGGCACGTTCGCTTACGTTTTCGGGCAAGGTTGCGCATTTGGACCTGAATTTGAAGGAGAAGATAGTTCTATCCATGAGGCAAACGAACACATCACGAAACAAGGAATTATAAAACTCTACGAAATATATAAAAAAGCAATATTCGATTTGGCGAAAAAAGGCTAAAAAATAAAAAGGTCTTAAATCGGACTTTAATTTTTAAGTGTTTTTGTTAAATTTTACCAAAAAATACAAAATAATTAAAAACTCACTTAAATTGTTGAAAATAAATATAAATTAAGTTATACTAAATAAAAAGAAAAACGGAAGTGAAATTATGAATTTCGATATAGAACTCGTTGGAAAAATCGGGTCAATGGCGTTAATCGATAAAAAAAGTAATATTTTAGATTACACGCTTATTGCAAGGCTTTCATCAGAACTTAAACCAGGCTATATCTGGGTTACAAGTGGTGCAGCCGAAACGGGCAGACTAGATTACATAAAAAGAAACGGTAAGGAACTAGAAGGAAGTTATGAAGAAGTTAAAACTGACTATGCTGCGCAAGGTCAGTCCATTTTAATGTCAACCTACCGTCAATACGTGGATTCAAAGTATTCGCTTCGTCAAGTGCTTGTTGAACACCAACACTTTAATGATGAAATAAAGCGTGAACACTTAAAATCACTTTTGCTTCGTGCAAAAGAACAAAATGCAATTCCGATTATAAACTATAACGACGCTGTTAGTACCGAAGAAAGTAGGCGTTTTGAAATTCAATCGTTAAAGCATAATTCGGGCAAAGTAGTAGAGTGTGTGGATAATGATGAAACGGCTTCACAGATTGCCTGTCTTGTAAAAGCCAAAACGCTTTTAATCTTGACTAGTGCAGATGGTATTTATCGTGATGCAACAGATGCTAGCACGTTAATTGATGAAATAAGCGGAAAGGACGTTTATGAAGTTTTAGATAATATAACCGCTTGTGAAGAGTATTGCAACGGTGCATCAAGAAAGGGCGCAAACGGTGCAAAGGCAAAACTTGAATACATTAAGGATGCGGTTAAAATCGGAACGGAAGTTATTATAGCATCAGCAAAATATTCTATTAAAGAGATTTTATCTGGAAGCGCAAAAGCAACAAGAATCGGCGTTAAGTAGTAAGTGTTATCACGTAGGCTTATACCGTATAACGTGATAGGTATAGGGGGTAAAACAAAGTGCTACGCCACCCTGTAACGCAATAATGGAAAAAATTGACAAGAAAAAACGGCCTAAAAAAGCCGTTTTTTTGTATATAATCTAAAACCCTGCACAGAATAAGTACTACAAGGGGGACGTTATGAGAAATAAGAAGAATAGTAAAACTACTGCTAGTAAGAGAGCCAGTAAAGCTACCAAAGACTGCAAATAAGAAAGTTATGCTTAGCAACTTTGATGCGTTTGGTTCTTATACAGGAATTTCAATCTTTAACGAATTTGAAAAGCCTGTTCAAGATGCAGATGATCTTTAAAGCTTAAAGTCAAACCTTAAAAGTAGGCATTATCAAAAATAGATTGTGTAGAATAAATGTTAATATACGTGCTACAAGGTTTTGCCTTGAATAGTATTGATTACAAAAGTTTACGATTTTAGATATTGCCAAAAAGTTAGAAGACTGATTAGATGATAGCAGGTGCTGTTTTGTGATTAGCCTTCTTTCTTTTTTAAATGGTTAATAGCGTCGATATACTGCGTTACTGTTTCATATTTTGATTTCAATGACCAACAAGGTCAATTTCACCCAAAATATTTCACGAGCCTTGTCTATCTTGCTTTTAACCATTTAATAGATTAAACAATTAATAGCGTCGATATACTGCGTTACTGTTTCATATTTAAATTTTAATACGTAACAAGATTTATTTCAAAAAGTACAAGATAAATATAATTGTTGACAAAAAAGGAAAAAAGATATAAAATAATTTTGCTTTAAGTCAGTTATACGGTCGCGGGGGCGGAGAGAAACCGTCAATGAGGAAAGTCCGAGCTTTTTAGAAACAGGGTGCCGGAGAAATCCCGGTGAAGGCGACTTTAAGGAAAGTGCAACAGAAAATTACCGCCATTTATGGTAAGGTTGAAAAGGCGGGGTAAGAGCCCACCGCCCTTACGGTAACGTAGGGGGCAATGTAAACCCCACCCGAAGCAAGACTGACAAACCGCTTACATGGGGAGTTTCGCCCAAGTGGTTTAACAAAACGTCGCTGGGGGATATGGGTAACCATATTCGTAGATAAATGACCGTACACGACAGAACTCGGCTTACAGATTGACTTAAAGATTTTTACGTCTTTATATAGGCTAAACCTATGTGAGGGCACAACTTAAAAGGCTTTGCCGTATGTTACGACAAAGCCTTTTTTATTTTAGTTTGTGATAGGTATTGGGGGGATAAGGGGGTGTAATGTGATAGGTATAGGGGGGTTACCTGCCTAAAACTACCATTAAAACTGCTATATCCGCAGGGGAAACACCTGAAATTCTGCCTGCTTGCCCTAAATTCTTTGGGCGAATCTTATCTAATTTTTGCCTTGCTTCTAAGCGAAGCCCTTTAATTGCAAGATAATCTATATCGTCGGGGATAGCCTTTTCTTCTAATCGTTTTGCCTTTTCAATTTGGTCTAACGCCTTTTGTAAATAACCTTCGTATTTAGCGTCAAGTTCCACCGTCAAAAGTATTTGTTCAGAAACACCGTCAAATCCACCGAACGCTTCTTTGATTTTATTTAGCGGAATTCCACGTTTAACTAAATCTGATTTGGTTAAGCCTTGTTGGGGCTTTTCATAGCCGTATTTATTAAGTAAGGCTTCTGCTTCAGACGGTCGAACGGAAACGTTCATTTCAGCGTTTGCTCTTTCACGTTCTTCTTTACGCTTTAAGTAAGAAGAATATCTTTCGTCGGAAACAAGCCCAACGGCTCTACCTTTTTCGGTAAGTCTAAAATCACAATCGTCTTGCCTTAATACTATGCGGTATTCTGCACGAGAAGTCATCATACGATAAGGCTCGTTAGTGCCTTTGGTAACTAAATCGTCAATAAGTACGCCTATATACGCTTCATCTCTGCCAAGAACAAGTGGGGGAAGCCCCTTTAATTTTTGCGAAGCATTAATTCCCGCTATTAAACCTTGCGCCGCCGCTTCTTCATAACCGCTTGTGCCGTTAAGTTGACCAGCACAGAATATTCCTTCAATCTTCTTAAATTCTAAGGACGGATATAAATCAAGCGAATCAATGCAATCGTATTCGATAGCGTAAGCGTAACGCATAATTTCACAATGCTCTAAACCCTTAACCGTGCGATACATAGCCTTTTGAACGTCGTGCGGAAGGGAAGTAGAAAGCCCTTGAACGTAAATTTCGTTAGTGTCGCCACCTTCGGGCTCTAAAAAGAGCTGGTGTCTATCTTTATCGGCAAATCTAACTACTTTGTCTTCAATAGAAGGGCAATATCTCGGTCCCGTGCCTTTAATAGTTCCAGAATATAAGGGGGAACGGTGTAAATTAGCACGGATTATGTCGTGCGTTTGCTCGTTAGTGTAAGTTAAATAACAGGGGCGCTGTGTAACAGGCACTTCGTTTCCTAAAAAACTAAACGGAAAAACGTCCGTTTCGCCTTCTTGAATTTCTAATTTGTCCCAGTCGATAGTTCTTGCGTCAACACGTGCAGGCGTACCAGTTTTGAACCTACGCACGTTAAAGCCAAGTTTAATTAGACTTTCGGTAAGTTCGTTTGCAGGGGCAAATCCGTTAGGACCTGCGCTTTTTCGCCACTCGCCTGCAATTACGCTACCGTTTAGGTAAACGCCCGTTGCAAGAACAACCGTTTTGCACTCTAAAATACCACCGAACGCCGTTTTAACGCCCGTAACTTTGTTTCCGTCCGTTAAAATTTCCACCGCTTCGCCCTGCAAAATTTTAAGGTTTTCGGTGTTTTCAAGGGTGGCTTTCATAAGGCGGTGGTAAAGGTTTTTATCTTCCTGTCCACGAAGCGATTGAACTGCCGCACCTTTGCCTTTATTGAGCATACGGATTTGCAAAAGTGCTCCGTCGGCATTGATTCCCATTTGACCGCCAAGCGCATCAATTTCACGAACAATCTGACCTTTTGCAGTTCCACCGATAGAAGGATTGCACGCCATAAAAGCCACGCTGTCAAGATTAAGTGTCAGCATGGCGGTTTTATTGCCCGTTCTAGCGAGCGCAAGTGCGGCTTCGGCACCGGCATGGCCTGCGCCTATAACTACCGCATCAAATTGTCCTTCTACGTAGCAGGTATTCATAGTGTTATTGTTTTAAAAGCATATTTTTAATATCGTTTATGTCTGTTGCAAGTTTAGAATCCGTTTTAATCTGTTCGGAAATCTTATCACGGGCATAAATGACGGTTGCGTGATCTCTACCACCCATAATCTGACCGATAGTCATAAGCGGGAGATCCATCATGTTGTAAATAAGGTAAATGCAAATTTGTCTTGGTTCAACAATTTCACGGTTTTTACGTTTGCCTAGAATATCGGTTTTGCTAACGTTAAAATAGTTGCATACGCAGTTGATAATATCGTCTGCTTGTAATTCTTCTTGAACTTCACCAGCAGATTCTTTTAGTGCGTCTCTAACAAGGTCGATAGTAATAGGACGTTCGTGAAGTTTGCTTGCGAAAATTACCTTGGTTAATTTTCCGATAAGCGTTCTAATATCCCCGTCGCTCATTTCTGCAAGGTGGGTTAAAACTTTTATGTCAATAATGCACTTTTGTTCTTCCGACTTGCGACGAAGAATAGCAATTCTCGTTTCAAGTTCAGGGGGTTGAACGTCGGCAACAAGTCCGCCTTCAAAACGTGTGCGAAGTCTATCTTCTAAAACTTCGATTTCCTTTGGTGGACGGTCGGAAGCAAGAACAACTTGCTTATTTTGAAGAATAAGTTCGTTAAAAGTGTGGAAGAATTCCGTTTGAATTCCTTGGCGTTTTGCTAAAAACTGAATATCGTCGATTAAAAGCACGTCAACGTTACGATATTTCTTTCTAAAATCTAAACCCGTGCCTTTTCCTTTGCTAATTCCTTCAATGAACTGATTAGTAAACTGTTCGCAAGTGGTGTAAACAACGTTGGTAGAAGGGCTATACTTTTTAATGTAGTTAGCAATAGCCATTAAAATATGTGTTTTGCCAAGTCCTGTACCGCCCCAAATAAATAAGGGGTTATAAGCATCACCCGGTGCTTCTGCAACCGCTTTTGCGGCAGCATAAATAAACTCGTTTGAAGAACCAACTACAAACGAATCAAAGGTAAGTTTGGGGTTGATAGGAGAACCGCTTGCCGAAACTTCGGCTTTTTCTCTATCTTCTTCGCCAAGCATATTTAAATATTCTTCTCTGCTAGAAGCCACAACAACGGTGTAATCAGTTACTTCGTCGTTCACCTTAGTGAGCGCATCTTTAATTCTTGAACTCATTAAAGGGCTTTGTACTGCGGTAGCCAAAAGTTTGCTTTGAGTGCAGAGAACAAGTTTATTGTCCGTTATATCTACAGGGGTTAGTTGCGGTATGTAAGTGTCGTATGAAACGGACGAAACCGTCTTTTCTAGTTCCGGAAGCGTCATTTTCCATAAAATCTCGTAACTTTCCATATCATCTTTTCCTTTTATCAGTTGCATTTTAGGTGAAAGATATTATATAATAAAATTATAAAAAAATAAAGTAATCAGACAAAGATTTTTTAAAACATTTTAAATTATGCAACTTTCAACCTTAAATCTCAAAAATTTCCGTAACTACGAAGAAGAAGTTTTTGAGTTCGAAAACGGAATAAACGTGCTAACGGGTGAAAACGCCCAAGGCAAAACAAACTGCGCCGAAGCAATCTTTTTCCTTTGCACCGGCTATTCTCCACGTGCCAACAAAGATAAACTTGTTATTAGAAACGGGCAGGACGTGGCGGAAATTTCTGGAACTGCAATTTCGCAATACGGAAACGTTTCGGTTAAAATTGCCTTTAATAAGTCGGATAAAAAGGAAGTTTACGTCAACGGGCTTAAAGTTTTAAGAATAGGCGAACTTATGGGCAACATCCACAGCGTATTCTTTAACCCAGGGGAACTGAAACTCGTTCAGGAAAGCCCAGAAGATAGAAGAAGATTTCTTAATATTTCTCTTTCGCAGATGAGCAAGGCTTATTTTTATGCCCTTCAACGCTACAATAAGATTTTAATGCAGAGAAATAATCTACTAAAAGAGCCGAATAAGGAAATGGTGGCGGACACTCTTCCTATTTGGGATAAGCAACTATGCCAGCAAGCAGGCAAGATTATCAAAACACGTAACGAATTTTTAACCACGCTCGCTCCGATTGCCGAAGAAAAACACGCAATGCTTTCGGGCGGAACTGAAACACTTAAAATGCGCACGGAAAGTGGTTACGAGGGCACGGAAGAAGAGATTGCCGAGCAAATGTATTCAAACCTTAAAGAGTGTATAGAACGTGATATTCGTTTAGGGTACACGTCAATCGGCCCGCATCGTGACGATATTAAGTTCATGCTTAATGGTGATGACGTTCGTCATTACGGTTCGCAAGGTCAACAACGTACGGTTGCGCTTGCCGTTAAGCTTGCCGAAACGGAAACGTTCAACGCAAGGTTTGGCGAGTATCCGATTCTTATTTTAGACGACGTTTTATCTGAACTTGATAAAAAGCGTCAAAAGAAACTTATAGCGTCTGTTGAGCATATGCAAACGGTGTTTACTGCGACAGGGTACGATAGGACTGTATTCCGTGATATGACAGCAACCCGCATCACGATAGAGCACGGGCGCATTAAAAAGAAAGAAAAAATCGTCCCCAAAAAGAAAGTGTAAAAAGAAAAGATAAAAAGAAAATCCGACGGAAATTTCGTCGGATTTTTGTTTGTGTTTTTTTATAATCCTAATAATTCTTTTTTCTTTGCATTAAATTCTTCTTGGGTAATGATGCCTTGATCCAAAAGGGATTTGTATTTCAACAATTCGTCAGCAGAAGAAACACTAGTTGTAGCAACGACCTGTGGCTTTTTTGCTTCATGAGCTTTGTTTTCAATAAAGGTAGCAACTTCACGTGCAAATTCATTAGGAACGTTTGTGTTAGAAAAAGTTACACTACCTTCGCTGTTAAAGTTGTCCTTAGCATGATCATTTGCAAGTTCAATTTGAATATAACCTAAAACGAAATTGCCAGATGGCTTAAATTGAACACCAATAACGTTTTCATAATAAATTTTCTTTGTTCCACCAAAGAAATTGTTGGTTAAGAAAGAACGAACGTTTCTTAACGTTTCAATAGTAACGTATTCATCATAAACTTTTAAGATTTTTGCTTCGCCGTTCACCGTATAAATTGAACCATCTTCTACTGAAGAAGCGTTGATTGCAACTTGTGGATTGCTAGAAGATGCCGATTGAGCATTGCTATAAGAAGACTGTGTTGCAGGTGCTTGTTGTGTTGGAGCTTGATTTCCTTCTCTACGTGAATATCTAATAGTAAAGATAAGCAATACGATAATAATTAAGAAAGGGATAAATGAAAGAGTAAAGCCAGAGCCTTCAAGAGCGACAAAAACAACACCTTCAATCAAATAAACAAATGCAGAAATAGGAAGGAAGATTATCGACCAACGGAAAATTTTGGGGGTGTTCTGCGGAGCGCAAAGAGAGTAAATGTTTAAGCCGATAAGTCCAACAGCCCCTAATTGCAATAAAGATAGGATTCCTAATAGGACACCATATCCATATAGATCTGGAAATTTTAACATTTCAAAACCTAAGTAAGTAAATGTTACACGATACGAAGAATATATCCATAGTGGAAATGCTAACATTAAAAAGCCCACAATAGACATTGCCAAACATAGTACTTTGTGTACTGAAATTCTACCCATAATAAACCTCCTGTTTTTATTGCTTGGGTGCGCAATAAAAATTAAACATAAGTATTTCCCCAAAATAGTATAAAAATATACCAAATCGGGATATTAGGATTATACCAAAACGGTATAATAAAGTCAAGGGGAAAAATATATGAGATTAAAAAAATTAAGAGAAGAGCGAAAAATCTCGCAACTGAAATTAGCAATGGATTTAGACTTAAATCAAAATAGCGTTAGCCGATATGAAAACGGCCAACGCCAAGCAGATTATGCCTTGCTTATAAAATTTGCTGATTATTTCAACGTTTCCATTGATTACCTACTTGAAAGAACGGATAATCCAAAAACAAATTATTAAAAAACTACGACCTAAGCGACTCGTAGTTTTTTTATTTTATTTCAAATTTAATTGCGTTCGTGGTGGAAGAATCCACTTTTACAAGGTCGGAAACGGCAATGTCGAAAATTACGTAAACCACGTTATCGCTTGCAAGAAGTGGTATGCCATCTCGTAACCTTTGCGGAATCTTTTTATCGGTAAAATAATCGTTTAATTTTTTCGTCCCACCACCGAATTTGGTGAATACGTCCCCGTCCTTTCGGTATCTGATAATAGCGGTAGATGGAATCTTATTTGCATCTGCAATAAGCCCTGATTTAAGGTCGATATTTTGTGGATTGACTGTTGTTGTCGTAATGGTGTTTTTGCCAAATTGAACACGTTCAAAGGGGTACGTTATAGGGGTTTCGTGCGGTTTTTCGCTAGTTTTATAAAAAACTATGCGGTCGTACTCTCTTATTGCGGTAACGTTTTTAGGTAGTGAAACCTTTGCTCCGTTTTGCATTTTTTCAAGCGAGATAACGCTATCAATATGCGCCTTTTCCCAGTCTTTTTGTATTCCGCATGATTTTAGTGCAATAACCGTTGCTCTGCTTAAAATCGCAGGGTGTAAGGGGAGTAAAATTTCCACTTTTTGATCGGAAATTTTAACCGATTTTTGAGCCGTTAAATCTAAAAATTCGTTATCTTGGCGTGCGATTTCCGAAAAGCGTGAAATACTTTTTTCTGCTTCGGGGAAAGCCTTTTTTAGTTCTGGCAAAACGTTAGCACGAATAAAGTTTCTCGTATAGTCTGTGTCGAAATTGCTTTCGTCAGTAACGTAAGGAATATTGTTATCGAGAATATATTGCTCGATTTCTTCCTTTTTAACGGTTAAAAACGGACGAATAATTTTATTTTCAAAAGATGGCGTTATACCGGAAACGCCTTTAAGCCCCGTCCCACGAAGAAGGTTAAATAATACCGATTCCGCATTATCACGAAGGTGGTGCGCCGTTGCAACCTTGGTGCATTTGCCGTTTGTGATTGCATCATAAAAACATTGATAGCGTAAAATTCTTGCCGATTCTTCTAGGCTAATTTTTTCCGTCGTCGCTAATTCTTTTGCGTTAACAGAGTAGGAAAGTAGGGGGACGTTGTGCGCTTTACAGTAGTTTTTAACAAATTCGGTGTCGGAAATTGAAGCGTCGCCCCTAATCCCATGTTCCACGTTTAGCGCAATCACGGTGAAGTGGTATTTTTCCGCTTGACTTTGCATAAAGTTAAGTAACGCCATAGAGTCGCTACCCCCAGAGAGTGCGACGGCAATAACGTCATTTTCAGTTGTCAAAGCGGATAAATTAACGTTCACAATGCACCTTAACGTCGGAAAATAGTATAAAATCGTTCCGATTCGTTAATTATTGTACCATTGAAGAAGAAAAATTACAAGCAAAGGAGTAAAAATTTTTAATTTAGGCGTTTATCGGTTGACAAACGTAAAAATATAGTATATTATATGAAAGCATTTTGAGTGCAACTTATATCGCGGGGTGGAGCAGCTTGGTAGCTCGTCGGGCTCATAACCCGAAGGTCAGGAGGTTCAAATCCCCTCCCCGCAACCACTAGGCGAGCAATTGAACCTCATCAGTTCAGTTGCTCGTTTTTCATTAGGAAAATACTGACGATTTTGCTGTTTTAGAAATTGTGTAAAACTTCAATTTGTCTATCTTCAAAATTGG
>SVIE01000036.1 GCA_015069625.1 Clostridiales bacterium | reverse complement strand
GTTTAACCTTTCACCTTTTTTTATACTTTTTCAAGGGGTGTTGGCTTTATTTTTACGTGTCATCATAACAAAAAGGCGGAAAACCGCCTTTTTTAATATTCTTCATATTCATTGTCGGATGAAAGGTTAAACGGCCCGCACGGATTTGGCGGACAATTCGGTTTGCACGGCTTTGGTGGTGGCGGACAGTCGGGTGGCGGTTTAGGATGATGACGCTCGGGCGTGTAACCTTGATGACTTTTTAATTCCACTAAAATCACGTCGTTGCCGATTTTAATTATCCGCTTTTCATCAATAAAAATATCCGTTTTATTAAAAAAACCGAATATTCCCCTACCCCTTCGCCCTGGAACAACTATTCCCGTCATTATACCTTTTGGAAAGTCTAAAACGATATCTATAATTCTACCAAGGCAAGCTCCGCCAGACACGTTTATTACGTCACGTTTTTTCAAATCTCTAAAACTTAAATCCATACTGTCAATATATGCAAAAAGGCTAAATAAAATGACAAAATAAACCGCTAGACGATTTCCCCCTAGCGGTTTTCTGTTTTTTATGGCTAAATTTTATACCAGTAATAGGAATATGATGACTTTAAATTCGTTGCGTTAGATAATGGATTAGTTACCGACATTTGTGTTCCACCATTTTTATTCTGCCATTCAGAAAAACTATCTGTTCTGTACCAATCTGACGTGTCGATAAACGTTACACTTGTTAATAAGTAGCAATAAGCGAACGCAGATTCTCCTATACTTGTTACGCCTTCTCCTATTGTTACATTTTTTAATGAGTTACAACTATAGAATGTTTGTGTGCCAATACTTGTTACGCTGCCACCTATTTCCACACTTGTTATATTGTCATTATCGTAAAAAGCATACTGATTTATTGCGGTTATATCACTTGGCATGGTTAAATCGGTTGCGTCTCCAACGTAATTAACAAGTATTTTTTCTTCGCCATCTGTATAAGTTACGTATCCGTTACTATCTGTAGATATTTTGCTTACATAACTATCATCCCAATTTGATACAGATATTGCATAATATCCTACATATCCGTTATCACTATTTTCTTTTGTTACGGTTATATGTGATGATTTATTAATTACTTCTACTAATCTAAAGCAACCATAAAACGCAGATTCACCTATACTTGTTACACTTTCTGGTATTTCTACACTTGTTAATGAGTAGCAAGCATTAAATGCGCCATCACCTATACTTGTTACACGGTTTGGTATTTCTACATTTGTTAATAAGGTACAATGAGCGAAGACGTATTTGCCTATACTTGTTACGCTATTTGGTATTTCTACACTTGTTAATGCCTCACAAAAAGTAAACGCATCATTACCTATACTTGTTACACTGTTGGGTATAACTATACTTGTTATATTGTCATTATCGTAAAAAGCATACTGATTTATTGCGGTTATATCACTTGGCGTGGTTAAATCGGTTGCGTCTCCAACATAATTAACAAGCATTTTTTCTTCGCCATCTGTATAAGTTACGTATCCGTCGCTATCTGTTGAAAATTTATTAACATACGTATCACCACTATTAAATACAGATATTGCATAATATCCAACACGTCCGTTATCACTACTTTCTTTTGTTACGGCTATATGTGATGATTTATTAATTACTTCTACTAATCTATAGCAATCTCCAAACGCCGCATTACCTATACTTGTTACGTTATCTGGTATTGTTATACTTGTTAATGACGTGCAACCAAAGAACGTCTGTTCGCCTATGCTTTCTACGTTATCTGGTATCGTTACACTTGTTAATGACCTACAATGGCTGAACGCATAATCACGTATACTTATTACACGACTTGGTATTTCTACACTTGTTAATGAAATACAAGAATAAAAGGCATTATTACCTATACTCGTTACGCTATTTGGTATCGTTACATTTGTTAATAAGACGCAAGAATTAAACGCATCATTGCCTATACTCGTTACGCTATTTGGTATCGTTACACTTGTTAATGAGTAGCAATATGCAAACGCCGAATCACTTATACTTGTTACGCTATTTGGTATTTCTACACTTGTTAATGAAATACAAGAAATAAACGCACTATCGCCTATGCTTTCTACGCTATTTGGTATTTCTACATTTGTCAATAATTCACAAGAAACAAACGCACTATCGCCTATGCTTGTTACAGGCAAATTCAGATATGTCGTAGGAATAACTATCTCTGTTGCAGATCTATTTGCCACTCCTGTTACTGCATATTCTTCTTTTCCGTCGATTTTTGTAAACACTAATCCTTCAGTTCCTTGAACTGGTTCTTCTGGATCGATCGGGCTTTCAGGATCAGTAGGCTGTTCTGGGTCTGTTGGTTCTTCGGGATCGACGGGATTTTCTGGGTCTGTTGGACCGTCTGCAGAAACTACCGTTACCATGCAACTTGCCGTTTTTTGTCCGTCAAACGTGATTACAGATATTATTGTTTCCCCTTCGCTTACAGCGGTTACTGTACCGTTTGATACGGTTGCGATCTGTTCATCTTCACTTGCCCATATTACGCTTTTATCCGTTGCGTTACTTGGAGTTACAGTTGCGGTTAACGTTTCTTCTTCCCCAACTTCTAGCGTTAAGTTCGCTTTGTTAAGCGTCACGCTTTCAACTGCAACAGGATCACCACCGCCAAAACATGCCGTAAAACAAACCGCTGACAGACACACTGCCATTAGCATAAATAAAATCGCCACAAACTTCTTTTTCATTGAACTTTTCTCCTAAAAAGTTAAGTTGTTTTTATTATAACATTATTGTTAATTATTTACAACCTATATTTATAAAAAGCCCCCGTGAAAAAGGGGGCGTGTGTTATATTTGCATGCGGTTTTTTATTGTGGATAAAGCCGTTTTTTCTAATCTTGATACTTGCGCTTGCGAAATACCTATCTCTTCGCTAATTTCCGTTTGCGTTTTGCCTTCGTAATACCTTAAATAGATAATGCGCTTTTCACGGTCTTCTAACTTGTTTAGCGCACAGTCAAGCGCAACCTTCTCCGTCCAACTCTCGTCTGTGTTTTTATCGTCACCAAGTTGATCCATGAGTAGTAACGTATCCCCCGAATTATTGTTATAAACAGGGTCGTAAATAGAAACGGTATCTGAAATTGCGTCTAATGCGTAAACCACTTCGGAAAGTTTAACTTTCATCTCTTGGGCTATACGCTCCATGCTTGCTTCTTCATCACGTTGTTCAAGTTCGGCACGGGTTTTAAGTGCAAGTTGGGCGGTATCACGAATACTTCTTGCAACTCTCATAGAGTTTCCGTCACGAAGAATACGCTTTATTTCACCTATTATCATAGGTACGGCGTAAGTGGAAAACTTAACCCCAAAGGATAGGTTAAAGTTATCAATTGCCTTTATAAGCCCGATTGACCCCGCTTGAAACATATCGTCAGAGTTGGCTTTCTTTGCCCAAAAACGCTTGATTACCGATAGCACAAGCCGTAGATTTGCCACGATAAATTCTTCCCTTGCCCTTTCGTCGCCCACGGCGATTTTTTCCAGAAGTGCATTCGTTTGCTTTTCCGTAAGTTTTGGTAGTGTTGACGTATCAACACCACAAATGACTACTTTTGCCATAAATCCCTCCTATGTAAACACTATCGGGATTATTTAAGTATCGTCATTATAAAAATTTTTATTCACGGATGCGCAAAGTTTTTATTTAAGGGTTTAGGAACGAGCAATACAAGGCTCGCAAACGATTTTGGGGAACGCACGCTATATATTTAAGGGCTTAGGAACGAGTTATGCTAGGCTCGTGAAGTGTTTCGGATGAGATAAACCTTTTTGGTTATCGAACTCGAAACACGAAACAGAAACGACGCAGAACGAAATTTATAAGCCCTTAAATCTTAAATCATGCGGGCAAACTCCTTTTGTAACCTACCTATTATCTTCTTTTCTAGTCGAGATATGTAACTTTGAGATATGCCAAGCATATCGGCAACTTCTTTTTGCGTTTTTTCTTCTAAACCGTTAAGTCCATAACGAAGTTCCATTATTTCACGCTCTCTGCCGTTAAGCCGTTCGAGTGCTTGCTTTAATAGGTCGGTTTCCACCCCACTTTCTATGCGCTTATAAACAACGTCGCTATCCGTGCCCATAACGTCGCATAAAAGAAGTTCGTTGCCTTCCCAATCGGTATTTAACGGCTCGTCGAAAGACACTTCGCTTTTCAGTTTTACCGTTCTTCTTAGGTGCATTAAAATTTCGTTTTCAATACACCTTGACGCAAAGGTGGCAAGTTTTATGTTCTTTTCCGCATCAAACGAATTGACCGC
Source organism: Clostridiales bacterium (assembly GCA_015069625.1). Taxonomy (GTDB): domain Bacteria; phylum Bacillota; class Clostridia; order Christensenellales; family Borkfalkiaceae; genus UBA1259. The sequence continues at coordinate 6,270 of SVIE01000036.1, read as the reverse complement.
CTTTATTAACCCTATCGCTCCAACGGAAATTAAATCGTCAAGTTCCACGCCCGTGTTTTCAAATCGCCTTGCAATATATACAACAAGCCTTAAATTGTGTTCGATAAGGTCGTTTTTAACCTGTTCGTTACCGTCTTTAAGAAGGCTTAATTTTTCCGCTTCTTCATCTACCGAATAGGGCGCAGGCAAGGCTTCGCTTCCACCGATATAGTGAAGCAAGTTTTCGTTTAATGAAAATGCACAAATTAACTTTTTAAGCAGAGATTTTACGTTTATCAACACAGTTCTCCTTAAATAGCGCAGGATGTAAAATTACGTCATACCCTACACCGAGTGGATTTTTTGTAACGCAGAGCGTTACGTTATTAAATATATGTTCCTTATTCCAAATATATATCTTTACGCTTTGCGTTTTTATCGCAAACATCATACTTTGTCCTGTTGCCGTGTTCACAGTTATCCTTTTAAGCGGTTTTGTTAGCGCATTAACTAATAGTTCCTTTGCAAGTTTCATTCCACAAATTATAACGGGGCTATCACCATCATATAACCCGTTACCCGTATCTAAAAAACCTTTACATTTTTTTGTAACGTTTTCAATGGTTATTTCCGTTTCAAACACCCCCGTCATAACGTTTTTGCGCTTATAAATAAACTTTACGACTGAAACTATTATCTTAATTATTACATAAACAGGCATTACCATAAGTGCTATTGAAACTTCGCTTGAATAGTTTATCCCTAGCATTGAATATATTCCTATCACGCTTCCGCCAACTGCAAACGTTAAAAGAATAAATATGAGAAAGTTGATATAATATTCCTTTACGCTTTTATACTTGCCCGCTATAACCACAAGCAGTAGCCCGAAAACAATTTTAATTAACGTTACCAAAAGGCTATTAAAATTCATTAACGGCAGAATGAGTGCAAACCCCGCCCCTAAAACAGCACAAAGAAAAAGCCACGTTTTTGAACAATTACTTCCTGTTATTGCGAACGTGGCTTTTAGCAACATATAATCTATTACCAAATTATCTATTATTACGTATTCGATATAAACGGTCATCTCGCCCTCTCGCACGGATTATGCTACCATACCAAAAGGCATTAAAAAAAGGGGATTTTTTAATTTTTCCCCTTTTATTGTCGAATAGATTTAATTCATAAATTCGGTAATTATACTGTTTTGAACGTACATGTATTCTTCTTTAATTTTTAACGTTTCTCCGTCAAAATCTATATATTTTGCTTCTTTTTGAAGTGCTTTTGCATATTTTTTAGCAAAGTCCTCACCAAATAATGCGTTGAACTTTGTTACCGACATACCCTTTTTTGTGCGAAGGGCTAGCATAATAAATTCAAATTCAGCATCTTCTCCTTCGATTTTTTCCGAAGATATTTCTGGAAACTTGTTGAGAATTATTGCGTTCATGTATTCTTCAACGCTATACGAGTTAGTAAATCTTCTGCCGTCGATAAATGATGATGCGGAAACGCCTACGCCGATATATTCTCCCCTTTCCCAGTAATTCATGTTATGCTTGGATTCATAACCTTTCTTGGCAAAATTTGAAACTTCATACATCTCAAATCCATTTTCTTTTAAGTAATTTTTAGCCGTTTCATAAAGTTCAGCCGTTTCGTCATCAGACGGTAAAAGTCCGTTTAGATAATCAGAATAAATAGGCGTTCCAACTTCTGGTGTTAGCGCATAAACGGAAACGTGGCTTACCCCGCCTGCAATAGCAAGTTGCAAGGTCTTTTGAACTTGTTCTGCCGTTTGATCGTGAAGTCCGATTAACACGTCCGCACTATAATTTTCACCTTTAAGTAGGTTTGTGCAAAGCAAGAAATCTTTTGCCGTGTGAATTCTATTTAGGCGTTCTAATTGATCGTTAAATCCTGTTTGAAGTCCTATGCTGAACCTATTTATTCCCACGCTCTTATACTTTTTAACCTTTTCTTCGGTTATAGTGCCTGGGTTAATTTCAATTGTAATTTCGGCATTTTTAGTTAGGTTGAAACAGTTACGAATTTGGCGCAAAGTTCCAACTATTAAATCGGCATCTACGATTGACGGAGTTCCGCCACCGATATAAACCGTATCAAATACTTTATCTTTAAGTTGCATCCCCCTGCCCTTTATTTCACGATAAAGGCAGGCGAAATAACTTTCTGCCTTGGCTAGTTTTTCAGGGTATGACGCAAAATCACAATAGGTGCATTTGCTTTTACAAAAGGGTACGTGTACGTATATTCCACTCATTTTAATCTTCGTTATCCGTTTTAAGTATTGAGATGAACGCTTCACTCGGAATTTCAACCGTTCCGATAGAACGCATCTTCTTCTTTCCTTCTTTTTGCTTTTCTAATAATTTCTTCTTTCTGGTTACGTCCCCACCGTAACATTTCGCAAGAACGTCCTTTCTAAATGCTTTAACCGTTTCACGTGCGATTACTTTTCCGCCAACCGCTGCTTGAATAGGAATTTCAAACATCTGCCTTGGAATTGCATCTTTAAGTTTTTCTGCAATTTTTCTGCCACGTTCATAAGCCTTGTCTTTATGAACGATAATAGAAAGCGCATCACAAACGTCACCGTTTAATAACATATCCAACTTAACTAAATCGCTCTTTTGGTATCCGCACGGTTCGTAGTCGAACGAAGCGTATCCTTTGGTGCGAGATTTTAGGCTATCGAAAAAGTCGTAAATAATTTCGTTAAGCGGAAGAATATATTTAAGTTCCACACGCCTACTATCAAGATATACCATATCCTTATATTCACCACGCTTAAACTGGCAAAGTTCCATAATCGGTCCGATATAGTCTGGGGGAGTGAAGATGCTTGCCTTAATCATTGGTTCTTCCATATAATCAATTTCGGTTACAGGGGGAAGTCTTGACGGGTTTTCCACGGTAAGTTCCGTGCCGTCAGTTTTATACACTTTATAAGATACAGACGGAGCGGTGGTTATTATATCAAGGTCGAATTCTCTTTCAATTCTTTCTTGAATAACGTCCATGTGTAAAAGCCCTAAAAATCCGCATCTAAATCCAAAGCCAAGCGCCGCAGAATTATCTGGTTCAATGGATAAAGCAGCGTCGTTAAGTTTTAGTTTTAAAAGTGCGTCTTTAAGGTCGTCAAACTTACTTCCATCAAGCGGGAACACACCCGAGAATACCATAGGAAGTGCCTTTTTATATCCGTCAAGCGGTGCAGGAGCAGGGTTCGTTGCGTTAGTTATAGTGTCGCCAACAGCCGTATCTTCAATACTTTTAATGCTTGCCGCAATATATCCAACTTCGCCTGCCGTTAAACTTTCCTTAGGCGTTAAGTTGGGGCTAAATACACCAACTTCGGTTACGTCAAACTGTTTATTCGACATAAACGTTTTTATTCTATCACCAACTTTAACAGTACCGTCCATGATACGAACGAAACAAATAACGCCCTTAAAATTATCGTAATAACTATCGAATATAAGTGCTTTTAGCGGGGCGTTATCATCACCTTGCGGAGCAGGAATTTTATGAACGACTTGTTCTAAAACTTCTTCTACGTTAAGTCCACTTTTAGCGGAAATTCTAGGAGCGTCATGCGCTTCAATACCTAAAATTTCTTCTATTTCATCTGCAACTTCGTCTGGCATAGCAGACGGCAAATCCATCTTGTTGATAACGGGCATAATTTCCAAATCGTTATCAATTGCAAGATATGCGTTAGCAAGCGTTTGCGCTTGTACGCCTTGTGTTGCATCTACAATTAAAATAGCCCCTTCACACGCTTTTAGCGAACGGGAAACTTCATAAGTAAAGTCCACGTGACCTGGGGTGTCGATTAAGTTGAAAACGTATTCTTCCCCGTCTTTTGCCTTATAGAACATTCTTACCGGCGTGAGTTTTATGGTGATACCACGTTCCTTTTCTAAATCCATTGAATCTAGAAGCTGTTCTTCCATATCACGTTCACTAACTTGCCCCGTTTTTTCCATAAGCCTGTCTGCGAGCGTGCTTTTGCCATGGTCGATATGTGCTACTATGCAAAAGTTTCTAATTTTCTTTTTATCTATTGACATCGCTTTTACCTTTCGGTATAATTTTACCGTACGAAAACAGTATAATGCAAAAATGTAATTTTTGCAAGTAATTTATTGAGGTGAGTTCATGAGAATACCTTCAAGCAGTTGGCTTTTTAATACTCCTATTGCACACAGGGGACTTTGGAACGAACAAATTCCAGAAAACACTTTGCCTGCGTTTGAAAATGCCATTAATCACGGGTTTGCTATTGAAATCGACGTTTATATTACCACCGACAATGAAATTGTAGTTATTCATGACGACGAACTTTCACGACTTACAGGCGTAAGTGGTAAGCCAAACGAAAAAAGTTTACAAGAGTTAAAATCGCTTAGAATTTTAGGCACGGATAATCAAATTCCAACCCTTAAAGAGCTACTTTCTCTCGTAGACGGAAAAGTTCCACTTTTAATTGAAATTAAGCCGACACAACGCATGGAAGTTGTTGATAAAACGGTGGAAATCCTTAGAGAATATCAAGGGGAATTTGCTATTCAGTCTTTTAACCCTAAAAAACTTTTAAGGGTGAAAAAACTTGCGCCGGAATTTATTAGGGGTGTTCTTGGAATGCCCAAACTTTTCCCTATAAAAAGGTTTAATTTATTTATCGTTAAACATATGCCACTAAACTTTTTAATAAAGCCTGATTTTATTAGTTATTATCACGGTGCATACCCACTTAAAGAACGCAAAACCAAAAATAAACTTCTACTTGCTTGGACTATAACAAACGAACAACTAGCAGAAAAAGCATTGCGCTTTTCTGATAACATTATTTTTGAAAATTTTATCCCCAAAAAATAAAAAATTACAAACAAAAAGGCTAACGGGAACGTTAGCCTTTTGAATTGTATTAAATTTTTGAAATTTGGGTTAGAGCCAAGGCGAGTGATCAATCGGAGATTAATTAAAAGAACGAATAAGAAACAAGTGAGAGCAGGCAAATCCCGAAGTTAATAGTATACATATTAACAAGGGGTTTAACGAACTATCACGAAGTTTATTATTTGCGCTTTATTAATCGCAGATTGGGAACGAGCCTATTTCTTATAATTGATAACTTTGCCTTCCCAAATGCCCGGTATATCAAGACCCATTGCATCTGCAATCGTAGGGGTTACGTCAAGAATACTCATCTCTTTAAGTTCATGATTCTTTTTTACGTTTTCACCTACCATAAAGAAGGGAACGTGCATATCTTCATCCATTTCCGTGCCGTGAACTCTATCGTGTCCACCGTGATCTGACGTAACGATAACGGTATATTCATCCTTGCCCACGTCATAAATCTTCTGCGCTAAATCGTACGCAATAGATAGGCGTTCTAAATATTTATCACTCATAAAACCATAATCGTGGCCGTAATGGTCGGTATCAACAAGATGCACAAAAACTAATTCCGCCTTTTCCGTATCCATAAATTCAAGCGCCTTATCTACTACTCTCCAATCTTCTTCTTCGTAATGCGCCATTTTCAAAAAGTAAGCAACGTGTACAACTTCAGGATTTGCAAGATCACGCAAGGTTACGAAATTTGAGCACATTGCAACTTTTGCGCCGTACCAATTTGCTTGTTCAAACAATCCCACTACCGGACGAACAGGTGGCATAAATTGATTAGTCGTCATACCGTGGCGTTCTGGGGGAACACTATGCGTCATTGAATAATGACAAGGAAGCGTTACAGACGGAAAAACCGTTTTCTCGTTCAAACAATACGTCCCGTTTTCCATTAAGAAATTTACGAACGGATGGTTAATTTTAGTAATTGCATCAGCCCTTGTTCCATCTATCGAAATTAAAATTACCTTATTCATTTGGCCCTCTCATATAGTTTCACTATATGCTATTTTACACTTGCATATTTTATTTGTCAATATGAAAAAATAAAAAGGCAAGATAAATCTTGCCTTTCGATTTTTGTTTTTTAACTTTCTTACTTGATTTCAGAGAAGTATTTGATGGTTCTAACCATTTGGCTGGTGTAAGAGTTTTCGTTGTCATACCAAGAAACAACTTGTACTTGGTAAGTATCGTCGTCAATCTTAGAAACCATGGTTTGAGTTGCATCAAAGAGTGAACCAAATCTCATACCGATAACGTCAGAAGAAACGATTTCATCTTCATTGTATCCGAAAGATTCAGTAGCCTGAGCCTTCATAGCAGCGTTGATGCCTTCTTTGG